>NZ_QCXO01000123.1:0-71678 GCF_023383675.1 Microbacterium sp. ER1
GGGGATTTGGGTGAGAGGTGGGGGTGGGGTACAGTGGTCATAACCGAAGACCGCTGGTCATCGTGTGCGCGCGAGTGCACAGGATCGAAGCTCTGCATCGCAGGGGCCCGCGCAGGTGTCACGAACTTCCGAGCTCCGTGCGCTTGCGCCGGAGCTCTTCTCTTTTGCAGGGGGTCGGAGGCCGGCGCCCCACCACCGTGCGGCGCCTCGTACACACCAAGGAGTGACCATGGCGCAGAAGGATGCATCGGTCAACGAGCTCACGAAGTCATTCGAGAACTCGAACGCCGTCCTGCTGACCGAGTACCGCGGTCTGACGGTTGCCCAGCTCAAGCAGCTGCGCAACAGCATCCGTCAGGACGCTGAGTACGCCGTGGTGAAGAACACGCTGACCAAGATCGCCGCCAACAAGGCAGGCATCTCCGCGCTGGACGACGACCTCAAGGGGCCGTCGGCTGTCGCGTTCGTGCACGGTGACTTCGTCGCCACCGCCAAGGCTCTGCGTGACTTCGCCAAGGCCAACCCGCTTCTCGTGATCAAGTCGGGCATCTTCGAGGGCAAGGCCCTCACCGCCGACGAGGTCAACACGTACGCCTCGCTCGAGAGCCGCGAGGTTCTGCTGGCGAAGGCCGCGGGCATGATGAAGGCGACGATGGGCAAGGCTGCGGCCACCATCGACGCGCTTCGCGAAAAGCTGGAGACCGCCGAGGCCGCGTAAGCGACCGGCGATCTCGTCTACAAACCCCATCTATCTAGGAGATACATCATGGCGAAGCTTTCCACCGAGGAGCTGCTCGAGCAGTTCGCCGGCCTGACCCTCATCGAGCTCAACGAGTTCGTGAAGGCGTTCGAGGAGAAGTTCGAGGTCACCGCTGCTGCTCCCGTCGCCGTCGCCGGTGCCGCCGGTGGCGCGGGCGAGGCCGCGGCCGAGGAGGAGAAGGACTCCTTCGACGTCATCCTCGAGGCCGCTGGCGACAAGAAGATCCAGGTCATCAAGGCTGTCCGCGAGCTCACCTCGCTCGGCCTCGGCGAGGCCAAGGCCGTCGTCGACGGTGCTCCGAAGGCCGTCCTCGAGGGCGCCAACAAGGAGACGGCCGAGAAGGCCAAGGCTGCTCTGGAAGAGGCCGGCGCGACCGTCACCCTCAAGTAATTCCAGCGCACCAGCGCTTCTGCGAAGGCCCCGGGTTCCGCCCGGGGCCTTCGTGCGTCTGCGGGGTCAGCGCGGCGCCGCGGTCGAGCTGCGGACGACGAGCGCCGAAGCGGCCTCGACGTGCTCGACCGGAGCGTCGGGCTCGCTCATCCGTCGCATGAGCAGGCGCACGGCCTCCCGGCCCTGGTCCCGCGGCGATTGCCCGATGGTCGTGAGGGCGAACATCTCCGCGTGCTCGTGGTCGTCGATGCCGACGACGCTGAGTTCGGTCGGCACCGCGATGCCCAGGCGGCGGGCGGCGATCACGGCGCCGATGGCGGCCTCGTCGCACACGCCGACGATGGCGGTCGGTCGGTGGCGACGGTCGCCGAGGAGTCCCGCCGCCGCGGCATAGCCGCCGGGCATCGTGGGGGCCGCCCCGGCGATGCGCGCGCGCGGAGTCAGCCCCGCCGCGTGCAGCGCCTCCCGGTAGCCGGCCAGGCGTCGGGCGTCGCCGTAACTGAGGTCGGTGTCGTCGGTGGCGCCGCCCACGAAGGCGATGTCGGTGTGGCCGAGCTCGATCAGGTGCTCGGTGGCGATCCGGGCGGCGGCCGCGTCGTCGATCGACACGGCGCTCGATCCGGCGCTGTAGGGCCCCACGCTGACGAGCGGGCGCCCGGTGCGGTGCAGGCGCTCCAGCTCGCGGGCGCTGGGCTGGATGCCGACGGCGATGATGCCGTCGAATCTCCGACCGGGCAGCACGCTCTCGAACAGCCGCTCCCTGGTCTCCGAGCGCTCAGGGACGCCGTACAGCGACAGGTCGTGGTCGCGCACGAGCAGCGCCTCCTGCACGCCCGCCAGCAGCTCCGAGAAGAACCACCGGTCGACCGGTGGCATCACCAGGCCGATGGTGCCGGTGCGCCCGGTCGCCAGGCTGGTGGCGGAGGAGTGCGCGACGTACGCGAGGTCGTGCGCCGCCTCCTCCACGCGCTGTCTCGTCTCCTCCGAGACGTAGCCGCGGCCGCTCAGGGCGCGGCTCGCGGTCGCCTTGGACACACCGGCGCGCGTCGCGACGTCGGCGATCGTGCTCATCGTGTCCTCCTCGACCCGGTTCCACGACGGCGAGCCATCGGGCGCTCGCCGGGAGCCATCGTAGCCGTTCCACACGCGAGGAGGAACCGGTTCCAGACCCGTGGAACTGGGAGCGCTCCCACCACACGGAGGGCACCGACCTCAAACGGTTGTGATCTTGTAACCTTCCCCAGTTGTACGGCGCGAAGGAACCCGAGTAGGTTGGCCTGGAATCGGTTCCCCAATGGATGTGGCGATTGCTCTCCTTGGGCGGACTGAAGATCCACCTGAAGAGGAGAAGTACATGGCTTTGTCACAGCGATACCGCCTGCTCGCCCCCATCGCACTCGTCGGCGTCGCGTCTCTCGCGCTCGCCGGCTGCGCCGAGGGCGGGGGCGATGAGGGCGGAGAGACCAAGGACACCGTCCGGATCTCCGGCGGCATCACGGGCGTCGAGGCCGATGACCTGAACGCCTCCTTCGAGCAGTTCACGAAGGACACCGGGATCAAGGTCGAGTACACCGGCGACAAGGGCTTCGAGGGCAACATCGTCACCAAGGTGACCGGTGGCGACGCCCCCGACATCGCGATCGTCCCGCAGCCCGGTCTGCTCAAGACCCTCGTCGACACCGGCAAGGTCATGCCGGCGCCGGAGGCGGTCGAGTCCGCCGTCGACGAGAACTGGTCCGAGGACTGGAAGAAGTACGGCACGTTCGACGACACCTTCTACGCGGCGCCGATGCTCGCGAACCTCAAGGGCTACGTCTGGTACTCGCCGAAGCAGTTCGCCGAGTGGGGCGTCGAGGTCCCGGAGACCTGGGACGACATGATCGCCCTGACCGACACGATCGTCGAGAAGACCGGCGGTCCCGCCTGGTGCGCCGGCTTCGCCTCCGAGGCGGCGTCGGGCTGGCCGGGGACGGACTGGATCGAGGACCTCGTCCTGCGCCAGTCGGGCCCCGACGTGTACGACGACTGGGTGGCCGGCGACGTGAAGTTCACCGACCCCGAGATCAAGCAGGCCTTCGACGCCGTCGGTGAGATCCTGCTCAACCCGGAGTACGTCAACGCGGGCTACGGCGACGTCAAGAGCATCAACTCGACCGCTTTCGGTGACGTCGCCAACGCGGTGGCCAAGGGCGACTGCGCGCTGACCCACCAGGCGTCGTTCCTGTCGGCGAACTTCCTCGACACGGAGACCGCGGACGGCAACGTCCCCGAGGTCGCGCCGGACGGCGACGTCTACGCGTTCATCATGCCGGGCGAGACCGCCGGTGAGCTCCAGGTCGAGGGTGGCGGCGAGTTCGTCGCGGCCTTCTCCGACGACGAGGCCACCCAGCAGGTGCTCGAGTTCATGGCATCGCCGGAGTTCGCCGACGCCCGTGTCGAGCTCGGTGGCGTCATCTCCGCCAACAAGAACGCCGACCCGAGCCTCGCCTCGAGCGAGTTCCTCCAGGAGGCGATGACCATCATGCAGGACGACGCGACGACCTTCCGGTTCGACGCTTCCGACCTGATGCCGTCGACCGTCGGCTCGGGCTCGTTCTGGAAGGGGATGGTCGACTGGATCGACGGCAAGGACACCGACACGGTGCTCTCCGACATCCAGGCCGGCTACGAGAACTGATCGCCTCGACGCGATCTTCTCAGGCTGAGCGGGGCCGGGCTGCACAAGCCCGGCCCCGCTCCACCCATCCATACTGCGCGGGAACCCAGCACGATCCAGAAGGGGACGTTCATGTCGCACGCGACCATCGAGAAACCCGTCGAGGCTGACGCGCCGCCGACGACGCACGGCACCGACGAGAAGGGGAGGAAGACCACACGCACGATCCTCGCGATCGGCTTCGTGGTCGTCGTCGCGCTGGCTCTCCTCCTCGTCTTCACCGCCCCGACCGAGGAGTCCTCGCGGATCACGATCGGGTTCTCGCTCAACAGCTTCTTCCTGTGGCTGGGCGGTCTGAATCCGCTGGTGCAGATCCCCGCCGTGCTGCTCGTGTTCGGCGTGGTCGTGGCGATCATCCTCGTGCTGATCGAGTTCGCGCCCCGCCCTGGTCGCGGCTACTTCATCATGCGGCTGGTCGCGTGCCTCGTCATCCCGGTGCTCGCGCTGCTGCTGCTCCGTCCCTACGCGAACGCCGTCGTGTACGTCGTCGCGATCGCGCTCCTCGTCGGGGCGCTCCTCTTCTTCGCGGACTTCCGCGCGCGGCAGGGAGCGGGCTATCTCTTCCAGCTCGTGCTGTTCATGGCCCCGGCGGCCATCATGCTGCTGCTCGGCCTCATCTACCCGGCGATCTCGACGATCTTCAAGTCCTTCTTCGACAAGACCGGCGACGAGTTCGTCGGGCTCGAGAACTACATCTGGGTCTTCACCAACCCGGTCGGCACGTCGTCGGTGATCAACACCATCATCTGGGCGCTGCTCGCTCCGGTCATCTCCGTGGTCATCGGCCTCGCCTATGCCGTCTTCATCGACAGGGCCCGCGGCGAGAAGTTCCTCAAGGTGCTGGTCTTCATGCCGGTGGCGATCTCGTTCGTCGGCGCCGGCATCATCTGGAAGTTCATGTACGACGCCCGGCAGGGTGACCAGATCGGTCTCCTCAACGCGATCGTGACCGCTTTCGGCGGCGACCCCGTGCAGTGGCTGGCGATCAAGCCGATCCTCAACACGCTCATGCTGCTCATCGTGTTCATCTGGACCCAGACCGGCTTCGCCATGGTCATCCTCTCGGCCGCGATCAAGGCCGTGCCGGTGGAGCAGATGGAGGCGGCCGAGCTCGACGGCACGAACGCCTGGCAGCGCTTCCGCAACGTGACCGTGCCCGGCATCCGGTCGTCGCTGATCGTCGTGCTCACGACCATCACGATCGCCTCGCTCAAGGTGTACGACATCGTCGCCGTGATGACCGGCGGACGGGACGAGACCAGCGTCCTCGGCTTCGAGATGGTCAACCAGCAGCAGCGGTTCCAGAGCTACGGGCACTCGTCGGCGCTCGCCGTCGTGCTGTTCCTGTTCGTGTTGCCGCTGATCATCTACAACGCCCGATCGATGGCCAAGCAGAGGGAGATCCGCTGATGAGTGCAACGCAGGCCACCGTCGTGGACAACCGCACCAAGCGCCAGGTGGCGCGGGACACGCGCCGCAACGAGGCGACCGCCCACAAGAAGCTGACCTCGAAGGGGGCGACGATCGCGGCCGCGGTGATCGCGCTCTTCTGGACGATCCCGACCTTCGGTCTCTTCGTGACGTCATTCCGCCCGGGCGCCGACACGCAGAACAGCGGCTGGTGGACGGTCTTCTCCAACCCGGAGTTCACGTTCGACAACTACGTGCAGGCGTGGAACTCGGGCGGCACCTCGACGACTCTCGCGACGGCGTTCATCAACTCGCTGGCGATCACGATCCCCGCGACCGTGTTCCCGATCGTGATGGCGTCGCTCGCCGCGTACGCGTTCGCATGGATCGACTTCAAGGGTCGGAACATGCTCTTCATCTTCGTGTTCGCGCTGCAGATCGTGCCGCTGCAGATGGCCCTCGTGCCGCTGCTGAGCCTGTTCTCGGACGGGCTGACGATCAACGACGTGCCGATCTTCCCCGGGTTCGGGCTGAACGAGGTGCAGTACAGCTTCGCCCGCGTCTGGATCGCGCACGCGATCTTCGCGCTGCCGCTGGCGACGTTCATGCTCCACAACTTCATCTCCGAGATCCCCGGCGAGATCATCGAGGCGGCCCGCGTGGACGGCGCCGGACACGGTCAGGTCTTCTTCCGGATCATCCTGCCGCTGGCGGCTCCGGCGATCGCGTCCTTCGCGATCTTCCAGTTCCTCTGGGTGTGGAACGACCTGCTGGTCGCGACGATCTTCGCCTCGCCCGGTGCCCTGCCGATCACGCAGGCGCTGAACTCGCTCTCCGGGACCTGGGGGAACAAGTGGTTCCTGCAGTCCGCGGGAACGTTCATCTCGATCATCGTCCCGCTGATCGTGTTCTTCGCCCTGCAGCGCTTCTTCGTGCGCGGCCTGCTGGCCGGCGCGACGAAGGGCTGACCCTTCGACGGGCTCAGGCCCTTCGACAGGCTCAGGGACCCAGGTTTCTGGGTCGCTGAGCCTGTCGAAGCGGCGCTGAAACACAGCCCCGCAGGCGAGGGCCCGCGCCGTACCCTGAACAGATGAAGTACGCAGACTCGATCGTCGACCTCGTCGGCGACACGCCCCTGGTGAAGCTCCAGCACGTCACCGAGGGCATCGCGTGCACGGTGCTCGTGAAGCTCGAGTACCTGAACCCGGGCGGGTCGGCGAAGGATCGGATCGCCGCACGGATCATCGACGCCGCCGAGGCCGCGGGCGATCTGCAGCCGGGGGGCACGATCGTCGAGCCCACGAGCGGCAACACCGGCGTCGGGCTCGCCCTTGTGGCGCAGCAGCGCGGCTACCGGTGCGTCTTCGTGCTCCCGGACAAGGTGGGCGAGGACAAGATCGACGTGCTCCGCGCGTACGGTGCGGAGGTCGTCGTGACCCCGACCTCCGTCCCGGCGGACAGCCCGGAGTCGTACTACAGCGTGAGCGACCGGCTGGCACGGGAGATCCCCGGGGCCTTCAAGCCGAACCAGTACGAGAACCCGAACGGGCCGCGCAGCCACTACGAGACGACCGGGCCGGAGATCTGGCGCGACACCGACGGGCGCGTCACGCACTTCGTCGCCGGCGTGGGGACGGGCGGCACGATCACCGGTACAGGACGCTACCTGCGCGAGGTGTCCGACGACGCGGTGCGCATCATCGGCGTCGACCCCGAGGGCAGCGTCTACAGCGGCGGCACCGGTCGGCCCTACCTCGTCGAGGGCGTGGGCGAGGACATCTGGCCCGGCGCGTACGACCCCGCCGTCCCGCACGAGATCGTCGCGGTCGGCGATGCGGAGTCGTTCGCGATGACGCGGCGCCTGGCCCGCGAGGAGGGCATCCTCGTCGGTGGCTCCAGCGGCATGGCCGTCGTCGGGGCGCTGCGGGTGGCGAAGGACCTGCCGGCGGACGCGGTCATGGTCGTGCTCCTCCCGGATGGCGGACGCGGCTACCTGGGCAAGATCTTCAACGACGGCTGGATGCGCTCCTACGGGTTCAGCGAGGTGGAGGAGGGGGAGACGGTCGCCGACGTGCTCGCCGCCCGGGCCTCCCGCCACGGCCTCCCCGACCTCGTGCACGCGCACCCCACCGACACGGTGCTCGAGGCGATCGGCATGATGACGGAGTACGAGGTCTCGCAGCTCGTCGTCCTCAGCGCGGAGCCGCCGGTGATGATGGGCGAGGTCGTGGGCACCGTCGACGAGAAGGGCCTTCTCGACCTGCTCTTCCGGGGCGACGCCGAACCGAGCGACGCCGTCGGCGCACACGTGGGGGAGCGGCTGCCGCTCATCGGCATCCACGCGTCGGTCGCGCAGGCACGGGCCGCGCTCGCCGACGCCGACGCCCTCCTCGTCACCGAGGACGGCAAGCCGCACACCGTGCTGACGCGACAGGACCTGCTCGGCTACCTCTCCCGGTGACGCGGGACGTAACAGGCCGGCACCAGTCGGAGGGCCCGGACGTAGGCTGAGGGCATGTCCGACCACGACCTCGACCACGCCTTCGCCACCCGAGCCATCCACGCCGGACAGGCGCCCGACCCGATCACCGGGGCGATCATCCCGCCGATCTATCAGTCGTCGACGCACGTGCAGGACGGCATCGGCGGCTTCCGGGACGGCTACGAGTACAACCGTGCGGGCAACCCGACGCGCTCCTCGCTGGAGACGCAGCTCGCCGCTCTCGAGGGCGGGGTCGGGGCGCTGTCGTTCGCGTCCGGTCTCGCGGCCGAGGACGCGCTGCTGCGCGGCATCCTCAAGCCCGGCGACCACGTTCTCCTCGGAAACGACGTCTACGGCGGCACCTACCGACTGCTCACGAAGGTCCTCGCGCCCTGGGGGATCGACACGACCACGGTCGAGCTCTCCGACGTCGACGTGATCCGCGCGGCGATCCGTCCCGAGACGCGCATCGTGTGGCTGGAGACGCCGAGCAACCCGCTGCTGAAGGTCGTCGACATCGCGCTCATCGTCGAGGTGGCGCACGCGGCCGGTGCCCTCGTCGTGGTCGACAACACGTTCGCCTCGCCGGCTCTGCAGCAGCCGCTCGCGCTCGGCGCCGATCTCGTCGTGCACTCGACGACGAAGTACCTAGGCGGGCACTCCGACGTCCTGGGCGGTGCCGTCGTCTTCGGTGACGACCGCTTCGTCGAGGCCGTGAAGTTCCAGCAGTTCGCGGTGGGTGCGGTCTCCGCGCCTCTGGACGCCTGGCTGACGACCCGCGGCATCAAGACCCTCGCGGTGCGGGTGCGCCAGCACTCCGAGAACGCGCAGGCCATCGCCGAATGGGCCCAGGCGCGGCCGGAGTTCGCGCAGGTGTTCTATCCCGGCCTCGCGTCGCACCCCGGTCACGAGATCGCGGCGCGGCAGATGAGCGGCTTCGGCGGCATGCTGTCGCTCGGTCTCGCCGCGGGTGCGGACGCCGCCCGGGCCTTCGCCGAGAGCACCCGCGTGTTCCAGCTCGCCGAGTCGCTCGGCGGCGTGGAGTCGCTCATCGGCTACCCGCCGGAGATGACCCACGCGTCGGTCCGCGGTACCGAGCTCGCCGTCCCGGAGAACGTCGTGCGTCTCTCGGTCGGCATCGAGGACGTGGCCGACCTCATCGCGGATCTCGAGGAGGGTCTCGCCCGCATCGCCCGCTAACCGGCACGGCGACCCGCGATCGCGGGGGCGTCCGTCACAATGGGACGATGAATCGACGGATGCTGCTGTGGTGGGGCGTCGCCTGCCTCGTCCTCGCCACTGCCCTCGGCGCACTCGTCGTCTTCGTGTATCCGCAGACGCCGGGGCTCGACCAGTGGTGGAACGACACGATCGCCGCGGTCCGCGCGGACTGGATGCTGAGCTTCGCCCTCGCGCTGAACTGGATCGGCGGTGGCTGGGTCGCCATCCTCGCCGTGCCGCTGGCGACCATCGCCGTCCTGGTGCTCCTGCGCCGATGGCGGGGGGCGCTGTTCGCCGCGTTGTGCTTCCTCGTCAGCGCCGGTGCCGTCCAGCTCCTGAAGAACGTCTTCGGCCGCGCCCGCCCGCACGACATGCTCGTCGTGAGCGACTACGGCTCGTTCCCGTCCGGTCACACCGCGAATGCGGCGACCATCGCCCTGGTGCTCTGGGTACTCTTCCCGCGGGTCTGGGTGGCGATCGTGGGGGCGGCCTGGATCGTGCTCATGGCCCTGTCGCGCACCTTCCTGTCGGTGCACTGGGCCACGGACACGCTCGGCGGGGCGTTCGTCGGCGCCGGCGTCGTCCTCGTGCTCGCCGCCTGGCTGGTGCCGTGGGTGCGACGCGACGTCGAGGCGACCGCCCGCGCCGATAGGCTGAGCGGAACCTGACCCGTCCGAGGAGCCCCCGTGTCGCGCATCCGTCCCTACCGTCCGACCGATCGCCCGGCGATGTTCGAGATCTGCCTGCGGACGGCCGACGCCGGGGGAGACGCCACCGGGGTGCTGTCCGATGACGAGCTGTGGGGGAACCTCTTCGCGGTGCCGTACGTCGAGCGGCACCCGGACCTCGCCTGGGTCGTGGAGGCCGAGGACGGGCGCACCATCGGCTACATCGTCGCCACCGACGACACCGACGCCTTCTACGCCTGGTTCCGCGACGAGTGGTGGCCGGGCCTGCACGCGCGCTATCCGCGATCGGCGGACCCGCAGACGCGCGAAGAGAAGCTGATCGAGTACGGCTACACCAGGGAGCCGGGGGTCGAGCCGCATGCCGCCGAGTACCCGGCGCATCTGCACATCGACCTGCTGCCGGAGACCCAGGGGCAAGGACTCGGTCGCGGTCTCATCGAGACGCTCTTCGCCGAGCTGCGTCGGCGCGGTGTCCCGGCGCTGCACCTCGGCATGGACCCCGCGAACTCCGGCGCGGCCGCGTTCTACGAGCGGCTCGGCATGACCGTGCTCCCGTCCGCGCCCGGTGGTCTGACGTACGGGGTGCGCTTCGAGGGCTGACGCCGCCCGAAACGAGAGAAGACCTCCGCGATGCGGAGGTCTTCTTCGTCTGTGGCGGTGACGGCGGGATTCGAACCCGCGGTTGCTTGCACAACACACGCTTTCCAAGCGTGCTCCTTCGGCCGCTCGGACACGTCACCAGGGAACAACCTGTCCATCCTATCCGATGTCCCGGGGGCCTCGTGACATACCGGCGATCCAGGCCTGCGGTCGTGAAAGCTGTTATATTGCACCTCGTATGAGGCCTGGATATCTTCATATGAAGACGCAACGGCGTCAGACGGATCCGGTTCTCTGGGGGGATCATGGGGACGAGTGCGACGACGGCACGGCAGGACGACGGGTCGACGGGCGAGGACCCGCTCCTCGGGCCGCAGGCCCTGCGGGCGTGGGTCACGGGCGGACATGCGGCACGCGGTCGCGTGTTCCTGCGCGAGGCGGAGGCCGGGGCTGAGGCCCTCGCGGCTGCGGCCGACCCCGAGGACGTGATCCTCGAGCCCGCAGGATCGGTGCCTCGGTCGGGGGCGGCGCGGGTCGTCGGCTACGGAGGACGGCTCGCCGACCTCGGCGACGAGCTCTTCCTGGGGGAGCGCGGCGTCGAGCTCCAGGACTACATCGCGGCCTCCTTCGTCCAGATCGTCGGACCGACGGCGATGCGCTTCTTCGACGAGGCGAGCTGGCGTGCCTTCCTCGACGACGCCAACCTCGCGCGCGGCACCGGGGTCTTCGCCGCCGCGATGCTCGACCCCCGGGTGCTGCTCGCGGACCGCTCCGCTCTCGCGCGCCCGCAGGAGGTGGAGGCTCCGCGCGCCCTCCGCATCGACGCGGACGGCGGTGTGCATCTCGGAGTGCAGGGGGAGGCGATCGGCGACGTGGACGACCTCCCCGCCGCCCTCGGGAAGGCCCTGCCCCTGGCGTCGGCGCTGGGCGGCGTGCCCGGCTCGGCGGACCTCATCGTCGAGCTCGACCGCCGGCCGTGGCTCCGCCGGTACCTCGACGCGGCCGATCTCCGGAAGATGCTCCGCCTGCCGAACGGCGCCGCTCGGATCGCGGGCTTCGGGTGGGCGCTCCTCGATGACGACCTCGCGGACGCGGAACCCTTGACCGACGACCCGTTCCTGCTCGACACCGCCGAGGGGTTCCTGCTCGCCGATGTCCGGACGCTCCGCCGGCACCTCCTGTCCCCGCTGACCGCTGCGGTGGTCGACGCGATCCAGACCTCGAGCACACGCGGGCGGGCGGCGGCGCGCGTGGCCCGCGCCTGCGGAGTGCCCGATGCCCGCGCGCGGCACCTGTGCCTGGAGGCGCTCGCCGCGCTCGGCGTCCACCTCGGTGCGCGGACCGAGGACGCCTCGGGGGGAGGAGCACGATGAGCGCGCCGCACGCGCTGTGGACGTCGATGCTCCCCGCCGACACCGCCTTCCCTCCGGATCGGGTGGCGGTCGGCGCCTCCGGGCATCGCCTCTTCTACGCCGACGGCTCCGACCGCCTCTGCGCGACCAGCGGCCTGTGGAACGTGCCCCTCGGCTTCGGCAACCCGGCGGTGACCGAGGCCGTGAGCAGGGCGACCCGCGACGCCTCCTACCTCTCGCTGTTCCGCGCCCCGCACCGTTACGCCGAGGACGCCGCCGATGCCCTCATCGCCCTCGCGGGTTCCGAGCGCTACCGGCGGGTGATCTTCTCCACCTCCGGCGGGGCGGCCAACGACGCCGCCATGAAGCTCGCCCGGCAGTACTGGGCGCAGCAGGGCGCGGGCTCGCGGTCGCTCGTCGTCGGCCTGCGCGGCAGCTATCACGGCACGATGTACGGAAGCCACGTGCTGAGCGGCGACGACCTGCTGCAGTCGGTCTACGGCGTCGACCGGCGCACGGTGCGGCACGTGTCGCACGCCGACGACGGGGCGGAGCTCGAAGCGCTGCTGGAGCGTGAAGGCTCCCGCGTCGCCTCCGTCGTGGTGGAGCCCGTCCTCGGCAGCGGAGCCCATGCCTTGTCCGACGTCTTCGTCCGTCGTCTCCTGGAGCTGAGGGAGCGGCACGGGTTCCTGCTGGTGGCAGACGAGGTGGCGACCGGTTTCGGGCGCACGGGCGCGATGTTCGCCACCGACCGCTGGGCGGCCGCGCCGGACGTCCTCCTCGTGTCGAAGGCGCTGACGAACGGGGCGATGGGAGCGGCGGCGCTCCTCGTCGGCGACCGCATCGCGACGGCGTTCGCCCGCGGCGGATGGACGTTCGTCCACGGGGAGACGCAGGCGGGCACGCCCGCCTGCGCGGCCGCGGTCCTCGCCGTGATCGACGAGCTCCGCCGCATCGACGTCGAGGCCACCACGCAGGCCCTGGCGTCGACGCTGCGCCGCCTCGCGCGGACCTGGCAGGAGGACGGGATCGTCACCGACGTCACCGGCAGCGGCTGCTTCGTCGGGGTGGGGCTCCGCGGCCCGGACGGGTCCCCGCTCTCCGGGACCGACGTCCTGGAGGTGGTGTCCGCCATCGCCGACAGCGGCGTCGTGGTGCACCCCGGTCCGAGCTCCATCCAGCTCATCCCCGGCTACGGCTTCACCCCGGCGGAGGTGGCCGAGACCGACCGGGCCGTGCGAGGCGGCCTGGCACGGGTGCGGGAGGCGGCGGCATGACCGGGCCGTTCACCGCACGCGTCCCCACGCTGTGGCACGGGCCGTGCGCACGAGAGACGATGGCGGGTCTGACAGCGGGACGCGACACGCTGGTGATCGCCGACGCGGCCGTCGCGCACCCCCTTCCCTCCGCAGCGTCCGCCCGGACGATGACGGTGGACGCCTCGGGGGCGGACGAGCTCGGCGTCGTCCTGATCGCCGACGAGCTCGTCCGACGACCGCCCGAGGTCATCGTGGCCGTTGGCGGCGGAAGCGTCCTCGATGCGAGCAAGATCGCGGCCCTCGCGCTCAGCCCCGGACGCCTCCTGGACTTCGCCCTGCGGCACGCGGAGACCTCGGCGCTCACGATCCTGCCCGACGCGCCTCCGCCGGTCGACATCGTCGCGATGCCGACGACGCTCGGCACGTCGTCGGAGACGAACAGCGTCGCCATCCTCCGGAACCGCTGCGGAGCCCGGCTCCTCGTCGGTCGCTCGCTGCGTCCGCGCCACGCCGTCCTCGATCCCGACCAGCTCGCCACGCTCACCCCCGCTGCCGTGCGAGAGGGAGCGCTGGAGGCGTTCCTCCGGGTGGCCGGCGCCTCGACGAGTCCACGGACGGCGCGGGCCGACCGCGACGCGCGGCTCCTCGGCCGGGCGCTGCTCGAGGCGGCCTCGGCTGACGTGATGTCGACGACGGGACGGCTGCGCCTCGCGCGGCTCAGCGCCGCGACCCAGCGCACGGCCGCCCTCCGCGGGCCCGATCCGTACAGCGCCCGCCACTGGTACCTCGCGAACGAGGTCGCCTTCCATCTCGGCGTCCGCAAGATGACGGCCACGGCGGCGGTCATCGCCGCCGTCTGGCGGCGGATCGGTGCGGGCGATCCGCGCTGGGGCGACCGCGCCAGCCTCGACGCCTTCTGGGCCGGCGTCGCGGCGGGGACGGCACTGCCTCGTGACCCGGCCGCCGGCATCGCCGCCGTCGTCGACCAGGGAGGGCTCCCGTCACCGCCGCGCCCGAGCGCACGGGAGATCGATCGGATCGCCGCCGCCGTGGAGACGGCGTGGGGGGATCACCGCCCCATGCTGCGCGGAGTCCGCGCCGCGGACGTCCGCGCTGTGCTCCACGACTCCCGGTGGAGCCCGTCCCCGGTCGGCGATCGCCGGCCCGAGCAGCGGAGAGGAGGTGATGGGAATGAACGAAAGCACGGAGATGAGCATCCGGTTCCAGGAGCTCGACCCGATGGAGGCGCCCAGCTGGGACAGCTTCTACCAGGGCGTGATCGGCGCGCTGGTCCTCATCGGGATCGGTGCGGCAGCCGCCACGTGATGCCGTCCGGCAGCACCCGATCGGAGAAAGGAAGGAGGGACGCATGACCGCAGCACTGCCGGCGCTCGAGTTCACCGAACTCGAGGCCATGGACGCGCCGGGCGATGCCGATGACTACATCCGCGGCTTCGCCGTGGGCGTGATCATCGGAATTCTCGCTCTGACCTAGGAGGTGCACTGTGCAGTCCACGTCGCTGGAGTTCCTGGAACTCGAACAGATCGACACCCCGCTCGAGTGGTGGGAGCACGCGAGCTACATCATCGCGATCATCGGCGGAGCCGCCGCCATCGCGACCTGACAGCGGGTGCGGGCGGGATCGTCCGCCCGCACCCCCCGACCATCCAGCCGAGGAGAGGCGATGCACGGATGACGTCCCTGATCACCGAGACCGTGGCGGCACGGCTCGACCTCGTCGGCGCGACCGCCAGGGCACAAGACCTGTACGCCGGAGCCGGCACCGACTTCTACGACCGGCTCGTCGGCCCGGACCGGGCGGAGATCCGCGAAGTCCTGGCACTCGCGCGTGCGGTCCCCGGACCCGTCCTGGACCTCGCCGCGGGAAGCGGACGGCTGACGATCCCGCTCGCACGCTCGGGGCATCGCGTTACGGCGGCCGATCTCTCCGCGGACATGCACGCGCGCCTCCGCGGCGCCGTGCCGCACGGGGCGACCGTCGAGTGCGTCGTGGCGGACATGCGCGACCTCGCGCTCGGCGAGCACTTCGGCCTCGTCGTCCTCGGGGCGACCTCCATCACGCTGCTCGATCGCGAAGACCGGGCGCGTCTCTACGCGGGCGTTCGACGTCATCTGGCCTCCGCCGGCGTCTTCGCCCTTACCATCGCGGACGGGGCGTCGGCGGACGCTCTCGCTCTCCCGACCGACCGCGAGATCACAGTCCCCGGCAGCGCGGGAGACGAGCCCTACCTCTTCGCGCAGCAGGTCGAGGACGACGGCGCCGTGCGGCTGGTCAACTGGGTCCGCCTCGCGGACATCGCCCCGCGCGCGGAGGTGCCGGTCCTTACGAGTCGCCTGCACGTGCTGAACCCCCGACTCCTGGCCGACGAACTCGTCGAGGCCGGTTTCGCGGCGCCCGAGACGTCCCCGGTGCGGACGCCCGTCGGCGTGGAGATCCTCCTCCTCACCACCACCCGCGCCGAGGATGGAAGGGGCGGGCGATGACGACGGCAGGACCACGAGCCGTGCGGCGACGTCGCGGACGAGGACGGGACGCCCTCACCGCCGAGTCGTGTCCGACCCTGGCCGCCGGCGTCGCGTTCGAGCCGACGGCGGAGGGCTCCGGGTGGCTCGCCACTGTCCAGGGCGTGCCGTCGGCGCGGCTGTCCCGACCGGTCGTCGACCTGCTGACGGCGATGGACGGCCGCACCGCGGTCTCCGCGCTGCGCGCCCGTTTCGCGGCGGGGGAGACCGACGAGAGCGTGCTGCGACTGATGGAGCGCTTCCGCGACAATGGGCTCCTGGACGGGGGTGCGTCCCGGCTGCCCGGCCGGGTCACGTATCGACCGCCGTTCACCGTGCAGTTCGCGACCCTCCGCGCGTCCGCGCTCTTCGCGCGTCTCGACCGTGTGGTCGTGCCCGTCCCGCGCCGTGCGGTCCTCGCGATCGTCGCCGCGGTGGTCGGTGCTGGGATCGTCGGCGCGGCCCTGCACCTCGGCGAGCTGGGTGCCGTGCTCGCCCGTCCGGTGCCGCTCGCCGGCTTCGCCCTCGTCGTCGTGACGCTCGGTCTCGCGACCTTGGTCCACGAGACCGCGCACGGGCTCACCCTCACCCGGCTGGGAGGCCGGCCGCGGCGCGCGGGGTTCATGCTCCTGTACCTCACGCCCGCCTTCTTCGTCGATGTCACGGACGGCTGGCGGCTCCCCGACCGCCGGCATCGTGTGGCGATCGCCCTGGCCGGCCCCGCGGTCCACGCCACGGTGGCGGCGGTGGCGATGCTCGCCGCTCTCGCCCTGCCGTCGTCGGCGGCCCGCGAGACACTGCTGCTCCTCGCGATCTCCTGCACGGTCGTCGTGCTCGTGAACCTGATCCCCTTCGTGCGCTTCGACGGGTACCTCGCCCTGATGAGCGCCCTGGACGAGCCGAATCTCCGGAGGAGGTCGATCCGCGACGGCGCGGGCTTCCTCGCCCGCCTCGTGTTCGGGGCGCCGCGGCAGCCGCGGGCGCTGGAGCGGTGGTGGAGCGTGCCGTTCGGTCTCTGCTGCCTGGCGGCCCCGGTCGTCATGGTGCTGTTCGCCGTCGTCCGGACCGCGCAGCTGCTCGACGGAGCCGGCCCGGCGGCGAGCCTCTTCGTGCTCGCTCTGGAGGCCGTCGTGGTCGTGGCGGGCGTCCTCCTCCTGGTGCGCGCTCTGCTCCAGGTGTGGCGATCCGGTGCCTCGCGGTTCCGCCTCGCCGGCGTGACCGCCGCGCTCGCGGCCGGAATCGTGGCCGCCGGCATCCTCGTCCCGGTCCCGACGGCCGCGGTGCTGGGGTTCTCCGTGGACGACGACCGGGTGGTCCTGGTGCGGGGCGGACGGGATCCCGGCACCCGCATCCCGGACGGCGCCCCGGTCGTCCTGTCGACGCGGGGCATCCTCGCCAGCGAGTACCGCGGCGAGGGGACGATCAGGACCCGACCTGCGACGGAGATCGAGGTGCCGGTCGAGGCGCTCTTCCCGGTCAGGACGCCCGGGGCATCGATCCCGGCGACGGCCGTGGCGGAGGTGGAGGTGTCGGGGGAGCGCAGCGCCCTCCCGGCAGCGGGACAGGCGCGCGTGGAGCTCGGCACGGTGCCGCTCTGGCAGGCGCTCTGGGCGGCGGTCGCGTCGCCGCTGGCAGCTCTCACGAGCGAGGAGGAGAGAGGATGACCATGAATCAGCACGCCATCGAGGTACGCGGCCTCACGAAGAGGTTCGGACGCCGCACCGCTGTCGAGGACCTGTCGTTCGCGGTGCCCCGCGGGGCGATCGTGGGGCTTCTCGGCCCGAACGGCGCGGGGAAGTCGACGACGCTGCGGGCGATCGTCGGTCTCGTGCGGCCGACCGACGGCGAGGCCGTGATCGACGGGGCGCCGTTCGGGGCGCTGGACAACCCGGCCGCGCACGTCGGCGTCCACATGGACGGGTTCGGCTTCGAGCCCGGCATCTCCGGGCGACGGCACCTGGAGATCTGCCGACTCGCAGCCGGTGCGCCGCGCGGCCGCGTCGACGAGGTGCTGGACGAGGTGGGCCTCGCCGCCGATGCGCGCCGTCGTGTGAAGACCTACTCGACGGGCATGGCGCAGCGGCTGGGCCTGGCCGCGGCGTTGATCGGTGCGCCGCGGACGCTCATCCTCGACGAGCCGGCCAACGGTCTCGACCCCGACGGCATCCGCTGGCTGCGCGGGTTCCTCCGCGGCTTCGCCGAACGGGGCGGCACGGTGCTCGTCTCCAGTCATCAGCTCTCCGAGCTCGAACAGGTCGTGGACGAGGTGGTCGTCATCAAACGACGCGCGCTCTTCGCCGGGAGGCTGGACGACCTCGTCACGGGCGGGGCCGACTCGCTCGAGAGCCGGTACTTCGATCTCGTCGAAGGAGCCCCCGCATGAGCGGCGTGATCCGGGGCGAACTGCTGCGCGCGGTGAGCGGGCTGTCGATCCTGGCCGTGTACCTCGTCGCGGTCCTCATGCCGGCCTTCGTGCTCTTCTCCGACGGCTCCCGTCTCGCGGTGGACGGCCTCGACGCGGGCGCGGCGACAGCCCGGCTGCTGGAGCCGCTCGCGTGGTCGGTCATCTCGGCGGCGTTCGTCGGCGCGTACCCCGTGACGCGGGAGTACTACTACGGCTCCATGGACCGGACGCTCACGGCGGTCGGGTTCCGCCGCGCCTTCCCGGGGAAGCTGGTCGCCGGCGTCGTCATCGCCCTCGCGCTGGCCGTGGTGGTCGTCCTGCTGTGGATGCTCGGCATCTCGGTCTTCCTCGCCCGGCACGGGCTCAGCCTCGTGTTCACGGCGGAGGCGGGGCGCATCGTCGCGGGGGCTCTGGGCGGCGTGGTCCTCGGCGCCCTCATCGGCGGAGCGATCGGCTGGATCACCCGGAACTACTACGCGACGGCGATCATCGTCCTCGTCTTCCCGATGGCGCTGGAGTTCGCGATGCTGCGGACGGCCCCCGAGATCGCGCGGTTCTCTCCCGGCATGGCCATCGCGGCGCTGAGCGTGCCGGAGTACCAGGGCCGACTGCTCGCCTTCGCGCCCGCCCTCGCCATCGGGACGGCGTGGGCGGTCGGCCTCGTCGCGCTCGCCGCCGTCCGGGGACGCCGGAGCGTCGCGTGATCGGTCGAGCGTTGCGGGCACAGGCGCGGGGCGCGGCCGGGGACGTCGTCCTCTTCGGGGTCGCGCTGGCGGCCTTCCTGCTGTCCCTCTCCCTGGCGACGAGCATCCCGGCGGAGCTCGCCGAGGCCCCGTCGGCGGCCCGGGAGGAGCTCGTCGCCCCCTTCGACGCCGTGCTCGCGACCTACGCCGGCATCCTCGCGGCCGTCTACGGCTCCTTCCGCTACACGATCGACCGGCGGGACGGCGTCGTCGCGCAGCGGCTGATGCTGGAGTCCCGGTGGGCGATGCTCGTCGTCCGCGTGCCCGCCGCGGCGCTGGGCGGCGCGGTCGTGGCGGTCGCCGCGGTGGTCGGCGGGCACACGGCGCTTCTCGTCACCCTGGGCGGCGTCCCCGTGCACGCGTCGGCCGTCGCGTCGGCTGTCGCCCTCGGTGCGGCCGCGGCGCTGTGGGGTCTGGGGGTCGGCATCGTCGTGCAGGCGCATCTCGCGGCGCTCTTCGTCGCCGCCCTCTCGATGGGGGTGGGCCTCCTCGCGGCGATGTTCTGGAGCGCCGGCGCCGTCTATCTGCCGCTTCCCGCCCTGCTCGACGCCTTCCGGTTCGACGTGGCCGCCCTGGGCATCCCCGCGGGCGAGGGGCTCGGGCCCGCGGCGGTGCCGATCGCGGCGGGCTGGATCCTGCTCGCGGTCGGGGCGGGAGCGGTGGTGTTCCTGCGGCGGGACGTGAGCTAGCGCGACGGGGGGCGACGTAGGATTCCTGGGTGGCCACCCCCAAGATCGTCCTCTTCTACGCGTTCACCCCGCTCGCCGATCCGGAGGCCATCCGCGTCTGGCAGCGTGACCTCGGCGAGGCGCTGGCGCTGCGCGGACGGCTCCTGATCTCGTCGCACGGCGTCAACGGCACACTGGGCGGGGACCTCCCGGCTCTGAAGAAGTGGGCGCGTTCGTTCCGCTCCTACGCCCCTTTCCGGGACACCGACATCAAGTGGAGCGAGGGCACCGGACTGGACGAGGCGGGCCGCAGCCTCGATTTCCCGAAGCTGAGCGTGAAGGTGCGCGACGAGATCGTGTCGTTCGGCGCCCCGGACGAGCTGCGGGTCGACGCGCACGGCGTCGTCGGCGGAGGGGCGCGCCTCACCCCCGACGAGCTGCACGCCCTGGTCGCCGAGCGCGGGGACGAGGTCGTGTTCTTCGACGGCCGGAACGCGCTGGAGGCGGAGATCGGACGCTTCCGCGGCGCCGTCGTGCCGGACACCGAGACCACCAGGGACTTCGTGCGTCTGCTCGACTCCGGCGTGTACGACGACCTGAAGGGCAAGCCCGTCGTCACCTACTGCACCGGGGGCATCCGCTGCGAGGTGCTGTCGAGCCTCATGGTGTCCCGCGGCTTCGGTGAGGTCTACCAGCTCGAGGGCGGGATCGTCCGCTATGGCGAGACCTATGGCGACGACGGCCTCTGGGACGGATCGCTCTACGTCTTCGACGGGCGCGGATCCGTCGACTTCTCGGACCACGCGCGGGTGATCGGCGTCTGCGCGGGATGCGGGGCGGCGACGAAGCGCACCGCGAACTGCCCCGACCCCTCCTGCCGGGCGCAGTTCGTCGTCTGTGCGGACTGCGACGCGGTCGCCTGCCCGACGCACGCGGAGCCGTCCGCCGCGCACCTCTGACCGCGGCGCCTGCCGACCGTCAGACCAGGAGTCGGGAGTCGGAACCCCGCGGCGCATAGAGCGACCGCGGCAACAGCAGCGCCTCGGCCCGAGTCCCCCCGGCGACGTGCGCGCGGAGGCTGACGAGCACGGCCCGCAGGGGGACGGCGAGGTCGTCGGCAGCGGCGGACGTGCGCGCATAGTTCGCGCGCTCCACCGCCGTGACCAACCGGCCCAACGCGGCCTCGTCCGCACCTGCCTCCCTGACGAGCCCGGCGGCACGTATCCGCGGGCTCTCCGCGTCCGAGACGGGGATCCGGAGGTCGATCAGGGTGTCTCGCAGCTCCGCCCACGCCGCGGCGGCGTCTCCGTGGGCGGCGCGACGCATCCGGAGGCGCCGCTCGAGGAGCCGGACGACGGCGGGGAGGAGGAGCACGATCACGACACCGAGTGTCGTGAGGAGGACCGGCGTCGGGTCGAGTCGGCGCAGCTCCCCGGAGTCCGTCGAGCCGGCATCCGCATCCCTCCGGTCGACCTCCGGCCCGGAGGTCTCCTCGGTCTGCGGAGCCGTCGTGGGTGCGGGGGTCGCCGGGCCGCTGCTGCTCCCGGCACCGGTGGTGCCGGCACGGAAGGCCGTGGGGACACCGAGCGAGGCGGTCGGCTCGAAAGGCACCCAGCCGATGCCGGGGAACAGCACCTCGGGCCAGGAGTGCAGCTGGTCGCTCGACACCGAGAAGATCGACTCGTCACCGCGCTTCTCGTCGGTGGGCGAACCGGGGAGGTATCCGACCACGATCCGCACCTGCATGCCCAGGCTCTCGGCCATGAGCGCGAAGGAGCCGGCGAAGTGCACGCAATATCCGGAGCGTTCCTCGAGGAATCGCGCCACGGCGTCGGCGCCGGTGCCGTCGAAGCCCTCGTCGACCGGCGTCTCCAGCGAGTACTCGAACTGCGACCGGAACCAGTCCTGCAGCGCGACGAGCCGGTCGTAGTCGGTCTCCTCGTCCGCGGTCACCTCGGCCGCGAGCTCGGGGATGATGGCCGGGAGCTCCACCTCCTCGTCCTGGTCCGTCTCGCGGGGCGGGGCCGCTTCCGTCGCACGGATCTGCTCCAGCGTCGGCGTCACGCGGAGCGAGGTCACGGTGTAGTCGTTGCCGACCGCGTCGGCGCGGCGGGAGAACAACGTGCGGTTCTCGGGCGAGACGCGCCACGCCGCGCTGAGCCCCTGCACGTCCGTGGCCGGATACGGCACGGGCAGCCAGGAGCTCGACATCCGCAGCACCCGGATCGAGGTCGTCTGCTCGGCGGCGGTCACGTCCTCGCTCCACTCCGCGTCGCCGAACCCGTCCGCCTGGGACTGGAGGTCGCCGCGGTCCGGCTGCCAGACGCGGCCGTCGAACCGGGAGAGCGTCGTGAGGCGGAGGTAGGGAGCGGTATCCGCCTCGGTGGCCACCGTCAGCACCTCGACCGGACTCGGCTGTCGGAGGTCGTCGCCCAGGCGCAGGGAGGCGTCGACCGTGACGCCGACCCCGGTCCCGGCGATGCTGGACGCGACCGGGAGCAGCGGGGTCACGAGGAGCGTGGTCGCGATGGCGGCCGCGCCGACGGGGACCGCGACACCCGCCGAGGCGCGGCGCGGGGACTCGGGGTGCCGTCGCGCCGTGACCCGGAACAGGAGGAGGGCCACGACCGCCGCGATGGCGAACCAGGCCACGTTCGGCGGTCCCAGCGTCACGATCATCGGCACCGCGCCGACGGCCCCCAGCAGGACGGTGGCGAGGACGGCGGCCCGGTGGGCGAGGAGGTGGTCGAGCAGGATCGCGACGAGGGCGAAGCCCGCACCCAGGGCGGCCGCGAGCCCGGGGGAGGCCTCCAGCGGAGCCGAGCCGAACACGATCTCCTGGACCGCTGCGGAGCCGAGGGCCTGGAACAGCGTGAGCGTGTCGGACGTCGGCACCACCCCCGCGACGGCGGTGTCTCCCGCGAGGAGCAGGGTGAGGAGACCGACAGCCACGAGGAGCTGCGCGAGCAGGACGGCCAGCCCGACGACGGTCGCAGGACGGTCGCGCAGCAGATGCCGTACGAGCATGCCGGCGCCGATCACCGCGACGACGACGAGGGTCACGACGAACGACCAGACCCCGGGGGCGATGACCGCGGTGAAGGGCCAGAGCGCGGTGAGTGCGGCGAGGGCGGCGAGGGCACCGAGGGGGAGGATCCCGGCCGGCTCCTCGCGATCGCGGTGCCAGCGCGGGCGGGTGCCGGTGGGCACGGCGGCGGGCCGCGGCCGCTCATCCCGGAACATCGACGGCTCCCGTCCGTGCCGAGAGCGCGTCGTCCCAGGCCTCGGCGACGTCGGTGCCCAGTCGCGCCACGGTCCAGCCGTGCTGTCGGGCGGCCTCCTCGGCGCCCGGCAGCGGGTCGGTGCTGAAAAGGAGCGGTGCGGCGGCGCCGGCGGGGCGGAGCAGCGCGGCGTCCTCCTCGTCCAGTCGGCCGGTCACGTAGACGAGCGGTCCGGGCGGTGTCCCGCCGAGCAGGGCGACGAGGTCGCGACGCTCGCCGCGCGGCGTGACCATCGCCAGCGCGACCAGCAGGCCGTCCCGGTCGTCCTCGTGTCCGCGGAGGGCACCGAGGAGCGTGCCCGCGCTGTCCAGGACGTCGACGCTGTATCCCTCGGCGGCGAGATGGAGGGCGGCGGATGCGCACAGCGAGACCGCGGCCTCGAACGTCGGATCGATCTCCTCGGCATTCGCGGTCCACCCGCTGCCCGAGCGGTCGAGAACGACGACGGCGTCCGGGCTCGACTCCTCCTCCTCCTGCCGGACCATGAGCTCTCCGCGGTGCGCGGTCGCCCTCCAGTGGATGCGGCGCATCGAGTCGCCGGGCGCGTATCCGCGGGGCGAGAGGTTGTCGCTGCCCTGGCCGAGCCGGGTGGAGGAGGTGTGCGCCGTGCCGCCCGCCGCGCCGATGCGGACGGCGAGCGGGGTCAGCGCGAAGACCTCCGGGACCACCGTGATCGTCCGCGTGTCGCCGAACGCCTGCTCCCGCTGCGCCAGACCGAACGGATCGACGGTGCGCAGCAGGAGCGGCCCCAGGGGCCAGACGCCGCGACGGACGCCGGTGACGAGGTAGCTGAGCCGCGGGGTGTCGGCGGGGTATTCGCCTCCCGAGTCGCCGGTGACGGCGGAGGGGAGGACATCGTGCCACAGCCCGTGCGGCACCCGGAGGGCCCGGAGCGTGAAGCGGACCGTCACGCGCGAGGTCTCCGAGACCGTGAGGAGGTCGGTCGAGATCTGCCGGGTGACCGTTCCGGAGCGGCGGGGGAGGCGGACGGCGAGAGCCGCGAACAGCGTGAGCGCGGCCAGCAGGACCCCGAGGTACAGCAGGATCCGCGCACCGAGGATGTTGGCCGCGATCACGCATCCGAGCGCGGCGATGAGCGCACCGGTGCCGCGCGGCGTGAGCAGTCGACGTCGGCGCATGGCGGTGTCCTCAGGAGCGGGTCGCGACGGGCACGCGCACGCGCTCCGCGATCTGGGTGAGCGCCGCCTCGACCGGCTGGGCACCCGCCCGATGCGCGCCGCGGGCGGGGAGCAGCCGATGGGCGAACACGGGGATCAGCAGGTCCGTGATGTCATCCGGGATGACGTAGTCGCGGCCGTCCAGCGCGGCCCAGACCTTCGCCGCGCGGACGAGCTGCAGCGTGGCCCGCGGGCTGGCGCCGAGGTGCAGGCTCGGGTCGGTGCGGGTGGCCTGGGCGAGGGCGACGGCGTACTCCTCGAGTGCGGGCGCCACGTGCACGGCCCGGGCCCAGGCGATGAGCTGCGAGATCGCGGTGGCGTCCGCGACCGGGGTCACGGTCGCCAGCGGGTTCACGACGTCACGCTGCCGCAGCATGAGGGCCTCGGCCGCGGGGTCGGGGTAGCCCATCGAGATGCGCATCATGAACCGGTCGCGCTGCGCCTCGGGGAGCGCGTAGGTGCCCTCCATCTCCAGCGGGTTCTGCGTGGCGACGACGAGGAACGGGTCGGGCAGCCGATGCGTGGAGCCGTCGACCGTGACCTGCCCCTCCTCCATGGCCTCCAGGAGTGCGGACTGGGTCTTGGGGGAGGAACGGTTGATCTCGTCGGCGATGACGATGTGGGCGAAGACGGCGCCGCGCTTGAACTCGAACTCGCGATCGACGGGGTTGTAGACCGAGACCCCCGTGACGTCGCCGGGCAGGAGGTCAGGGGTGAACTGGATGCGCCGGACGGTGGCGTCGACGGTCGCGGCGAGGGCGCGGGCCAGCATCGTCTTCCCGACGCCGGGCACGTCCTCGATGAGCAGATGGCCTTCGGCGAGCAGGCAGACGAGGGCGCTGCGCACGGCCTCGGGCTTCCCGTCGATCACCTGGCTGATCGAGCCGAGGATGGCCGCGGTCCGGGCGGCGAATCCGTCGGCGTCGATCGCGACCGGGCTCAGGGGGGCGTTCTCTGGCATGCGTTCCCTCTCGTCCGGCGCAACGATGCGCCTGCATCGATCGTACGCTCCGCACGGCCCGCGGGACCATGCCGGGCTGCGGTCGTCGGGTCCCGTCGGCGTCGGGTAGAGTGGACGACGGCTCTCCGCGTGGCGGCATCCAGGCCAATTCCCCCAGGGCGGAAACGCAGCAAGGGTAACCGGGCTCTGCTGGGTGCGCGGAGGGTCTTTTCTTTTGCCCGCGTCCAGCCGGCCGCAGGGTGCGCCTGCGAGAATCGAGCGGTGACCGTTCCTCCGCCGGCCAGGCCCGAGCATCCGCTGCGGCGATTCGCGTCGCCCGTGCTCCTGCTCGCGGCGATGTGGGCGGTGCAGTTCGCGGACGCGGTGCTGCCGGGCTCCTTCAGCGGCCTCGGCATCCGCTCGTGGGATCCTGGGGGACTCCTGGGGATCGTCTTCGCCCCGCTGCTGCACGCGAGCTGGGCGCATCTGATCGCGAACTCCGTGCCGTTCCTCGTGCTCGGCTGCCTGGTCGCGGTCGAGGGCACGCGCCGGTTCTGGGCCGTCACCGTGATCGTCGCGGTCGTCGGCGGGCTCGGGACCTGGCTCGTGAACGCCCCCGGCACGCTGACCGTGGGCGCCTCCGGGCTCGTGTTCGGGTACTTCGGCTACGTGGTGATGCGGGTGTTCGCCCCCGGCCGCGTGTCGCACCGCATCCTCTACGCGGTGATCGCCGTCGTCGTGATCGGCCTGTACGGCGGCACCATGCTGGCCGGGGTGTTCGGCGTCGCGGACGGCGTGTCCTGGCAGGGCCATCTGTTCGGCGCCATCGGGGGCGGTGGGGCCGCGCTCGCCGGACGGCGTCCCGACCGGCGCCGCGCCGTCGGACGATGACGGCTCCGCGCACGAGGAGGACGACGGGGACGCGGACCACGTCGACCCGGCGGCCCGCCGCGTCGCGCGAGGCCGCCAACCGCCGACGCCGCGAGGCGCGTCGTCGCGCCGCCCGGCGTGCACAGCGGAAGCGGATCCTGCGCCGCGTCGCCGTGTCCGCCGCCGTGGTGGCCGCGGGGGCGGCGCTGCTCGTGCTCATCCCGCTGGGGCTGGCGAGGGATCCGGCGCCGGTCTGCCTCGACCGTCCGTCGACCTTCCCCCAGGCGGGCGTCGCCGGATGGAGCGGCGAACAGCTCGAGAACGCCGCGACCATCATCCGCACCGCCGACGAGCTCGGGTTCGCGCGGGACGGCCAGATCCTCGGCGTCATGACCGCGATGGGCGAGAGCAGCCTGCGCAACATCGACTACGGGGACTGGGAGACGCGCGGCTGGACCAATCCGGATGGATCGCGCACGACGAGCATCGGCCTCTTCCAGCAGCAGGAGTGGTGGGGGAGCGCGGAGCAGCGGATGGATCCCGCCACCGCGGCCCGCCTGTTCTTCGAGCGCCTGGCCCGGGTCCCCGACTGGCGGTCGATGGCGCCCTCGCACGCCATCCACCGGGTGCAGGTGAACACGGACCGGGACTACTACACGCGATACCAGGAGGATGCCACGGCCGTCGTCGACGTGCTGTCCGGCCCGTGCGAGTGACGCGCGCGTTTGTCACGGCAGCGGCGGGGTGCGGTGTCGGGGTGCCCGCCTAAGCTGGAGCCGTGTCGCGGAGCATCTACATCACCTCGGCCGAAGGCCACACCGGGAAGTCGACGATCGCCCTCGGGGTGCTCGATGCGCTGATGCGCGTGTCGCCGCGCGTGGGCGTGTTCCGCCCGATCGCCCGCGCGGTCGCCGAGCGCGACGAGATCCTCGAGCTGCTGCTCGCCCACGACGGCGTCCAGCTCGACTACGAGGACTGCATCGGCGTCACCTACGACGACGTGCGCGCCGACCCCGAGGGCGCGCTGTCGACCATCGTCGCGCGCTTCAAGGCCGTCGAGGCGCAGTGCGACGCCGTCGTCATCGTCGGCAGCGACTACACCGACGTCGCGAGCCCCGCCGAACTCGGCTTCAACGCCCGGATCGCGGCGAACCTCGGAGCCCCCGTCCTGCTCGTGCTGAGCGGACGCGACCAGCAGCGGCAGGCCGAGCAGCTCGGCACGACCACCGCGCGGGAGGCCGCCGCCGTCGGCCAGATCGCCGCCCTGGCGCTGCCGGAACTCGCCGAGGAGCGCGCGGAGCTGTTCGCGGTGGCCGTGAACAGGGCCGACCCCGACGGGCTCGACGCCATCGTCGACGCGGTGCGGGCCGTCGTCCCTGCCGGCACCCCGGTCTGGGCGCTGCCCGAGGATCGAGCGCTCGTCGCGCCGTCCATCCGCGGCATCGTGTCGGCCGTCGACGGCACGCTGCTCAAGGGCGACGAGGATCGTCTGACCGCGGTCGCGCTGTCGATCGTCGTGGCCGGCATGTCGATGGTGAACGTCCTGCCGCGCCTCACCGACGAGGCCGTGGTCGTGATCCCCGCAGACCGCACCGAGGTGCTGCTCGCCGCCCTCCTCGCCGACTCCTCCGGCACGTTCCCGCGGATCGCCGGGATCATCCTCAACGGGCCGTTCCCGCTGCCGGACCCGATCCTCCAGCTGCTCGACGGCTTCGCCTCCTCGGTGCCGATCATCACCACCGACCTCGGCACCTACGACACGGCGGTGCGGGTGATGGGCACCCGCGGCCGCATCTCCGCCGACTCGCGCGGTCGCTACGACCGGGCGCTCGGACTCTTCCAGGCGCACGTCGACGTGGCCGAGCTCACCGAGCAGCTCGGGCTCGCGGAGGCGCACGTCGTCACGCCGCTCATGTTCCAGTACGGCCTGATGGAACGCGCGCGGTCCGACCGCCGCCACATCGTCCTCCCCGAGGGCGACGACGACCGCATCCTCCGGGCGGCGGCGGCGCTGCTGTCCCGCGAGGTGGCGGAGCTGACGATCCTCGGCGACGACGGGGCGATCCGCGCGCGGGCGGCGGAACTCGGCCTCGACATCGCCGGCGCGCACGTGGTGAGTCCCACCGACCCAGAGCTCGTGGAGCGCTTCGCCGCCGAGTACGCCCGGCTGCGCGCCCACAAGGGGATCACGTTCGCGCAGGCCGCGGACACCGTCACCGACGTCTCCTACTTCGGGACGATGATGGTGCACCTCGGGCTCGCCGACGGCATGGTCTCCGGTGCCGCGCACACCACGGCGCACACGATCCGGCCGTCCTTCGAGATCATCAAGACGAAGCCGGGGGTGAACGTCGTCTCCAGCGTGTTCCTCATGGCCCTCGCCGACCGCGTGCTCGTGTACGGCGACTGCGCGGTCATCCCCGATCCCACGGCCGAGCAGCTCGCCGACATCGCGATCTCGTCCGCCACCACCGCCCGGCAGTTCGGCATCGACCCCCGCGTGGCGATGCTGTCGTACTCCACCGGCGAGTCCGGGTCAGGGGCCGACGTCGACAAGGTCAGGGCGGCGACGGCGCTCGTGCGCGAGCGCGCTCCCGAACTCCTCGTGGAGGGGCCCATCCAGTACGACGCCGCCGCCGACGCGGCGGTCGCCAAGGCGAAGCTGCCGGACTCGGCGGTGGCGGGGCGGGCGACCGTGTTCGTCTTCCCCGACCTCAACACCGGCAACAACACCTACAAGGCGGTGCAGCGCTCCGCCGGCGCCGTGGCCATCGGTCCGGTGCTGCAGGGGCTGAACAGACCGATCAACGACCTGTCCCGCGGCGCGCTCGTCGACGACATCGTGAACACGGTGGCCATCACGGCGATCCAGGCCCAGGGCGACGAGCGAGCGGGGGAGGAGGCATGAGCGCGATCCTCGTCATCAACAGCGGGTCGTCCTCGCTGAAGTACAGCCTCATCGACACGGCGCACGAGGACGAGCTCGCCAGCGGGCTCATCGAGCGCATCGGGCAGGACTCCAGCCCCGTCGCCCACACCGTGCGCCCGGAGCCGGGTGACGGACCGTCGGCGACGATGCTCGACGCCACCTACCGCGACGAACAGTCCATCCCCGACCACGCCGCCGCCTTCGAGGTCATGCGCGCGCAGTTCGCCGCGCATGGCCCCTCCCTCGAGGCGCATCCCCCGGTCGCGGTCGGGCATCGGGTCGTGCACGGTGGTGCGCGCTTCTACGCGCCGACCCTGATCGACGCCGACGTCGAGCGGCAGATCGACGAGCTCGCCGTGCTCGCGCCGCTGCACAATCCGGCGAACCTCGCCGGCATCCGGGCGGCTCGCGCCGTGTTCGACAGCGTCCCGCACGTGGCGGTGTTCGACACCGCGTTCCACCAGACGCTGCCGCCGGCGGCCTACACCTACGCGATCGATGCGGCGCTCGCCGCCGAGCACCGGGTCCGTCGGTACGGATTCCACGGCACGAGCCACCAGTACGTCAGCGAGACCGCCGCGCGTTTCCTCGGGCGCGACCTCGGGACCCTCCGGCAGCTCGTGTTCCACCTCGGCAACGGCGCGTCGGTCACCGCGATCGACGGGGGTCGCTCGGTCGAGACCTCGATGGGCCTCACGCCGCTCGAGGGCCTCGTCATGGGCACGCGGTCGGGCGACATCGACCCGGCCGCTCTCGTGCACCTGTCCCGCCGCGCCGGCTACACCATCGACGACCTCGATGCGCTGCTGAACACCCGCAGCGGACTGGCGGGACTCGCCGGACGCAGCGACATGCGCGACATCCTCGCGGGCGTCGCCGCGGGGGAGGCGGCCGCGACGCTGGCCTTCGACGTGTACGTCCACCGTCTGAGGGCCTACGCCGGCGCGTACATCGCGCAGCTCGGCGGGGTCGACGTCGTGTCCTTCACCGCGGGCGTCGGGGAGAATGCGGCGCCCGTGCGGGCGGCGGCGATGGCGACGCTCGGCTTCGCGGGGATCGAGATCGACCCGGCCCGCAACGAGGCGAAGGAGCGCGGCGTCCGCGTCATCTCGACGGACGCCTCGGCCGTGATGGTCCTCGTCGTCCCCACCGACGAGGAGCTCCAGATCGCCAGGCAGACCGCCGAACTGCTCTGATCGCGGTCCGGGGTTACCCCGCGCGCGCCACCGCCATTACGCTTGCACAGTGGCACGGAGAGGTGCCGACCCGACCCTCGTCCTTCTCCTGGAGGCTCTGTGCCAGACGCGCTGCCCGACCTGTTCCACGCCGACGGTGTGCTGTTCGACCTCGACGGCGTCCTCACGCCGACCGCCGAGGTGCATATGCGCGCCTGGAAGGCGGTCTTCGATGACGTCTTCGCCCGCTGGGACATCACGCCGCCGTACACCGACGAGGACTACTTCGCCTACGTCGACGGCAAGAAGCGCTACGACGGCGTCGCGAGCCTGCTGCGCAGCCGCAACGTCGAGGTGCCCTGGGGCTCGGTGGACGACGACCCGTCCGCCGAGACCATCTGCGGGATCGGCAACCGCAAGAACGCCGCGTTCGCGGCGTCGCTCCGCAGCCAGGGCATCGCTCCGTTCCCCGGCTCCCTCGCCGTGGTCGAGGCGCTGCACGCCGCGGGGATCCCGCTCGGTGTCGTCTCCAGCTCCAAGAACGCCGAGGAGGTGCTGGCGGCCGCCGGCATCCGGTCCTTCTTCCGCGTCGTGATCGACGGCGTCGTCGCCGAGCGCGAGCACCTCGCCTCCAAGCCCGCGGCCGACATGTTCGCCGCCGGCGCCACGGCCCTCGGCGTCGACCCGGCCCGCAGCATCGCCGTCGAGGACGCCACCTCCGGCGCCGCTTCGGCCGCCGCCGCCGGATACGCCGTCGTCATCGGCGTCGACCGCGGCGCCGGCGCCGACGCACTCCGCGCCGCCGGCGCGACCCACGTCGTCGACGACCTCGGCGTCCTGCTTCCCGCCGCCCGCACCGACACCCCGGAGACCGCATGATCGACCGCGACCGCTTCCCCGTCGACCCGTGGCGTCTCATCGAGACGCGCTACTCGGAGGAGGGCGTCGGCGAGACGCTGTTCTCGGTCGGCAACGGCTACCTCGGGCTCCGGGGCAACCACATCGAGGGGCGCGGCGCGCAGGAGCACGGCACCTTCATCAACGGCCTGCACGAGACATGGCCGATCCGGCACGCCGAGCAGGCCTACGGCTTCGCCGAGGTCGGCCAGACGATCGTCAACGCCCCCGACGCCAAGGTGATGCGGCTCTACGTCGACGACGAGCCGATCTCCCTCGACGACGCGGACGTGCGCGAGTATGCCCGCACGCTCGACATGCGCACGGGTGTGCTGGAACGGCGCGTCGTCTGGGAGACCCCGTCCGGCAAGCGGGTACGCATGCGGGATCAGCGTCTCGTGAGCTTCGAGGAGCGCCACCTCGCCGTGCTGCGGCTCGAGGTCGTGGTCGAGAACGCCAACGCCCCGGTCACGATCAGCTGCCAGCTGCTCAACCGTCAGGACGGGGCGGGCGTCTACGCCGGCTCCCCGATGACGACCAAGGGCGCCGCCTTCGACCCGCGCAAGGCCGAGCGCATCGCGGACCGCGTGCTGGAGCCGGCGGAGCACTGGCAGGACGGGCTGCGCTCCGCGCTGTCGTACCGGGTCGCCGCGTCCGGGATGACCGTCGCCGTCGTCGCCGATCACATCATCGAGACGGAGAACGACTACAACGTCCGGACGCTCATCGAGCCGGACATCGCCAAGAACGTCTTCCGCGTCCAGGCGAAGGCCGGCGTCCCCATCACGATCACCAAGCTCGTCAGCTACCACTCGTCCCGCGGCGTGCCCCCGCGGGAGCTCGTCGACCGCTGCCGTCGCTCTCTCGACCGGGCAGCGGACGAGGGCGTGGAGACGGTCTTCCGTCGTCAGCGCGAGTGGCTCGACGCGTTCTGGGAGCGCAGCGACGTGCAGATCGGCGGGCGCGACGACCTGCAGCAGGCCACCCGGTGGTGCCTGTTCCAGCTCGCTCAGGCCTCGGCCAGGGCGGACGGCGCCGGCGTCCCCGCGAAGGGACTCACCGGCTCCGGCTACAGCGGCCACTACTTCTGGGACACCGAGATCTACGTGCTCCCGTTCCTCACCTACACGACGCCGCGCTGGGCGTACAACGCTCTCCGGGCCCGGGTGAAGATGCTCCCCGCGGCGCGCCGCCGGGCCGCTCAGCTCAACGAGGCCGGAGCGCTCTTCCCGTGGCGCACGATCAACGGCGAGGAGGCCTCGGCGTACTACGCCGCCGGCACCGCGCAGTACCACATCAACGCCGACATCAGCTTCGCGCTCGGCAAGTACGTGCGGGCGACCGGGGACGAGGCCTTCCTGCGGCGCGAGGGCGCCGACGTCGCGATCGAGACCGCGCGGCTCTGGGCCACCCTCGGCTTCTGGCGGGGATCGCGGCTCGTGGAGCAGTCCGGCGCCGGCGACGGCCTCCAGACGTTCCACATCCACGGCGTCACCGGCCCGGACGAGTACACGACCGTCGTGAACGACAACCTGTACACGAACGTCATGGCGCGGTACAACCTCCGGTACGCGGCCAAGGTCGTGCGGGAGATCCGCGACAGCTACCCCGAGGACTACGCGGCCCTCGTCGAGCGCACGGGCCTCGGCTCCGGTGAGGCGGAGTCCTGGGAGCGGGCCGCGGAGGCGATGTACATCCCGTACAGCGAGAGCCTCGGCATCCACCCGCAGGATTCGCTGTTCCTGGAGCGGGAGGTCTGGGACCTCGCGAACACCCCGGCCGACCAGCGCCCGCTGCTGCTGCACTTCCACCCGCTCGTGATCTACCGCTTCCAGGTGCTCAAGCAGGCCGACGTCGTGCTGGCGCTGTTCCTCCAGGGCAACCACTTCTCGCCCGAGGAGAAGAAGGCCGACTTCGACTACTACGACCCGCTGACGACGGGCGACTCGACCCTCTCGGCGGTCGTGCAGTCGATCCTCGCGGCCGAGGTGGGCTATCAGGACCTCGCGCAGAAGTACTTCGAGCAGTCGCTGTTCGTCGATCTGCACGACCTGCACCACAACGCGGCGGACGGCGTGCACGTGGCCTCGGCCGGTGGCGTGTGGACGGCCCTCGTCTGCGGCTTCGGCGGCATGCGCGACTACGGCGGCGACCTCAGCTTCGACCCGCGGCTCCCCGAGTCCTGGCCGTCGTTGTCGTTCCCGCTGCAGTGGCAGGGGACGGCGATGCAGGTGACCGTCACGCGGCACGAGCTGCGCGTCGAGGTACGCAGCGGACCTCCGGTGCCGTTCAGCGTGCGGGACAACGCGTACATCGCGACGCTGGAGGACGAGGTCATCGTCCCGCTCGCGAACCAGGGACCCGTGATCCCCGGACGCCCGACCCTGCAGGAGTTCGCCGACGCCCGCCGCGACGACGGCACGCGGCTTTCGGCCTCGGTCCCGGTGATCACGAGCGCGATCCCCGTCATCGAGAACCTCGACTGACCGCCGACCCACCCCTCTGCGTGCGTCCCACCCCGTTGCGGACGCACGCAGAGGGGTGGCTCGCGTGAAAGGGGCCGGGTCGACCGGGAGGGGAGCAACGTCGGTGGCACGCCGTAGGCTGGAGGGGTGACCACAGCCCTCTACCGCCGCTACCGACCCGAGACGTTCGGCGAGATGATCGGGCAGTCGCAGGTGACCGATCCGCTCATGACCGCGCTGCGTGGCGACCGCGTCGGCCACGCCTACCTGTTCTCCGGCCCGCGCGGTTGCGGCAAGACCACCTCGGCGCGCATCCTCGCCCGGTGCCTGAACTGCGCGGAGGGACCGACCGACACCCCCTGCGGGACCTGCCCGAGCTGTGTCGAGCTGTCCAGGGCGGGCGGCGGATCGCTCGACGTCGTCGAGATCGACGCGGCGAGTCACAACGGCGTCGACGACGCGCGCGACCTGCGCGAGCGGGCGACCTTCGCCCCGAGCCGCGACCGCTTCAAGATCTTCATCCTCGATGAGGCGCACATGGTCACCCCGCAGGGCTTCAACGCGCTGCTGAAGCTGGTCGAGGAGCCCCCGCCGCACGTCAAGTTCATCTTCGCGACGACGGAGCCCGAGAAGGTGCTCGGCACGATCCGCTCGCGCACCCATCACTACCCGTTCCGGCTGGTCCCGCCCGCCGCGATGCTCGACTACGTCGAGAAGCTCTGCGCGGAGGAGGGGGTCATCGTCGAGCAGGGCGTCCTCCCGCTCGTCGTCCGCGCCGGGGGTGGCTCGCCCCGCGACACCCTGTCGCTGCTGGACCAGCTCATCGCGGGATCAGACGCCCCTGCCGGCTCGGAGACTGTCACCGTCGGCTACGCGCGCGCGGTCGCGCTGCTCGGGTACACCCACGGGGCCCTCCTCGACGAGATCGTCGATGCGCTGGCGGCGGGCGACGCCGCGACCGCCTTCCCGGCCATCGACCGCGTCGTGCAGACCGGACAAGACCCGCGTCGCTTCGTCGACGACCTCCTGGAGCGCCTGCGCGACCTCATCGTGATCGCCGCCGTGGGCTCCGGTGCCTCCGCCGTGCTCCGCGGGATCGCCGAAGACGAGCTCGACCGCATGCGCCGCCAGGCAGAGTCGTTCGGCGCCGCGCGGCTCTCCCGTACGGCAGACGTGGTCAGCGCGGCTCTCGACGACATGTCCGGAGCCACGTCGCCCCGCCTCCACCTCGAGCTCATGGTGGCCCGCGTCCTCGCCGCATCCGGGGGGTCGACCTCGTCCGGAGCGCCCGCGTCGGGCGCGCTGCAGCCGCCGGCCACGACGCCCCCGCCGGTGATCCCGCCCGCGGCCGCGGCGCCGTCTCCCACGGCTGCGCCCGGCACGGAGACCGCGCCGGCAGTGCCCTCGACGCCCGCGGCACCGGCTCCCTCCGCGCCGGCCGTCTCCGCCCCGGTGGCCGCCGCTGAACCCGAGCGCTCCCCGGAGCCCGAGCCGGCGCCGGAACCCGCCCGTCCCGCGGAGCCCGACCCCACGCCGGCTCCGGCCCCGGCGTCGTCCGCGCCGTCCGCCCCCGTCACGTTCGACCGCGTCCGCGACGCCTGGCCTGCCGTGCTGAAGCGCCTCGAAGGCATCAGCCGCACGTCCTGGCTGCTCGCCACCGCCGTGCAGCCGCTGGCCTACGACGGCGACTCCGAGGTCCTGACCCTCGGATTCACGAGTCAGCACGACGTCGCGAAGTTCAAGGGGACCACGCCCGGCTCCGGACCGTCCGACCACCTCCGCACGGCCATCGAGCAGGAGGTCGGGGTGCGGGTCAAGTACCTGCCGGCCCCGATGCCGCCCGGCGGTGCGCCGCGGCAGCCCGCCTCCTCGGGATCCGCCGCCCCGGCCGACACCGCTCCCGCATCGGAGCCTGCGTCAGCGCGTCCCTCCCGCCCGCAGACCCGCGCCGCCGCGGCCCCCGTGACGGAGTGGGCGGTCGCACCCATCCCGACGACAGCGGCCGCCGCGCCCGCAGCGCCCCTCGCCGTCGACGACGAGCCGGAGGAGGTCGAGGCCGCCTCCGCCGCCCCGACCCCGCCGGCCGACGGCAGGATCGATCGCGGTGAGCCGCCGCTGCCCGGCGACGACGACGCTCCCGCGTTCGACGAGGAGCCGCCGTACGATCCGGCCTACGAGCCCTCGGCTCCGTACGACCGCCCTCCCTCCCCACGCGCGACTCCGGCGGCGGCCCCGCAGGCGGCCGCCCGTACGGCCCCCGCGGCCGCTCCACCGGTCGTCGTCGAGCGGACCCCCGCCGCCGGCGGCGTGCAGCGCTACGGAGAGGCCGTGATCCGCCAGGTGCTCGGCGCGACGTTCCTTCGCGAAGAGCCCTATGAGCCCCCCACGAGGTTCTCCTGATGTACGACGGCATCGTCCAAGAGCTGATCGACGAGTTCGGCCGCCTTCCCGGCATCGGCCCGAAGTCGGCGCAGCGTATCGCGTTCCACATCCTGCAGACGCCGACGTTCGACGTCGCCCGGCTCGCCGAGCTGCTGACCGAGATCCGCATCCGGGTCCGCTTCTGCGAGATCTGCGGCAACGTCGCGGAGCAGGAACGCTGCGCGATCTGTCGCGACCCTCGCCGCAACCAGGCGCTGATCTGCGTGGTCGAGGACGCGAAGGACGTCGCGGCGATCGAGCGCACGCGGGAGTTCCGCGGCCTGTACCACGTGCTCGGCGGCGCGATCAGCCCCATCGCGGGCATCGGGCCGGACGACCTCCGGATCGCGCAGCTCATGACGCGGCTCGCCGACGGCACCGTGCAGGAGGTCATCATCGCCACGAACCCCAATCTGGAGGGCGAGGCGACGGCGAGCTACCTGAGCCGGCTCCTGACGACGATGCAGATCACGGTCTCGCGGCTCGCCTCGGGCCTCCCGGTCGGCGGCGACCTCGAGTACGCAGACGAAGTGACGCTCGGCCGGGCCTTCGAGGGCCGGCGGGTGCTGTGACCCCGCAGTCCGGCTTCTCCCGCCGGGGCTGGCTGCTCTTCGGGGCCATGGCCCTGCTCTGGGGCGTTCCCTACCTCTTCATCAGCGTGGCGGTGGATTCGATCTCCCCGCCGGCGATCGTGGCGGGACGGACGCTGATCGCCGCCCTCCTCCTGCTGCCGTTCGCCCTGCGCAGCGGCGCCCTTCGCGCGGCGCTCCGGCACTGGCCGTGGGTGCTGGCCTTCGGGGCCGTGGAGATGGCCGGACCGTTCCTCCTCCTCGGGCATGCCGAGATGACGCTGCCCTCCGGCATGACCGGACTCCTCGTCGCGACCGTGCCGCTGTTCGCCGCCCTCATCGCGCTGGGCGGTGGCGACCGCGGCGTGCTGCGTCCCGCCCGCGGCATCGGCCTGCTGGTCGGCTTCGTCGGCGTCGCCATCGTCGTGGCGGGGCCGGGGCTCTTCGGGGGAGAGGTGAGTCTGCTCGCGGCCGGGGAGGTGCTGCTCGTCGCGGTGCTGTACGCGATCGCGCCGTTCATCGTGGCGCGCAAGCTGAACGACGTGCCCTCGCTCGGCACGATCACGCTGTCCCTGCTCATGATCGGCATCTTCTATCTCCCGATCGGTCTGCTCACGCAGCACGAGGTGCCGACGCTCCCGTCGATCGGCGCCCTCCTCGCCCTCGCCGTCATCTGCACGGCGCTGGCGTTCCTGGCCTTCTTCGCGCTGATCCGCGAGGTCGGACCGGTCAGGGCGCCGCTGTTCACCTACGTGAACCCCGTCGTGGCGATCGTGCTCGGCGCCATCGTGCTCGCCGAGCCCCTCACCCCGGGGCTCCTCCTCGGATTCCCGCTGATCATCGTTGGCTGCTGGTTCGCCGCCACCGGAGGGCGCCTGCGCCCGGTGACGCCCGTCACGCACGCCCCCGCCTGAGCCGTCACATGCGCGGGGCGGCATGCGCGCCGATCGTAGAATGACCGTGGGCGGATCCGCCCGACATCCCAGGGAGTGAACGTGGCCCTCATCGTGCAGAAGTACGGCGGCTCGTCCGTCGCCGACGCAGAGAGCATCAAGCGCGTCGCCAAGCGCATCGTCGACACCCGTCGCGCAGGTCACGACGTCGTCGTCGCCGTGAGCGCCATGGGCGACACGACCGATGAGCTGCTCGACCTCGCGAACGAGGTCGCGCCGATCCCGGCGCCGCGCGAACTCGACATGCTCCTCTCCAGCGGCGAGCGGATCTCGATGGCGCTGCTGGCGATGGCGATCCACTCGATGGGCTTCGAAGCGCGGTCGTTCACCGGCAGCCAGGCCGGCATGATCACCGACTCGCAGCACGGCGCGGCGCGCATCGTCGACGTCACGCCCGTGCGACTCCGCGAGGCGCTCGACGAGGGCGCCATCGTCATCGTCGCCGGCTTCCAGGGGTTCAACCGCGACACCCGCGACATCACCACGCTCGGCCGTGGCGGATCGGACACGACGGCCGTCGCGCTGGCGGCCGCGCTGTCGGCGGACGTCTGCGAGATCTACAGCGATGTGGACGGCATCTTCACCGCCGACCCGCGCGTGATTCCGAAGGCGCAGAAGCTCGACCACGTCTCCAGCGAGGAGATGCTGGAGCTCGCAGCCAACGGCGCCAAGGTCCTCTACATCCGTGCCGTGGAGTACGCCCGCCGGCACGGCGTCCTCATCCACGCCCGGTCGACGTTCTCGTCGGCCGAGGGCACATACGTTCTGGGCGAGGGTATGAAGAACCCTCGCGAAGCCGAGGGAGCAGTCATGGAAGAACCGATCGTCGCCGGCGTCGCCACCGACTTCAGCCAGGCCAAGATCACCGTCGCCGGGGTGCCCGACGTCCCGGGCAAGGCGGCCGAGATCTTCAAGATCGTCGCGAAGTCCGGCGCCAACGTCGACATGATCGTGCAGAACGTCTCCGCCACCGGGCGCACGGACATCTCCTTCACGGTCCCCAAGGCCGACGCCGCTGCCGCGCTCAAGGCCCTCGCCGGTGAGCAGACCGAGGTCGGCTTCCAGAACCTCGTCCACGACGACCAGATCGGCAAGCTGTCCGTGGTCGGCGCGGGGATGCGCACGCACTCCGGTGTCTCGGCGACCCTGTTCGAGGCCCTGTCCGCCGGCGGCATCAACATCGAGATGATCTCCACCTCGGAGATCCGCATCTCGGTCGTGCTGCGCGACACCGACCTCACCGAGGCCGCCCGCACCGTGCACACCGCCTACGGTCTCGACGGCGACGCGGAGGCCACGGTCCACGCCGGCACCGGCCGCTGACCCCACGCCAGCACGCCACGCCAGCTCAGGCGTTCGCGCGGGTTCAGGCGGCCCTGTCCACGCGTGCGTGTTGTCCCGCGTTCGCCTGATGTACCGGGGGCGCGTGCCTTCGTGAAACGGACGGGCTTCGGGGTGGTCGTGGCGCGATAGACTCGCGGAAACCCTGACACCGGCGCCAGGCGCAGCATCAGCATCCCGACGCCGCGCCCGAAGCCTCGTACGCCGTACCGCACGAAGCCAAGGAACATCATGACCCGCATCTCCGAATCAGGACTCTCCGTCGCCATCGTCGGCGCCACCGGCCAGGTGGGCACCGTGATGCGCGAGATTCTCGCGGAGCGTTCGTTCCCGATCCGCGAGCTGCGGCTGTTCTCGTCGGCGCGTTCCGCGGGCACGGCGATCGAGTTCGGCGGACAGACGGTCATCGTCGAGGACGTCGAGGCCGCCGACCCGTCCGGGATCGACATCGCGCTGTTCTCCGCCGGTGCCACCGCCAGCCGCGCCTACGCCCCCCGCTTCGCCGAGGCCGGCGCCGTGGTCGTCGACAACTCCAGCGCCTGGCGCATGGACCCCGAGGTCCCCCTCGTCGTCAGCGAGGTCAACCCGCACGCGATCGACGACCGGCCCAAGGGCATCATCGCGAATCCGAACTGCACCACGATGGCGGCGATGCCGGTGCTGAAGGTCCTCGACGCCGAGGCCGGCCTGGAGCGCCTGATCGTGTCGACCTACCAGGCGGTGTCCGGCTCCGGACTCGCCGGCGCCCAGGAGCTGCTCGGCCAGGTCGAGGGCGTGCTCGCGCAGGGCGACACCCTCCGCCTCGTGCACGACGGCTCCGCGGTCGACTTCCCCGAGCCCGAGAAGTACGTCGCGCCGATCGCCTTCGACGTGATCCCGTTCGCGGGGAACCTCGTGGACGATGGCGACAACGAGACCGACGAGGAGAAGAAGCTCCGCAACGAGAGCCGGAAGATCCTCGAGCTGCCCGACCTCCGCGTCGCCGGTACCTGCGTCCGCGTGCCGGTGTTCACGGGCCACTCGCTGTCGATCCACGCCGAGTTCTCCCGCGACCTGACGCCCGAGCGCGCCACGGAGGTGCTGAGCGCGGCGCCCGGCGTCGTGCTCGACGAGGTGCCGACCCCGCTGCAGGCCGCGGGCAAGGACCCGAGCTTCGTGGGCCGCATCCGTGCCGACCAGTCGGCTCCGGAGGGCAAGGGTCTCGTGCTCTTCATCAGCAACGACAACCTCCGCAAGGGGGCGGCGTTGAACGCGGTGCAGATCGCCGAAGTGCTCGCCGAGCGCCTCGCCCCGGTGTCCTGACCGCCCGGTGGTCGGCGGGGTCCTGCCCGCGAACTAGACTGTTCGGGTGACTGAAAACGTCGATGTCGTCCTGATCGGCGGTGGCATCATGAGCGCCACCCTGGGAACCCTGCTGCACGAGCTGCAGCCGGACTGGAAGATCGTCGCCTTCGAGCGGCTGTCGGACGTGGCGCAGGAGAGCTCGAACCCCTGGAACAACGCCGGGACCGGGCATGCCGCCCTGTGCGAGCTGAACTACATGCCGCAGCAGGGCGACGCTCCGCTCGACCCCGCCAAGGCGATCTCGATCAACGAGCAGTTCCAGCAGAGCCGCCAGTTCTGGTCCTCCCTCGTGGAGAAGGGCGTGCTGGACGAGCCGACGACCTTCATCAACGCGACGCCGCACATGACGTTCGTGCGGGGTGAGAAGGACGTGGCCTACCTCAAGAAGCGCTATCAGGTGCTCAAGGAGCAGCCGCTGTTCGCCGGCATCGAGTACAGCGAAGACTCCCGCGTCATCAACCAGTGGGCGCCGCTGCTCATGCAGAAGCGGCGGAAGGGCGAGCCGTTCGCGGCCACCCGGGTGCCCGCCGGCACCGACGTCGACTTCGGCGCGCTCACGCATCAGCTCTTCGATCACCTGCGTGACTCGGGCGTCGCCGTGCGCACGAACCACGAGGTCAAGTCGCTCAAGCGTCAGAAGGACGGCACCTGGCTCATCAAGTACCGCACGACGGTCGGCCGCACCCCGAACGAGATCAAGGCGAAGTTCGTGTTCGTCGGGGCCGGGGGCTGGGCGCTGAAGCTCCTGCAGAATTCCGGCATCCCTGAGATCAAGGGCTACGGCGTCTTCCCGATCGGCGGCCAGTTCCTCAAGACGACGAACCCGAAGATCGTCGCGCAGCACAAGGCGAAGGTCTACTCGCAGGCCTCGGTCGGCGCGCCGCCAATGTCGGTCCCGCACCTCGACACGCGTGTCGTCGACGGCGAGGCATCGCTGATGTTCGGGCCGTTCGCGACGTTCAGCCCGAAGTTCCTCAAGAACGGCTCGATGCTCGACATCGTCACGCAGGTCCGGCCGCACAACCTCTGGCCGATGCTGCGGGTCGCCTTCGCCAATCCCGACCTCATCACGTACCTCATCAGCGAGCTGATGAAGAACCACCGCAAGAAGGTCGACAGCCTCCGCACGTTCATGCCGACGGCCAAGGACGAGGACTGGACGCTCATCGACGCCGGTCAGCGCGCGCAGGTCATGAAGAAGGACCCGAAGAAGGGCGGCGTGCTGCAGTTCGGCACCGAGGTGGTCGCCTCGGGCGACGGCTCGATCGCCGGTCTCCTCGGTGCATCCCCCGGGGCTTCGACCGCCGTGCCGATCATGCTCGACCTGCTGAAGAAGTGCTTCCCCGGCGAGTACCCGGGGTGGGAGTCGCAGCTGCGTGAGCTCATCCCCACCTTCGGCCGGAAGCTCAACGGCGACGCGGAGCTCGCGGAGGAGTCGACCGCCGCGACTGCCGCCGTCCTCGGCATCAACGTCTGACCTGGGCCCGTGGCGAAGCTCTACTTCCGCTACGGCGCGATGAACTCGGGCAAGTCGACCGCTCTGCTGCAGGTCGCCTACAACTACGAGGAGCGCGGCCAGCACGTGCTCCTCGCCAAGCCCGCGATCGACACCAAGGGCGCGGGGCAGATCGAGAGTCGCCTCGGCGTCACGCGGCCGGTCGACTTCCTCGTCGGTCCGGACGATGACGTGCGCGCGCTCTTCGCGGTCCACCGCGAGCGGATGCAGCGGTCCACGGAGGAGGAGCTCCTCCCGACCGGCCCGATCGACGTGGCCTGTCTCCTCATCGACGAGGCGCAGTTCCTCACGCCGACACAGATCGACGACCTGTTCCGCATCGCGGTGGAGGACGGCATCCCGGTGATGGCCTACGGCATCCGCAACGACTTCCGCACCCACGCGTTCCCCGGCTCCGCCCGGCTCCTGGCCATCGCGCACTCCCTGGAGGAGCTCAAGACGATCTGCCGCTGCGGGCGCAAGGCGGTGTTCAACGGCCGCGTGGTCGGCGGACGCTTCGTGTTCGACGGCGACCAGGTCGCGATCGACGAGGGCGCCGACGGTTCCGCCTCGCCCGAGCTCACGACCTACGAGTCGCTGTGTGGCACCTGCTATCTGGAGGAGTCCGGCGGCCGTCTCGGCTGACCCGCCGACCCACCCCCTTCCGGTCGCCCCACCCCTCTGCGTGCGTACGCACCGGGCCGGGACGCACGGAGAGGGGTGGCTCGCGCGCGCCGCATCGCCGCATTGCGTGGTCTGACCACACGCGCTAACCTGTGGTCTGACCACAGGAGGCGGGATGACGGAGCAGCCGGCGCGTGCATGGCGACTCGTGCTCGAGCACATCGAGCGTGACCTGCTCGACGGTCGTCTCGGCCCGGGGGACCGGCTGCCGTCCGAACGGGACCTCGCGAGCGACCTCGGCGTCGGGCGGTCGAGTGTGCGAGAGGCGTTCCGGGTGCTCGAGGTGCTCGGCCTCATCCGCACCGCAACCGGCTCCGGGCCGCAGGCGGGCGCCATCGTCATCGCGACCCCCACCGGCGGGATGTCGGCGCTCCTGCGGCTCCAGGTGGCCGCGCAGGGCTTCCCGCTCGATGACGTCGTCCGCACGCGGCTCGTGCTCGAGGACGCGGTCGTCGACGCCATGGCATCAGCCGCCCACCGGGACACCGTCCGGGCGCACGAGCTGCTCACGGCCATGGACGACGGCGCCCTCACTCCGGCCGAGTTCCTGGCCCTCGACGCGCAGCTGCACCTCTCCCTCGCGGAGGGCAGCGGCAACACCGTCATCGCGGCGATGATGGCGGGCCTCCGCTCCGCCATCGAGTCGTACGTGCTCGCGGGCGCGGCGACCGTCGACGACTGGGACCGCATGGCCGACCGCCTGCGGTCCGAGCACCGTGCACTGGTCGCGGCGATCGACGCGGGCGAGGTCGACACCGCCCGGCGCCTGGTCCGCGCCCACATCACCGGCTACTACACCGCCGCGGGCCTCACCCGCGCTATCACCCCGCAGAACTGAGAGGCAGAACATGGTCCAGCGCCAGCTCCCCAACCCCGCCGAGCTGTTGGAGCTCATGAAGTTCAAGAAGCCCGAGCTCGACGGGCGCAAGCGCCGTCTCGACGCCGCGCTCACCATCGACGATCTGCGCACGATCGCCAAGCGCCGCACACCGAAGGCCGCCTTCGACTACACGGACGGCGCGGCCGAGGGCGAGCTCTCGCTGAGCCGCGCCCGTCAGGCGTTCCAGGACGTGGAGTTCCACCCCGGCATCCTCAAGCCGGCGCCGGACGTCGACACGGCCGTCGAGATCCTCGGCGGTCCGTCCGCGCTCCCGTTCGGCATCGCGCCGACCGGCTTCACCCGGCTCATGCAGACCGAGGGCGAGGTCGCGGGTGCCGGAGCCGCGGCCGCCGCGGGCATCCCGTTCACGCTGTCCACCCTCGGGACCACCTCGATCGAGGACGTCAAGGCGGCGACGGTCCGGGAGCCGCAGGGCCCCGTGCCCGGTCGGAACTGGTTCCAGCTCTACGTCATGCGCGACCGCGAGATCTCGTACGAGCTCGCCCGCCGCGCCGCCGCCGCGGGCTTCGACACCCTGCAGTTCACCGTCGACACACCGGTCGCCGGCGCCCGTCTCCGCGACAAGCGCAACGGCTTCAGCATCCCGCCGCAGCTCACCCTCGGCACGATCATCAACGCCATCCCGCGGCCCTGGTGGTGGTTCGACTTCCTGACCACCCCGAAGCTGGAGTTCGCGTCGCTGAGCACGACCGGCGGCACCGTGGGCGAGCTCCTCGACGCGGCGATGGACCCGACGATCAGCTACGACGACCTCGCCGTCATCCGCGACATCTGGCCCGGCAAGATCGTCATCAAGGGCGTGCAGAACATCGAGGACTCCGTGCGCCTGCGGGACGCGGGTGTCGACGGCATCGTGCTGTCGAACCACGGCGGGCGCCAGCTCGACCGCGCCCCGATCCCGTTCCACCTCCTGCCCGAGGTCCGGCGTGCGGTCGGCGACGACTTCACGGTCATGATCGACACCGGCATCATGAACGGCGCCGACATCGTGGCGTCCGTCGCGCTCGGTGCCGACTTCACGCTGATCGGCCGTGCGTACCTCTACGGCCTGATGGCGGGAGGTCGTCAGGGCGTCGACCGCACGATCGCCATCCTGCGCGGCGAGATCGAGCGCACGATGCGGCTGCTGGGCGTGGCCTCGCTCGCGGAGCTCGAGCCCGGGCACGTGACCCAGCTCACCCGTCTGGTGCCCGTCTCCCGCGCGGCCGGCGTCGAGGTGCACTGACCCCTCTGCACGACCAGACCACGCCTGCACGACGGATTCGATCCTCCCGTCGTGCAGGCGGGTCGACGTCGTGCGAACCTGCGCGTCAGACCCGGGTGGAGAGGGTCGGCAGGAGAGCCTCGAGGCGGGCCGCCGTGTCCTCCCAGCCCTCGACGGCCACCGACGGCACGCCCAGCGCGAGGACGGGGTAGTCGTTGCCGCCCTCGTCGAGACGGTCGCCGTAGAACAGCATCGCCGTGAGCTCGATCCCGGTGTGCGTGGCGAGCTGTCGCATGCCGAACGCCTTGTCGATGCCGGCGCGGGTGATGTCGATGGAGGTCGAGCCGCCGGAGCGCACCTCGAGGCCAGGAAGCCGCGCGGCGACGGCATCGCGCAGGGCGCCGCGCTTCGCGCCGGTCGGATCCCAGGCGTGCTTGGCGTCACGCGGTGCCTGCTGGCCGAGGGCCGAGAACGTGATCTGCGAGCCGCGGTCCTCGAGGATCTCGCCCCAGGGCTCGGCCTCCCAGAGCCCGAGGCGCTCCGCCTCCTCGCGGAGGGCCGTGAGGGCGGCGGACTTCTCCTCGTCGCTCAGATCGTGGGCGTACACGGCTACGAAGTCGCTGCCGTCATGCCGCAGGTATCGCGTGCCGCACGTCGGAAGCAGGTGCAGGCGGGCGAGCGCCTCCGGGTCGGCGTCCGCGAGCTGCGCGACGACCTGCGTGCGGAACTGCGCCTCGTTGCCCCCGGAGATGATGGCGACGTCGACGGATCGGAGCAGCTCGTTCAGGAGCGCGGCGATCCGCGGGTCGATCGTGCCCTTGGACGGCGCGAGCGTGTCATCGAGGTCGAAGGCGACGAGAGAGGGCGATGTCATGATGCCTCCACTGTAGGTGTTCGCGGCCGGGAGGAGGGTGTGGTGGCGAGCAGCGTGCAGAACACCGCGATGACGATGCCGATCGTCGCCCCAGTGGAGTTGGCCAGCACGTCGCTCACGGTCGCGGCGCGGTGGGGGAGTGCCAGGTACTGCGCCGTCTCGATCACAAGCGAGAGGGTCGGGCCCACGAGCAGCGACAGCGGCCAGAGCCGACGGGGAAGGAGCAGGAACGCGAGGATGCCGACGGGGACGAAGACGATGACGTTCGCGAGGATCTCGAGGCGCGTGAAGTCGAGGCCCGTCCAGCCGACGCGGTGGAGTGCGCCGAGGGCGAGGTCCACCACGGAGGGCATCGTCTGCTCCACCCGCGCGGGCGTGAGCGTGAGGAACGCGATGCCGGCGAGGAACGGCAGCCCGAGAGCGAGCGCCCAGATGCGCGTCGAACGACGCGGCGGCGGCAGGAGCCTCCCCATGCGTTCCCCTCTCGCACGACATCCCGATACAGAGAAGGCCGCCCCTGCGGGCGGCCTTCTCGTGTCACTGGTCGGGGTGACAGGATTTGAACCTGCGACCTCTTCGTCCCGAACGAAGCGCGCTACCAAGCTGCGCCACACCCCGTTTTGCAACCCTCCGAGTCTACAGCGAAATGCCTCCAGCACCGAATCGAGCGCGCACATCCGCGTGGCGCGCCGTGCGGGAGCCCTCGGCACGGGGATCCGCGCCCGTGTCGTACGGGCTCAGGCGCGCGGGGTCAGGGTGAGCAGCGTCGCCTCGGGGCGGCACGCGAAGCGCACGGGGGCGTAGATCGAGTGTCCGCAGCCGGCGCTCACGTTCAGCGGCGCCGAACGCCCGTCGTGCGTCCAGGTGCTCAGCCCCTTGGCCTGCTTGAGGGGGATGTCGCAGTTGGCGACGAGCGCGCCATACCCGGGGAGGCACACCTGGCCCCCGTGCGTGTGTCCGCCGAGGATCGCGTCCGCGCCGAGGTCGACGAAGCCGTTGAGCACCCGCTGATAGGGGGCGTGCGTCACCCCCAGCACGGGAGCACCGCCCGGGCGGGGACCGAGGCCGGCCAGGGCGTCGGGGAGCAGGTCCAGCCGATCCCAGTCGCGATGCGCGTCGTTCACGCCGAACAGGTCGACGGGCGCTCCGCGGACGGTCAGCCGAGCCGCGGCGTTGTTCAGATCGGCCCAGCCGAGCTCGTCCGTGAAGTAGTCGTCCATCGCGGCGGTGTCGAGCAGAGCCGGCTGTCGGATCTTCTGAGACGGGCCCGCGAAGTAGCGCAGCGGATTGCGCGGCGTGGGGACGTTGACGTCGTTCGACCCGTGCACGAACACACCGGGGATGCCGGCGAGGGGAGCGAAGGCGCGACGGATCCCCTGCAGCCCGTCCTCGTGACCGAGGTTGTCGCCGGTGTTGACGATGAGGTCGGGCTGAAGCTCGGCGAGCGAGGCGAGCCAGTCCTGCTTCCGACGCTGCCAGGGCGCCATGTGCGCATCGGACAGGTGCAGGATGCGCAGCGGCTCCGCGCCGGCGGGAAGGGCCTCCGCCGTCACCTCCCGCACGGTGAACAGGTAGCGCTCGATCCCGATGCCCCACACCGCGGCGGCCGCACCGACGGCCCCCACCGCGCCGAGCGCGATGAGGGCCGGGTGTGCCGCGCGGGGCGCGCCTACTTGCACGTCACCCTGATCGGCGTGGACTTCGTGGCCGCGGTGTTCGCGGCCGGGTCCGTCGAGGTCACCTTGGCATCGTCCGCGTTGCACGATCCGGCGCGCTCGACCGACGTGAAGCCGGCTGCGATCAGCGCGGCGTTCGCGGCGGTCGGAGACTGGCCGGTGACGTCGGGGACGGTCGCTCCGTCACCGTTGCTCGGCGAGATCGTGATGGTGGCGCCCGACGGAGCCTGACCACTGGGATCCTGCGCGACGACGATGTTGGTCGCCTTGTCGCTGTCGACGGGATCGCCCACCGAGACGGTGAACCCGGCACGCTCGAGGGTGGCCGTCGCCTCCTCCACCGTCTGTCCGACCACATCGGGCACGTCCACCCGGATCTGCCGGATGAGGTTGCCGTCGGGCTGTGGGAAGGCGTCGCCGCCGTAGACCATGTTGGCCGCGTGCTGAGCCGCCCTCGCCAGCGGATAGCGCACCTCGTTGAGGAGGTGGCTGCCGGTCCAGACGTTGAAGACGTTGTCGTGGTTGCCGTTCGACCGGCCGGCCCAGACCGCGGTCGCGACCTTGGTGCTCGACTCGATCATCATCGTCGACCAGAGGTCGTGGGTACCGGTCTTGCCGATCAGCGGCGTGCCGTCGAACGGGTTGGCCCTGGCACCGGTGCCTCCGCCGGCCATGACGCCCTGGAGCGCGTAGGCGGCGGTCGCGGCGACCTCCGGGGCGAGCACGCCCTCGGTGCACGAGGCCTTGGGAAGCTCGCGCTCCTTGCCCTCCGCGTCGATCACCTTGTCGATCGCGCGCGGCGTGCAGTACGTGCCGCCGCTCGCGACGGTGGCGTACGCGTTGGCCATCGCGATGGGGGAGATGTTCTTCGGGCCGAGCACGTCGTACGGCACGTTCTCCTCGGTGACCTTGTTGCCGTTGGCCAGCGTGACGCCCATCTTGTCGGCGACCTTGTTGATGTCGCAGACGTCGAGCTTGGCCGCCATGGCGAAGTAGCCACTGTTGAGCGACTGGGCCGTGAAGGTCATCGGGGTGCCGGGGTAGCCGCGGCTGCGGCCGAAGTTGCCGATCTCCGCCGTGTTCGTCGCCTGCGGGCTGCCGCAGACGGGGATCCGCAGATTGGTCTGCACGGTGCCGTTCAGGTTCTCCCGGACGGAGTGCCCCTTCTCGAGCCAGTCGATGAGGGTGAACAGCTTGTACGTCGATCCCACCTGGAAGCCGCCGGACTTGCCGTACTTCTGGTCACCGGCGAACACGAGGGAGGAGTACGCCTGATCGGTGGTCGGCGTCTCCGAGAACATCGTGTTCTGGGTGATCGAGAGGATGCGACCGGTGCCGACCTCGATGGAGACACCCGCGGCGCCGAAGTACTTGTTGTCGAAGTTGGCCGGGACGACGTTGGCCATCTCCTCGGCGGCCGGGTCCTGCACACGGAAGTCGAGCGACGTGTAGATCTTCAGGCCACCGCGGCGGAGCAGATCCCGACGGTCCTGGATGTCCTCGCCGAAGGCCTCGTCGTTCTCGATGATCGACTTCACGTACTGGCAGAAGTAGGCGTTGCGCCCGGCCGCCGCACAGCCCTGGACGGGAACGGTGATCGCCGGCTCGATCGCCGAGGCCATCGCCTCGTCGTACTGGGCCTGGGTGATCTTCTTGTCGGCGAGCATGCGCCCGAGGACGTAGTCACGACGGTCCTTGGCGTCCTTGTAGCCGTCCTCCGCGGAGTTGTGGGCGACGCCGTCCTTGGTCGTGTACGTGCCCTCCGGCTTGTCGATCCGGTAGGTGTTCGGGTTCTGCACGATGCCGGCGAGGGTCGCGGCCTGGGCGACGCTGAGCTTGCTGGCGGACGTGGAGAAGTAGTAGCGCGACGCGGCCTCGATGCCGTAGACCGTGCCGCCGAAGTTCGCGATGTTCAGGTAGCCGAGGAGGATCTCGTTCTTCGAGTAGTCCTTCTCGATCTGGATGGCGTAGCGCATCTCCTGGAGCTTGCGCTCGATGCCGTCGACGCCCGACGCGTTGGTGGCGTCCTGCCAGCACTGCTGCAGCTCGTCCGCATAGGTCTCGGAGGCGGTGCTGACGTTCTGCTCGCACTGCTGGATGCGGACGTTCTTCACGAACTGCTGGCTGATGGTCGAGGCGCCACGGCTCGAGGTGCCGCGCACGTTGTCGACGAGGGCCTTCACCGTCGCGCCGAGGTTGACCCCGCCGTGGGTGTAGAAGTTCTTGTCCTCACTCGAGAGGATCGCGTCGTAGAGGACCGGCGAGACTTCCTCGTACTTCACCGGGACGCGGTTCTGCTCGTAGAACGACGCCAGCACGACCGGCTTGCCCTCGGGGTTCGTGGCGTAGATGGTCGACTGCTCCATGGGAGTGTCGACCTTCAGCACCTCGGGAAGCTCATCGAAGATGGTCAGCGCCGTGGTGCCGGCGACGCCGGTCATCGCGAGGACGGGGGTGACGCTGGCGGTGACCAGCAGACCGGCGATGGCGCTCAGTCCGACGAGCCCGACGAGACCGCCGAGCACGCCCTTCACCGTGCGGTTCTTTTGGGGCATACGCTTGATCGTAGGGGAGTTCCCTGAATACCGGCTTTGACGAGCGCGGCCCGGTCTGCCCTGGACGCGCCCTGATCGACAGGAGTGCCATGACCACGTGGGAGTACCTCACCACGCCGCTGCTGATCCACAACACCGCGGCCATCCTCAACAACTGGGGCAAGCAGGGCTGGGAGCTCGTCCAGGTGGTGCAGGGCCCCGAAGGCGGTCTGGTCGCCTACTTCAAGCGCCCCGTGACCACGGACGGCTCGACCAACGCCGGTCTCGCCGCCGCCGCCGAGGCCTCGCGCCAGTTCGAGGGAGGCCAGGCATGAGCATCGCCGCCCGCCTCTCCGAGCTCGGCATCGAGCTGCCCGCCGTCGCCGCTCCGGTCGCCGCCTACGTGCCGGCCGTCGTGCACGGCGGCCTCGTCTACACGTCGGGCCAGCTCCCGTTCGTCGACGGCGCCCTCCCCGCGACCGGCAAGGTCGGCGCGGAGGTGTCCGCCGAGGACGCGAAGGCGTACGCGCGGACGTGCGCTCTGAACGCGCTGGCCGCCGCGGCCGACGTCGCGGGCGGCGTGGACCGCATCGCGGGCGTCGTCCGGGTAGGCGGGTTCGTCGGCTCGGCGGAGGGCTTCACCGGACAGCCCGGCGTCATCAACGGCGCGAGTGAGGTGCTCGGCGAGATCTTCGGCGAGGAGGGCCGGCACGCGCGTGCCGCCGTCGGCGTCGCCGAGCTCCCGCTCGGCAGCCCCGTCGAGGTCGAGGTCACGTTCCGCCTCGCATAGTTCCCGCGCCCGGCACGCCGAGACCCCGGGCACACGTCGAGACCCCCTGCTGCAGACGTCTGCAACAGGGGGTCTCGACGTGAACCCGGGGTCTCGCGTTACTTGACCTGGGCGGAGATGATGCTCATCACGGCCGTGTCCGCGAGCGTCGTCGTGTCGCCGACCTCGCGACCCTCGGCCACGTCGCGGAGCAGGCGCCGCATGATCTTCCCGGAGCGGGTCTTCGGCAGCTCGCCGACGATGTAGACGTCACGCGGACGGGCGATCGCGCCGATCTGCTCGCCCACCCAGAGCCGCAGCTGCTGCGCGAGTCCCGCCGGGTCGTGCGCGGAGAGGTAGCTCTCCTTGATGATCACGAACGCCACGACCGCCTGACCCGTGGTCTCGTCCGAGGCGCCGACGACGGCGGCCTCCGCGGTGGCCTCGTGCGCGACGAGCGAGGACTCGATCTCCGCGGTCGACAGGCGGTGACCCGAGACGTTCATCACGTCGTCGACGCGTCCGAGCAGCCAGAGCTCGCCGTCCTCGTCGAGCCGCGCGCCGTCGCCGGCGAAGTAGTAGCCCTGCTTCTCGAACTTCTCCCAGTAGGTCTCGCGGAAGCGCTCCGGGTCGCCCCAGATGCCGCGCAGCATGCTCGGCCACGGTTCGGTGATGACGAGGAGCCCGCCGTTGCCGTTGCCGACCTCGACGCCCTGCTCGTCCACCACGTCGATCGAGATGCCGGGCAGCGGCACCTGGGCGGAGCCGGGCTTCGTCGCGGTGATGCCGGGGAGCGCCGACACCATGATCGCGCCGGTCTCGGTCTGCCACCACGTGTCGACGATCGGGGTCGTGCCGGCGCCGATGACCTCGCGGTACCACATCCAGGCCTCGGGGTTGATGGGCTCGCCCACTGAGCCGAGCACGCGCAGCGAGGACAGGTCGAACTTCTGCGGGACGCTGCGACCGATCTTCATGAACGAGCGGATCGCGGTCGGGGCCGTGTAGAAGATCGAGACCTTGTACTTCTCGATGAGCTCCCACCAGCGGCCGGGGTGCGGGGTGTCGGGCGTGCCTTCGTAGAGCACCTGGGTCGCGCCGTTCGCGAGCGGACCATAGGTGACGTAGCTGTGTCCGGTGATCCAGCCGATGTCGGCGGTGCACCAGTAGACGTCGGTCTCCGGCTTCAGGTCGAAGACGTTCTTGTGCGAGTACGCCGCCTGGGTGAGGTAGCCGCCGGAGGTGTGCAGGATGCCCTTCGGCTTCCCCGTCGTGCCCGAGGTGTACAGGATGAAGAGGGGGTTCTCGGCGGGGAACGCCTGCGCCGTGTGGTCGGCCGAGGCCGCGGGGACGACGTCGTGCCACCAGAGGTCGCGGCCTTCCGTCCACTCCACCTCGTTCTCGCCGCGCTTGACCACGAGCACGTGCTCGACGGTCTGCTGCTCGCCCTCGCCGCGGTCGGCCAGCGCCTGGTCCACCGCCGGCTTCAGCGCGGAGACGCGGCCCTTGCGGTACCCGCCGTCCGCGGTGATGACGAGCTTGGCGCCGGCGTCGTCGATCCGGGAGCGCAGGCTGTCCGCGCTGAACCCGCCGAAGACGACCGAGTGGATGGCGCCCACGCGCGCCACGGCGAGCATCGCGGCGATCGCCTCGGGGATCATCGGCAGATAGATCGCGACGCGGTCGCCCTGCCCGATGCCGAGACCCTCGAGCACGTTCGCGACGCGCTTGACCTCGTCCGTCAGCTCGGCGTAGGTGATGCGGCGGCTGTCGCCGGGCTCGCCCTCCCAGAAGAGCGCCACGCGGTCTCCGTTGCCGGCCTCGACGTGCCGGTCGAGGCAGTTGTAGGCCACGTTGAGCTCGCCGTCGTCGAACCACTTGGCGAAGGGCGGGTTGCTCCAGTCGAGGACCTGGGTGAAGGGCTTGTGCCAGTGCACGAGCTCGCGCGACTGATCGGCCCAGAAGCCCTCGCGATCCGCGGCGGCGCGCTCGTAGAGCTCTTTCGAGGCGACGGATTGGGCGGCGAACTCCTCCGACGGCGCGAAGCGCCGGGTCTCGTCGAGAAGGTGATCGATCTGACTGCTCATCGGCAGGCGCTCCTTTGCGGCGTTCGGGTCGTGCAGGCATGGCCGCAGGGGGAGTGCGACCAGGTCAGGGTGAATCTATCCCCGGCCCCCACCGTCGAATACTGCCGAAAGTCAGTAGTCGGGTGGGTTTTGTCAGGACGGTCGCCTTGCGTACACTCGACGACAGCCGAAATCTCATTCCGGCCTTGGCGTGCCCGATTCCCCCGATCGAGAGCCGCCGTGGGCGGCACCTCATTCCCCCCGTGAGGTGCCGCCCTTTCTCATGGGAGCGCTCCCGATTCGCGCTCGCTTCGCGATCGGCTCCTCCACTGCGGGAGACGGCGCCGGCTTGTGCACACGCGCCGCGGGAGCCCGGGCACCGCGCGGTCCAGGTGGGCGGCTGCGGCCTACCGTCGCCGTATGCCTGACCGATTCGTCATCCAGCCGCGCTCGTCCGAGACGCGCGCGGCGCCACGCTCGCCGCAGGAGGCTCTCCGGAGCGAGCCGGCTTTCGCCCCGCTCGCGCCGTTCATCGACGACGAGGTCACGGACGTGTTCCTGAACGGCGCGGACGCGCTGTTCGTGGACAGGGGGAGGGGCGCGGTACGTGTTCCGGAGTGGCGGGCGACGGAGCGGGAGGTCCGGGAGCTCGCCGTGGCGCTCGTCGCGATCGGCGGGCGACACCTCGACGATCAGACGCCGTGCGTCGACGTCCGCCTCGGGTCCGGGGTCCGGGTGCACGCCGCGCTGGCTCCGGTGTCGGCGCGAGGCACAGCCCTGTCGATCCGCGTCCCTCGCGTGCATGCCGCCGACCTCGATGCGCTCGCGGCGCGCGGAGCGTTCGATCCGCGCCAGCGGCGATGGCTCGGCGCGCTGGTCCGCGACCGGGCGAACCTCCTCCTCACCGGGGGCACGGGCTCCGGCAAGACGACGCTGCTGTCGGCCCTGCTGTCGGAGGTCCCGCCCGAGGAGCGCATCGTCACCATCGAAGACGTCGCGGAGCTGCGGCCCCGGCATCCGCACCATGTCGCTCTGGAGGCCCGGCAGGCCAACCTCGAAGGCGCCGGTGAGATCGATCTGGCGCGGCTGGTGCGGGAGTCCCTGCGCATGCGGCCCGACCGCCTCGTGGTGGGCGAATGCCGAGGAGTGGAGGTGCGGGAGCTGCTCACCGCGCTCAACACCGGGCACGACGGCGGCGCCGGCACTCTGCACGCCAGCGGTCTGGCCGACGTCCCCGCGCGGTTGGAGGCCCTGGGAGCGCTCGCCGGCATGGACGCGGTAGCGCTCGCGCGTCAGGCGGTGAGTGCCTTCACCATCGTGTTGCACCTGGAGCGGGCTCGGGATGGCATCCGACGCATCGCGAAGGCCGGCCGTCTCGCGCTCGCGGGCGACCGCCTGACGATCGAGGAGGTCGAGCCGTGGTGACGCTCCGTGTGCCGCGTCCGGCGTCGGCGGCCGGTCCGCATGTCGCCGATTCCGTCCAGACGCTCGCGGTGCTCCTGCAGGCCGGGGCGATCCCCCTCGTCGCCTGGAGGCACCTCGCGGGCACGGGAGACCCCGCCGCGACGGCGGTGCTCGAACGAACGCGCGAGGGCATGCCGCTGGTGTCCGCGATCGAGGCGCAGGGTGGCATGTGGACGGAGCTGGCGGCGGCGTGGGAGGTCGCCACGACGGTGGGGGCACCGCTGGCCGACGTGCTCCGCACCATCGCCGAGGCGCTGCGCGATGCCGCGTCGGCGGCCGACGATGTCCGAGTGGCTCTCGCCGAGCCTGCGGGGACGGCGCGACTGCTGCTGTGGATGCCGCTGGCCGGTCTGCTGCTCGGCGCCGCGCTGGGATTCGACACCCTGGGCGCGATCATCGGTAACCCGCTCGGGGGCGTATGCGTCGTCGCGGGGCTGCTGCTGGTCGCGGCCGCTCGGCTCTGGATACGGCGGCTGCTGCGCCAAGCACGCCCAGCGCCGGGCACGCCGGGCATGGCCGCGGAACTCGTCGCGGTGGCGCTCGCCGGCGGCGCACCGATCGACCGCGCCGTCGCGCTCGTCACCGAGACCGGCGTCGTCGACCCCGCCGAGCGCGACCGCGTCGGCCAGGTGCTCGAGCTCTCCCGCGCGGCCGGCGTCCCCGCCGTTGAGCTGCTGCGCGCGGCGGCGGCGCAGGACCGGCATCGCGCCAGGGTGCACGGGCGTCTCCGCGCCGCGCGTCTCTCCACGCGCCTGCTGCTTCCGCTCGGCGTCTGCACGCTGCCGGCGTTCCTCCTGCTCGGTGTGGCGCCCCTCCTGCTCAGTGTGCTCGCCTCCACGCCGCTGCCGACCTGACCCTTCCGTGATCACCGACAAAGAAAGAGGTACGAAGATGAACGACACGCTCCCCACCCTGGACCGGCGCCGCGCCAGGGCGCTCTTCGGAGACGACACCGGCGCGGCGACCGCCGAATACGCCATCACTACCATGGCCGCGGTCGCCTTCGCCGGTCTGCTCGTGGCGATCATGCGCTCGGACGAGGTGCGGGGCATCCTCACCGGTCTCGTCCGTCGAGCCCTGACCGTGTCATGACGCACGGCGGACACGACGCTCGCGCGACCGCGGCACCGGCAAGGTGGCGGGGCGACCGCGGTGCCGTCGCGGCGGAGCTCGCCCTGGCGCTGCCGGCCATCGTGCTGGTGCTGCTGCTGGGGGCGGGAGCTCTCCTGGCGGCGTCGCGGCAGGTCGCGCTGCAGGATGCTGCCGCCGACGCCGCCCGACTGCTCGGTCGTGGCGAGGACGCGGCGGCGGCTGCCCGGGTCGTCCACGAGGCGATCCCGGGTGCCGGTACCGCGTTCGCCCCTGCCGGCGACCTCGTGTGCGCCACGGCGACGCTCCGGGTGTCGCTCGGAGCGGTCATCAGCGTCCCGCTGCGTGCCTCGAGCTGCGCCCTGGACGGGGGCCGCTGATGGCGGGGTCGGCGCTCGCGGCCGCGCTCCTCGTGGTGAGCGCCACGCTGTCCGTCGGTCTCGCGGCGGTGGGCGGTGCGGCGGTCACGGCACAGCGTGCGGCGGGCGCGGCCGACGCCGCCGCGCTCGCCGCCGCCGATGCCGCGAGCGGCGCGGTGCCGACGCCGGACGAGCCCTGTGCGTTGGCCGCCAGGGTCGCCGCGGCGAGCGGGGCGGCCCTGACGAGCTGTTCGCTGGAAGGGTATGTGGCGACCGTGTCGGTGGAGGCGGCGTACGCTGGACTCGCTGCCGTCTCCCGCGCTCGTGCCGGGCCACCCGAGGAACCATGACGGCGGCTCTACCCCTCGCCCGCTGTGAACGACCCCTGATAGCGGTGTGTATGGTGTGCTTCGAAGAAAGGACGCCCCTTGGCTGAAGGCAAGAAGCTCGTCATCGTCGAGTCCCCGACGAAGATGCGGTCTATTCAGGGATACCTCGGCGACGGTTACGAGGTGCTCAGCTCCGTCGGCCACATCCGCGATCTCGCCGACAAGAAGGACATCCCGGCCGAGGACAAGAAGGCGTACGGCAAGTACTCCATCGACATCGACAACGGCTTCGACCCTTACTACGTGGTGTCGGACCGCAAGACCAAGACGGTCGCCGAGCTCAAGCGCGCGCTCAAGCACGCGGATGAGGTCCTGCTCGCCACTGATGAGGACCGCGAGGGCGAGGCCATCGCCTGGCACCTGCTGGAGACGCTCAAGCCCAAGGTGCCGGTCAAGCGCATGGTCTTCCACGAGATCACCAAGGACGCGATCCAGGCCGCTGTCGGCAACACCCGTGAACTCGACCACGCCCTCGTCGATGCGCAGGAGACCCGCCGCATCCTCGACCGCCTCTACGGGTGGGACGTCTCGCCCGTGCTCTGGTACAAGGTCAAGACCGGGATCTCGGCCGGCCGCGTGCAGTCCGCCGCGACCCGCCTGATCGTCGACCGCGAGCGCGAGCGCATGGCCTTCGTCTCCGCGGAGTACTGGGACGTCGACGCCGATGCGGCCGCGACCGGCACGTCGTTCCGCATCCGCCTGGTGCGCGTGGACGGCGGCCAGCTCGCCCGCGGCTCCGACTTCGACGACACCGGGAAGCTCAAGAAGGCGGTCGTGGTCCTCGACGAGGCGAAGGCGGCGACCCTTGCGCGCGCCGTCGACGCCGCCGGGGCGGGAACCGTCACCAAGGTCGAGGCCAAGCCGGGAACCCGCAGCCCCTACGCGCCCTTCACGACCTCCACCATGCAGCAGGAGGCGGGCCGCAAGCTCTCGATGAGCGCGAAGCAGGCGATGAGCGTCGCCCAGCGCCTCTACGAGAAGGGGTACATCACCTATATGCGTACCGACTCCACGGCGCTGAGCACCCAGGCGGTGCAGGCGGCCCGGAGTCAGGCCGTGGCTCTCTACGGCGACAACGCGGTGCCGCTCAAGCCGCGCGTCTACAAGTCGAAGAGCAAGAACGCCCAGGAGGCGCACGAGGCGATCCGCCCGTCGGGGGAGAACTTCCGCACGCCGTCCTCGCTGTCCGGCGAGCTCGACCGCGAGGAGCAGCGGCTGTACGACCTGATCTGGAAGCGCACCGTCGCGAGCCAGATGTCGGACGCCAAGTACGAGACGACGACCGTCACCATCGCGGTCGAGGCGGACGGCCAGACGGCGGAGTTCACCGCCTCCGGCACGGTCTACACGTTCAAGGGTTTCCTCGAGGCGTACGAGGAGGGTCGCGACGAGAAGCGCAGCGACGCCGACGCCGCGGAGAACCAGTCCCTGCCCGCCGTCTCCGTCGGCGACGAGCTGGCCGTGTCCGCCGCGGAGGCGAAGGGTCACCGCACCACGCCGAAGCCGCGCTACACCGAGGCCTCGCTGGTGAAGGTGCTCGAGGAGAAGGGCATCGGCCGACCCTCGACCTTCGCCACGATCCCGGAGACCATCCTCGATCGCGGGTACGCGGTCAAGCGCGGCCAGGCCCTCGTGCCGACGTGGCTCGCGTTCAGCGTGGTGCGTCTGCTCGAGGAGCACTTCGCCGAGCTCGTCGACTACGACTTCACCGCGGCGCTCGAGGACGACCTCGACACCATCGCCCGCGGCGAGCAGAACCGTGTCGAGTGGCTGAAGTCGTTCTACTTCGGCTCCGACTCGCACGTGGGTCTGCGCCAGGTCGTCGACAACCTCGGCGAGATCGACGCCCGCGCGCTGAACTCGACGCGGATCACCGACACCGCGACGCTGCGCTTCGGCAAGTACGGCCCCTACCTCGAGGTGACGGACCCGAAGGATCCGGAGGCCAAGCCGCGCATCGTCAACGTCCCCGAAGATCTCGCGCCCGACGAGCTCACGGCGGAGAAGGCCCAGGAGCTCATCGACGCGCCGGTCGCCGGCGACCGTGTCCTCGGGGTGAACCCGGAGAACGGCAAGGTCGTCGTCGTCAAGGACGGACGCTTCGGCCCCTACGTGCAGGAGAACGATCCGGTCTCCGACGACGCCGTCGTCGATGAGGCCACCGGCGAGGTCGTCGACCTTCGACAGGCTCAGGCACCCAGCGCGAAGGGGAAGCGCGGTGCGAAGAAGGAAGCGGCGCCCAAGCCCCGCACCGCCTCGCTGTTCCGCTCGATGTCGGTCGACACGATCGACCTCGACACCGCGCTGCAGCTGCTGAGCCTGCCGCGCGTGGTCGGCGTCGACCCGGAGTCGGGCGACGAGATCACCGCGCAGAACGGCCGCTTCGGTCCGTACCTGAAGAAGGGTGCCGACTCCCGGTCGCTGGAGAGCGAGTCGCAGATCTTCGACGTCACGCTGGAACAGGCGCTGGAGATCTACCAGCAGCCCAAGTACGGCGCCCGCCGGGCGTCGAGCGCGCTGGCGGAGTTCGACGCCGACCCGGTGAGCGGCAAGCCCATCCGCGTGCGCGACGGCCGCTTCGGCCCGTACGTCACCGACGGTGAGACGAACGTCACCATCCCGCGCGGACAGACCCCGGACGACATCACGTTCGAGATCGCCGTGCAGATGCTCGCGGACAAGCGCGCCAAGGGTCCGGCACCCAAGCGGGGAGCGGCGAAGAAGGCTCCGGCCAAGAAGGCGCCGGCGAAGAAGACGCCGGCGAAGGCCTCCACGGCGAAGAAGTCCACCGCGGCGAAGACGTCGACCACGTCGGCAGCTCGCTCGGCGGCGGCCAAGAAGGCGGCGGTGACCCGGGCCGCGAACGCGGCGGCGAAGGCGGCAGAGAAGGCGGAGTCGTGACCGCAGGCCCCGGCCTCTGGATCACGCTGGAGGGCGGGGACGGCTCCGGGAAGACGACCCAGTCGAACCTCCTCGCCACGTGGCTCGAGCAGAGCGGTCGGACGGTCGTGCGCACCCGGGAGCCGGGCGGCTCCGAGGTCGGGCAGCTCATCCGAGACATCGTGCTCCACCACCGCGGTGACATCGCGCCGCGCGCGGAGGCGCTGCTCTACGCCGCCGACCGCGCGCACCACGTCGCGACGGTGGTGCGCCCCGCGCTCGCTCGCGGCGAGATCGTGCTGCAGGACCGCTATCTCGACTCCTCAGTGGCGTACCAGGGCGCCGGACGCGTCCTCGACGCCACGGAGATCCGCGACCTGTCGCTGTGGGCTGCGGAGGGTGCTCTTCCGGATCTCACCGTGCTCCTCGACCTCGATCCGGCCACGGCGCGCACGCGCCTCGACTCGGCCGACAAGCCGTTCGACCGGCTGGAGGCCGAGAAGGAGGCCTTCCACGCCCGTGTGCGCGACGCCTACCTCGAACTGGCCCGTGCGGAGCCCGCCCGCTTCCTCGTTATCGACGCCGCGGCGTCGCCCGAGCGCATCGCCGATCGGATCCGCGCCCGCGTCTCGGCGCTCTTCGACTGATCCTCCACAGAGAGGGCTTCGTCCGACGGGACGCACGGTCCGTCAGCGGGTGGTGGGAGCGTCGGCGGTCCCGATTAGGCTGAGTGCATGCCCTCGACCCTCGCCCCGCCGTTTCCCTGGGCCGATGTCTGGGGGCAGGAGGCCGCCGTCGAGACGTTGCGCGCCGCCTCGGCCGATCCGGCCGCGCTCTCGCACGCCTGGTTGATCACGGGCCCTCCGGGATCCGGACGCTCGACGCTCGCCTATGCCTTCGCCGCGGCGCTCATCGCCGAGGGGCCGGACGACGAGGCCACGATGCGCCAGGTCCTCGCCGGCACCCACCCCGATGTGACGGCGCTGCGCACCGACAAGGTGATCATCACCATCGCCGAAGCACGGGCCCTCGTCGAGCGCTCCTACTTCGCCCCGTCCGCCGGCCGCTACCGGGTCATCGTCGTCGAAGACGCAGACCGGATGGTCGAGCGCACCTCGAACGTGCTGCTCAAGGCGCTGGAGGAGCCGCCGGAGCAGACCGTCTGGATCCTCTGCGCGCCGAGTGAGGCCGACCTCCTCCCGACCATCCGCTCACGCGTGCGGTCGCTCCGACTCCGCGAACCCGACGTGGTGGACGTGTCCCGCCTCATCAGCCTCCGCACGGGCGTGGACGAGGCCGTCGCCGAGCAGGCCGCCCGACACGCGCAGCGCCACATCGGCATGGCCCAGCGACTCGCCACCGACGACGCCGCCCGGCGACGCCGCGACGAGACGCTCCGCGCCGTGATGGGCGTGCGCGGGGTCAACGACGCGGTCGAGGTCGCCGGGCGCATCATCCAGGCGGCGACGGAAGACGCCAAGGCACTCACGGCCGAGCGGGATGCGGCGGAACGCGCCGCGCTCCTGCGCACCGTCGGGGTCGCCGAGGGGCAGGCCGTGCCTCCGGCGCTGCGGGCCCAGGTGTCCGCGCTGGAGGACGAACAGAAGAAGCGGGCGACGCGGAGTCTGCGGGACGGCATCGACCGCGTCCTCACGGATCTGCAGTCGCTCTTCCGCGATGTCGTGATGCTGCAGTACGGCCGCGGTGACGATCTCATCAATCGCGAGCTGCACGCCGAGCTGGCCGCCCTCGCCGCCGCCTGGAGCGTCGAGCGTACGCTCGTCGTGCTCGACCACCTGGCTGAGACCCGTGAGGCGCTGGAGCGCAACGTCGCCCCGCTGCTCGCACTCGAGAGTTTGCTCGTGACCGTCACGAGCGGGAGGAAACCGTGAAGACTCGATCCCTGCCCCGCCTCCGTCGCTCCGCGGCGCTCATCGCCGGTCTGGCCGCCGCCTCGGTCGTGCTCTCCGGGTGCCTCTACGCCATGATCCCGGAGCAGTCCTCGAAGCCGGCCGTGGAGAAGACCCCGGACACCGAGGGTGTCTCGGAAGATCTGCTTCCCTTCTACTCCCAGGAGCTGGACTGGACCGAGTGCGGGCCGGGCTTCGACTGCACGACCGTCACCGCGCCGCTCGACTGGGACGACCCCGGAGCGGGAGAGATCGAGCTCGCCGTCGTGCGGCATCGCGCCGAGGGCGAGGCGATCGGCTCGCTGCTCACGAACCCCGGTGGCCCCGGTTCCAGCGGCGTCGACCTCATCCAGGGAAGCCTCGACTACGCGGTGGGTCCGGCGCTCATCGAGAACTACGACGTCATCGGCTTCGACCCGCGCGGGGTCGGCGCCTCCACCGCCGTCACCTGCTACGACGCGAAGGAGATGGACGAGTACCTCTACGGCATCCCTTCGGCGCCGCGGGGCACCCCGGAGTGGGAGACCGAGCTGCTCGATTCCGCCCGCGGCTTCGGAGAGGCGTGCGACGCCAACAGCGGGGGCATCCTCCCGTACATCACGACCGTGAACGCCGCCCGCGACATGGACCTCCTCCGCGCCGTCCTGGGCGACAAGGAGCTCAACTACCTCGGGTACTCTTACGGCACGTTCCTCGGGGCGACCTACGCCAAGCTCTACCCGGAGAAGGCCGGGCGGCTCGTGCTCGACGGGGCGATCGATCCCTCCGTCCCCGGCCTCGAGGTCGGCGCCACGCAGGCGCTGGGCTTCGAGTCGGCCCTGCGGGCCTACATGCAGAACTGCCTCGACTCCGGCTCTTGCCCCTTCAGCGGGACGGTCGACGAGGCGATGGCCGATCTCGGCGCCCTGCTCGCGAGCGCGGACCGCACGCCGTTGAAGAACGGCGACGGCCGGCTCATGGGCGCCGACGCCCTGATGACGGCGATCATCGCGGCGCTGTACTCGGAGGACAGCTGGGAGATCCTCACCCAGGCCCTGGACGAGGCGCTGCAGGGCGACCCGTCGACGGCCTTCCGCCTCGCCGACTTCTACAACGGCCGGGAGAACGGCACCTACATCGACAACTCGACCGAGGCCTTCCGCGCGTACAACTGCACGGACTACCCGGTCGAGGACGACCCTGCGGCCGAGGCGGCCACGGAGAAGAAGATCGCGGAGGGGGCGCCGACCATCGCTCCGTACTGGTCGGGACCCGACCCGTGCGAGGTGTGGCCGTATCCGCCCACCGGCACCCGCGAGAAGATCACGGCGGAAGGTGCGGGTCCCATCGTCGTCGTCGGTACGACCAACGATCCCGCGACCCCGTACGAGTGGTCGGAGTCGCTCGCCGACCAGCTCTCCGAGGGCGTCCTCATCACCCGCGTGGGTGAGGGCCACACCGGCTACAACAAGGGCAACGTCTGCGTCGACGAGGCGGTGGAGGCGTTCCTCCTCGAAGACGTGGTGCCGGAAGACGGCCTGCGCTGCGAGTGAGAGAGCCTCGATTCGCGAGCGAGCGCGAGACAGGGTAATATCGGTGATCGCGCCGCTCACGCGTCGCACGCCGCTTTAGCTCAGTCGGCAGAGCATTTCACTCGTAATGAAAAGGTCGTCAGTTCGATTCTGACAAGCGGCTCAGGAAAACCCCCGGAACCCTCGTGGTCCCGGGGGTTTCCTCGTTCCCGGGCCCGGCCGCGGGGCGTACGCTCGGAGCATGAGCAGAGCGCTTCTCATCGTCGACGTGCAGAACGACTTCACCGAGGGCGGCGCCCTCGCGGTTGCGGGCGGTGACGCGGTGGCCGCCGCCGTCTCCGCCTACCTCGCGTCCCACGCCGACGACTACGAGGTCGTCGTGGCCTCCCGGGACTGGCACGATCCCGACGGCGACAACGGCGGCCACTTCTCCACGACCCCGGACTACACCGACTCCTGGCCCGTGCACTGCGTCGCCGGCACGGCCGGAGCCGACTACGACCCGCTGCTCGTGACCGACGGTGTCACCCATCACGTGCGCAAGGGACAGGGCCGTCCGGCCTACTCGATGTTCGAGGGGGTGACCGACGACGGGGCGACGGTCGCCGCGGTGCTGAGCGCGGCCGGCGTCGTGACGGCCGACGTCGTCGGCATCGCCACGGACCACTGCGTCCGTGCCTCCGCACTCGATGCGATCGCCCACGGCGTCCACGTCCGCGTCCTCGCCGACCTGGTCGCCGGAGTGGCGCCCGAACCCAGTGCCGCGGCCCTCGCCGAGCTCGCGCATGCCGGTGCCGAGCTCCTCGAGAGCTCGGAGGCGTGAGCCGCAGCGTCCTCCTCCTCCGCGCGGTCAACGTCAGCGGACGCAGCAGTGTGCCGATGGTGCGGTTGCGGGAGGTGCTCGCCGCCGCGACCGACCTGGAGGACGTCTCCACCTACATCGCGAGCGGCAACATCCTCTGCGCGACGCCGCGGGAACCCGCGGCTGCCTGCGCGTCGGTCCGTGCGCTCATCGCGGCGGAGTTCGGCGTCGACACTCCGGTGATCCACCGCACGCACACCGAGCTCGCCGAGTCTGAAGCGGCCCAGCCCTTCCCGGAGGGGGAGCTGAAGCTCGTGCACGCGATGTTCCTCGAGGGCGCTCCCGCCGCGGGCGCCCTCGAGGCGCTGCACGAGCGCCTCGTCCCGGGGGAGCGTCTCGCCCTGGTCGGACACGATCTGTGGATCGACTACGCCCCCGGCGGGGTGCACACGACGAAGCTCACGAAGGCCGTGCTGGACCGGGCGCTCGGGGTTCCCGGTACGGCGCGCAACCTCCGCACCGTGCGGAAGCTCATCGCGCTGACGGCGTGACCACGGCCCGGCTCAGCGCGGTCGGCGGCATCGGGGTATGCGTGGCGAGGTCGACCCGGCGCGAGTCGCAGCCCGCGCACCGGACGTAGACGACGACGCCCTCGCTGGTGGGGTGACGCGACTCCACGAGCCAGGCGTGCTCGTGGATGTCGTCGGCGGAGGCGAGCCGGGGGATCGGGAGGGTGTCGGAGGAGGTCATGGGACCAGCGTGATGTAATGGTCTTATGCATCTCAACCCTTACGGTGAGTATGCGGTGCTCCTCGCCGCCTCCCTCGCGAACGACTGGCCGGTCGATCGCGCGGGCATCGAGGAGCGGTCGCTCGCGCTCGGGATGACGCAGACGTTTCCGCCGGCCCCCGACGACCACGCGCAGGTGCGCGCCGTGATCGACGACTGGCTGGCCATCGTGGATGAGCCGGACCTCGATGCGCGGGCCGCCCTGCTCAACGATCAGCTCGCCACCGCGGGTGCCTATCCGCGGCTCACCAATCACGATGACGAGGGCTGGCACCTGCACTACCGGGACGACGTGCGCTCGCTGCCCTTCGTGCTGCGCGCGATCATCAACCTCGGCACGGCGCTGCACCTCGTGACCAGGGGGATGAACCGACTCGGGCGCTGTGACGCGCCGCCGTGCACCAACGTCGTCGCGGACGTGACGCGCAACGGCCGCCAGCGGTTCTGCTCCGTGAGGTGCGCGAACCGGGCGGCCGTGCGGCGCCATCGGGCGCGGGTCAGCTGAGGGTCAGGCGGTCTGCCCTGCGTGCTTGCCCTCGCCGATCTCCTCGACGAGCTTGGCGTTGAATGCCGGGAGGTCATCGGGGGTGCGGCTCGACACGAGACCCTCGTCGACCACGACCTCCTCGTCCACCCAGCTCGCGCCGGCGTTGCGGAGGTCGGTCTTCAGGCTCGGGTAGCTCGTGATGGTCCGCCCGTCGACGACACCGGCCTCGATGAGGATCCAGGCGCCGTGGCAGATCACGCCCACGGGCTTGTGCTGCTCGAAGAACGCGCGGGCCAGGTCGATGGAGGCCTGATCCATGCGGAGGTGGTCGGCGTTCACCACGCCGCCCGGCAGCACGAGTGCGTCGAACTGGTCGGCGCTGGCGTCCGCGGCCTTCAGGTCGACGGCCTGTTCGTGACCGTTCTTGCCGGTGATCGCCGCTCCGTCCGGGGCGATGAGCGTGGCGCTCGCGCCCTCCGTCGTCACCGCCTCCCAGGGGCTCGTGAGCTCGCTGTCCTCGAAGCCGTCCGTCGCCAGGAATGCCACGCGGTTTCCGGTGAGAGTCATGGTCCGTCCTTTCGGTGGGAAGTCGCCCTGTTCCGGGGACTCCTCGACCCTCTCCCACCGCATCAGACCTCGCCAGGGGGTGGCCAGTCGTCGGCGACGGTGATACAGGACAGCCGCGTCGGCGCGGGGCGGCGCGGTCGACTCGATACGATCCAGACATGCGCCTCCGTCCTGCTCTCCTCCTCCTGCCGGTGCTGGTCGTGCTCGCGGGCTGCACACCCGCTCCGGAACCGACGCCGACCGCGACGTCCAGCGCCTCGGCGACGCCGTCGTCCTCGCCCGCCCCGACCACGGCCCCGACGCCCACGGAGACGTCTTCGCCCCCGGCCGCCGGCACCTTCGCGAAGGGGCAGCTCGTGTCGCTCTGCACCGAGAAGATCCGCTCGATCTCGCCGGATGCGACGTTCTTCGCCGACATGGCGACCACGGAGTGGCTGGAGGAGTCGGCGGTGTGGTTCGTGGCCGTCCCGGAGACGATCGACGGTCAGGACAACGTCGCCGTCTGCGGCATCGGGGGAAGCCCGGAGGCGCCGGACTTCGTGATGCACGGCGAGACGCTGCCGGACGGCGTCGCGGGGATCCGCGACGACCTGCTCGCCGGGAACGTCGGCGGCGACGACTGAGGATGCGGTGGGCCCCGTGGGGCTCGAACCCACGACCCGCGGATTAAAAGTCCGATGCTCTGCCAACTGAGCTAGAGGCCCGTGCTCCCAGTCTAGGGGGCGCACGACGAGGGGCCGTCGGCGCCACAGCCGCCGACGGCCCCTTCACCTGCCCCGTGTCCCTCCTGACAACAGGGGAGGCCGTGTGCCGGTCGGGTCGCCGGCACCGTCCCTGGCTTACTCAGCCGGGGGCATCAGGACCGTGTCGATGAGGTACACGGTCGCGTTCGCGGTCTGCACGCCGCCGCAGATGACGTTGGCGTCGTTGACCATCCACTCGTCACCGCTGCCGGTCACCTCGAGGTCGGCGCCCTGGACGGTGGTGTGCATGCCCTCGATGTCGGACGGCTCGATCTGGCCGGGGACCACGTGGTACGTGAGGATCGAGGTCAGCAGATCGCTGTCGGTCTTCAGCGTCTCGATGGTCGCGGGGTCGATCTTCGCGAAGGCGTCGTCGACCGGGGCGAACACGGTGAACTCGTCGCCGTTGAGCGTGTCGACGAGGTTCACGTCGGGGTTCAGCTCACCGCTCACCGCCGACACGAGCGTCGTCAGCATGGGGTTGTTCGAGGCGGCGACCGCCACCGGGTCCTGGGACATGCCCTGGATGGAACCGGCGCCGTCCGGGACCTCTTCCGCGTACGCTGCGCAGCCCGGGCCGACGAGGTTCGCCGCGGGGTCCATCTCCATCGGCGTCGACTCCGACGTCTCCGGCGTCGTCGGCTCCGACGACTCCTCCGTGCTCGTTCCGCTGCCCATGGAACATGCCGAGAGCAGGAATGCGCTCGCCAGACCCAGGGTGACTGCTGCGGTGACCTTCTTCTTGGTGCTGAACATGTCGAGCTCCTTCGAAACTCCGGCCACGGCCTCTCCGTGGCGTCGAGGGCTGTTCGGAAGCCTCTTCGGATCGGATGGGAGGAATTTCGAAATTCTCCGAAATCGGATCCGATCCAATCCGCTGCGGGGGGTCGGCGCGAACAGCACCCGACAGAGACGAGGACCTCATGGACCTGATCATCATCGGCCTGCTCGGCGGGCTCATCACCGGCATCTCGCCGTGCATCCTGCCCGTGCTCCCGGTGATCTTCCTCACCGGCGGTGCCCAGTCGGCGTCCTTCGAGGGGGAGGCGGTGCCGGCCAAGCGCAGCCGCCCGTACTTCGTCATCGCCGGCCTCGTGCTGAGCTTCACGCTCGTGACGCTCGCCGGGTCGCTCCTGCTGGGCTTGCTGAACCTGCCGCAGGACATCATCCGCTGGGTCGGCATCGCGGTGCTGGTCGTCATCGGGGTGGGGCTCATCGTGCCGCGGTTCCAGCACATCCTGGAGCGGCCGTTCCAGCGCTTCGGACAGCGCGAGGTGAAGAACCGCGGCAACGGCTTCGGCGTCGGCCTCGCTCTCGGGGCCGTGTTCGTCCCGTGCGCGGGCCCGGTCCTCGCGGCCATCATCGTCGCCGGCTCCACGGGGCAGATCGGCGTGGGCACCGTGCTCCTCACCGTCTCCTTCGCGATCGGCGTCGCGGTGCCGCTGCTGGTCTTCGCACTCGCGGGTCGCAGCGTCATCGAGCGCATCCGGGCCTTCCGGACGAAGGAGCGCGCGCTGCGGATCGCCGCCGGCGTGGCGATGATCGCCCTCGCCGTGGGACTCGTCTTCAACGTGCCGCAGGCGCTGCAGCGTCTGCTCCCGGACTACACCGCGCCGCTGCAGGAGCAGATCGCCGACTCCGAGCAGGTGCAGGACGCCCTCGACCTCGGCGGCCTGGTGAACGAGGAGAACAAGGACCTCGACAAGTGCACGAACGGCGCGACCGAGCTGGAGTCCTGCGGGACGGCGCCCTCCATCAAGGGGATCCAGCAGTGGCTCAACACCCCGGACGGGGAGGCGATCGACCTGAAAGACCTGCGCGGACAGGTGGTCCTCATCGACTTCTGGGCGTACTCCTGCATCAACTGCCAGCGCTCCATCCCGCACGTCGTGGCCTGGGACGAGGCCTACCGGGACGCGGGGCTGCAGGTGATCGGCATCCACTCGCCCGAGTATGCGTTCGAGAAGGATCCGGGGAACGTCGCGGCGGGCGCGCGCGACTTCGGCATCGAGTACCCGGTCGCTCTCGACAACACCCTCTCCACCTGGACCAACTACCGCAACCGGTACTGGCCCGCGCACTACCTCATCGACGCGGAGGGGACCGTCCGCCACATCTCCTTCGGCGAGGGCAACTACGCCGCCACCGAGGCGATGATCCGGGAGCTGCTGCAGGACGCCGACCCCGACGTCGAGCTGCCCGCCGCCACGGACGTGAAGGACGAGACCCCTGAGGTGGGAGCCACGACCCGGGAGACCTTCCTCGGCTCCTCCAAGGACGTCAACTACGGCGGCGGCGACGAGTACCGCCGCGGCGACGGCAGCTTCCGCTTCCCCGATGACCAGCCCGACGACAGCTTCGCCCTGGACGGCGACTGGACCGTGGACACGCAGTACGTCACGCCGACCGCTGAGGACGCGCGGATCCGGCTGCAGTATCGCGCGGCCGAGGTGCGCATGGTCGTCGCGGGGTCGGGCGAGGTGGTGGTCACCGACGCCGACGGGAACGCGCAGACGATCCGGATCGACGGGACGCCACGCTCCTACGGCCTGCTCGAGCAGGACGACATCGAGAAGGGCACGTTCACGCTCGAGGTCCCCACCGGCGTCGAGGTGTATTCGTTCACATTCGGGTGACGTCTGCACGGGAAGAGGGAGGAGATACGGCATGCTTATGGAGATGGTCATCGATGGGATGGACGTCCCCGAGGACGGGACGGCGCCGCAGGATGCTGTCGCCGACCTCCTCGTCCGCGTCGCCTCCGGTGATCAGGCTGCCTTCGCCACGCTGTACGACTCCCTCTCCTCCCGTGTGTTCGGCCTCATCCTGCGCGTCCTCGTGAACCGCGCGCAGAGCGAGGAAGTGCTGCAGGAGGTGTTCCTCGAGATCTGGCAATCCGCTTCCCGGTTCGCTCCGAACAAGGGACAGGGACGAACCTGGGTGATGACCATCGCGCATCGCCGGGCCGTGGATCGGGTGCGGGCTTCGCAGTCGAGTGCGGACCGGGACGTACGCGCGGGCTTCAAGGACCTCGGCGTCGCGCACGACAGCGTGGCGGAACGGGTGGAGCTGGGGATCGAGGGAGAGCGGGTCGTCGCGGCGCTGGCGGGGCTTCCGGAGGCGCAGCGGGAGGCGCTCGTCCTCGCCTACTACGGCGGTTACAGTCAGAACGAGATCGCGGCGCTCGTGGGAGCACCGCTGGGCACGATCAAGACACGGATGAGAGACGGGCTGACCCGGCTCCGCACGGCGATGGGGGTGACGGCATGAACGAGAAGGACTTCGCGGAACTCGCGGCAGGTGCCGCGCTCCACGCGCTCTCGGCGGACGACGAGCGCCGGTACCGGCGTGCCCTCGCCGAGCACCCGGAGTGGGCGGCGCAGGACGACACCGACGCCCAGACGGCCGCTCTCCTCGCCGACGGCGTGGCCCCGGTCGCTCCGCCCGCCGGCATCCGTGCGGCTCTGCTCGCGCAGATCGCCCAGACTCCGCAGGGCGGCGCCGCGGAATCCTCGTCCGACTCGGGCGAGCCCGACGGACCCGCGGACGAGAGCCCTGCCTCCGGTGCCGCCGCTCCCGCTCCGGCTCGCCGCTGGACCCGGCTCGCTTTCGCGCTCGCCGCATGCCTCGCGCTCCTCGTGGGCGTCGGGATCGGTGCGGTCGCTCTGAACGACCAGCTGAACCGCCCGGCGAGTGTCGTCGCGCTGCAGGAGATCGAATCCGCGGGCGACGCGCAGACGGCGACGGTCGAGCTCGACGACGGCGCGACGGCGACGGCGCACTGGTCGGGCTCGGTCGGCAAGGCCGTGCTCGTCACGGACGGACTGCCCGAGGTAGCGGACGGCAAGACCTATGAGCTGTGGTTCGTGCGCGGGGAGGATCCCATCGCCGCGGGTGTGTTCGACGTCGACGACGGAGAGGCCACCGCGCTCCTCGAGGGCGAGATGCAGGCGGGCGACGCCATCGCGGTGACGGTCGAGCAGGAGGGCGGATCGCCGTCCGGGCTCCCCACGACCGACCCGGTGATCGTCATCCCGACGGCCTGAGCGTCGGAGGCGGGGCGTACCCTGGAGGGATGCCCGAGCAGCACCACCGCCCCGTGCGTCGTCCGACGAGCGCCTTCGACAACATCGTCGGCGCCCATGATCCCGCCGAGGAGACGCGTGTCGCACACGCCACCGCCTCCGCGCTGCTGACCCGCGTCCGTGAGGACGAGAGCGGGGCGAGCGTCGAGCGGCTGATCGCCTTCACGAGCGAGCACGGCATCGACGAGATCGCGGAGCTGTGGTCGAAGGCGCCGTCGCGCACCCTTCCCGGGTCGCTGTGGCGGCTGTACGTGCTCCAGCTCGCGATCCACGGCGATCCCCGCACCGCGGCCCTGCTCTACGACCGGGGACGGGTCGAGCTGCCGTCGGCCGACGCCGTGGTCGCCGGGGCGCCCGTGCCGGCCAGCCCGGACGAGCTCGTCGCGCTCATCGACACGATCCTGCGCGGCGCCTTCCGCGGCGACTTCGCCGTGGCGCTGGAGCGCGCCGCGGCGTTCTGCCGCGTCCAGGCCTCGGGGGCGACGCACACCGCCGACGACTACGAGCCCACGGAGCCCGCCCGGGCGAGCGAGCTCACCACGCGGGCGCTGCGGCTGAGCAGCTATGCCCAGGACCTCGCGGCGTCGGCGGCCCTGTGGCGCACCGGCGCCCTGGCCTGAGTCCGAGCGGGCGGGCCGGCGTCCGGACAGAGAAAGACCGGGCCGCAAGAACGCCTCTCGGCGGAAGGCCGCTCGCAGCGGCGAAAATTGGAGCCCGGGGTTATGCGGCCCGGCCACTCCAGTGTAACGCGAGGACGCGGTGGGTATTCCCGGCGGCCTAGGCTCGGTGACATGACCCGTCGCTTCGCCCTCATGATCGATCCCGTCGCCGCCGACGAGCAGCGTGCCGACTACGCCGACACGTTCACGCAGGTGGACGCCGCGGCCCCCGCCCTCAGTGTCGGCGAGCTGAGCACGCAACGGGGCGACGGCGTGTTCGAGTCCATCGGGGTCGTCGACGGACATGCGCAGGAGGTCGTCCCGCATCTGGAACGCCTTGCGCATTCGGCGCGACTCTGCGACCTCCCGGTGCCGAACCAGGAGCAGTGGCGGCGGGCGATCCAGCAGGCCGCCGCACAGCTCGGGGCGGGGGAGTCGGTCATCAAGCTGATCCTCAGTCGCGGCGTCGAGCACGGGCCGACGCCGACCGCCTGGGTCACGGCGGCTCCGGCGGCGGACTTCGCGGCGGTACGGCGGAACGGCGTCAAGGTCGTCACCCTCGACCGCGGATACGACCTCGGCGCGGCAGAACGGGCGCCCTGGCTGCTGCTCGGCGCCAAGACGCTGTCCTACGCCGTGAACATGGCGGCCCTGCGCGAGGCCAAGCGCCGCGGAGCCGACGACGCGATCTTCCTGTCGAGCGACGGCTTCGTGCTGGAGGCTCCGACGGCCTCCCTCATCCTGCGCTTCGGCGACCGCTTCACGACCCCGGCCCCGAACGGCGGGATCCTGCATGGCACCACGCAGCTCAGCGTCTACGACCACCTCCTCGCGCGCGGCTTCGAGGTCGGGTACGACCGCATCCCCGCCGCCGATCTGACGCGGGCCGACGCCGCATGGCTCGTGTCGAGCGTCCGTCTCGCGACCGCCATCACCGCGATCGACGGCACGCCGGTCGCCGTGGACGCCGCCCTCACGGACGACCTCAACGCCTACCTCCTCTCCCCGCGCGACTGAGTCCTCCGGGTCCCCGGGCACGACTTCGGAGATGCCGGACGACACGCCGTGGGCCGCGCCCCGACACCGGCGTGTCGTCGACGATCTCCGAAGCTGTGCCCGCTACAGGCGGGATCAGGGGCGGCGGCGCATGGTCTCGACGATGGCGCGCTCGACGAGGGGCCAATCGTGGAGGACCATCGCGTAGTCGAAGCGGAGCGTGGCGTGGCCCCAGCCGGCGGCAGTGGCGTCGCGGACCAGATCGCGGTGCCGGAGCGAGCTCTCCTCGTGGTTGGCCCGTCCGTCCGTCTCGATGATGAGCCAGTCATCGATGAGGAGGTCCACCCGGCCCGTCCCGACCACGCTGACCTGCGTCCGCACGCGCCACCCGTAGCGTCGGATCCTCATTCGCACCAAGGATTCCAGGCCGCTGTCGGCATCGGCCCGCGAGAAGGCGATGAGGTCGCGCCCCTCGGGCCCGAGCCGGTCACCGAGACGGCGCAGCCCGACCGCATCGATGAGTCCGAGCCGCCGGGCGGACTCCAGAGCGACGAAGAACGCCTCCGCCCCGCGGCAGCCGTAGATCTGCCGGAGGACGAGGGGCACCCCCGGCTGCTCGAAGGCACTGCCCGATGTCGCCGCATCCCAATGCGTCACGCAGTCGCAGTCCTCGTGGGGATACTGATGGCGGTCGTGGTGCATCCAGACGTGCAGAGCCGGCTCGTCCAGAACCCAGATCCCGAGGTGCCGCGCCGCGGACTCGCAGCCGAGGACCCCGCCGTGAGCGGCGGCGGTCACGACCTCCCCGCACGCGGAGGACGTCGCGTAGACCCCGCGCCGGACCCGGATGAGGGCGCCACCGCGCACCTGACGCTCGATCTGCCGTCGTCCGTACCGGGCGCGGAGCGCGGCATACGGCCACACCTGCGTCTCTGGCCCCGTGCACATCCCGCCATCATTCGCGCCGCCTCGCCCTCACTGGCCGCGCCACGACTCGGTAGCCCGCCGTCTGTGGACGATCCTCCCCATTCGCGATCCGTGCAGGAGTCACGACCCGTGCGCAGCTTCGGAGATCGAAGGAGACACGCCGAGGCGGGAGGCCAGGCGACGGCGTGTCGCCGAACATCTCCGAAGTTGTGCCCGGGGGTAGGGGGATGGGGGTGG
>NZ_QCXO01000124.1:0-64642 GCF_023383675.1 Microbacterium sp. ER1
CCCCAGACACGCCCGCCACACACCTCTCTCGGGATCGAAACCGCCCCCGCCATCCCCTCCTCCAGCCCGCTTCTGATCCCGCCACCGCGGCCCTCAGCCCGTTTGCGATCCCGCCACCGCGCGGCCCTCGGCCACGCGTACGCTCCGAACTCACCACCACCGCCCCGATCAGCGGCGCGGCCACCAACCCACCCGCTCACCGCGCGTGTTCGAGAACGCTCTTTCGCAGCCCGCCCCAGGCCCGAAAGTGATCCCGCGGGATGGCCGGAGGCGCGAAAGTGATCCCGACACGTCGCCGCGGACGCTGCCTCGTCGACGCGCGCCGAGGCCCCACACTCGTCGCGAGCGCAAGAACGCGCCTCTGGCACATGTTCCGGGCACCAAAGTGATCCCGCGTGGCGGACGGAAGGGGCGAAAGTGATCCCGGACCGGAACGGGCCGGCCGGGGCGGCGGGGGGGTCAGCGGGCGGGGATGTGGGCGTCGAGCCACGCGAGGACGTCGGCGCGTACCTCGTCCTGCTGGAGCTCCTGGAAGATCTCGTGCCGGGCGTCGGGGTAGACGAGGGTCGTGACGTCGGTGAGCCCGGAGCGCCGGCGGTACGCGTCGGCGAGCTTGTGCACGCTGCGGGGACCGCCGACCGGATCGTCACGGCCGACGAGGAGCAGCACCGGAATGTCGCGCGCGAGGTGCTTCGCCGGACGTCCGTACAGCCGCGCCGCGTCGAGCAGGCCGAAGAGCTTGAGCAGCGGCACTCCCGTCGTGAGCGGATCCTCCTCGAAGGCCTTCCACACCGCGGGGTCCCGGCTCAGCCACTCGTATCCGGTCGCGTCGTCGGCGGCCCACGCGGCGTTCAGCGGCGCCGGGTTCAGGGAGCGGGGCGTGCGCAGCGCCGAGCCGGACAGGATGACCGCATCGAAGGCCTCCGCGTGCTCGTTCACCAGCATCTGCGCGAGGAACGACCCCCACGAGTGTCCGAGGAGCACGAGCGGGAGGTCGGGGTTCTCGTCGCGGATGATGCCGGTCAGCTGCCAGACCGCGTCCTTGGCCGCCCGGAGACCCCCGGGACCGAGCCGTCCGAGCTGGGCGGGGTCGCCGTGCTGACGCATACCGGTGCGCCCGTGCCCGCGGTGGTCGTCGGCGTAGACGGTGAACCCGGCTCCGGTGAGCGCGGCGATCAGCGCCGGGTACCGTCCCGCGTGCTCGCCCACCCCGTGCAGGAGCTGGACGACGCCGCGGGGCGTCCCCTCCGCCGGGTGGACGTCGTAGACGATGGCGATGCCGTGGCTGTCGGTGTACTCGCGGGTCTCGGTCATGATCCTGCCTTACCGGTCGGTCTCCGCGAGCGCCTCGCGGATGGCGTCGCGGATGGCGAAGGCGATGTCGCGATCCGTCACCTCGTAGCCGCCGACCCCGTCGGAGGCGGAGCCCATGCGCACGCCGCCGTCCTCGGTCACGGCCCGCTTCGCGGAGAAGTGGAGGGCGTCCACCCCGGCCCGGGCGAGCACCGGAGCGCTCGCGACCTCGACGCCGCTGCCGGCCATCACCTCGATCTGCCCCTCGGCGGCGGCGACGAGCGCGCGCAGGGTGTCGATGCCGTCGATCGCGGCGGACGCCCCTCCGGAGGTGAGCACGCGCCGGAGCCCGAGCTCCCTCGCGGCCCGCAGGGTCGCCACCGGGTCGGCGGTCACGTCGATCGCGCGGTGCAGGGTCGCCGGAGCTCCCCCGGCCGCATCCCGCAGCCGGGCCATGGCGTCGCGATCCAGTCGCCCCTCGCCGTCGAGCGCGCCGATGACCACTCCCGCGGCCCCCGCCGCGACCGCGTGCCGCACGTCGCGTTCGGCGACGGCCAGCTCGTCGGCGCTGTAGTGGAAGCCGCCGGCACGCGGACGGATGAGGACGTGCACCTCGGGGCCGTCCGCCCCCGCGGCTTCGAGCGCGAGCTCCAGAGTGGCCGGCGACGGGGTGAGCCCACCCAGCGCGAGGGCTGTGGCGAGCTCGACGCGAGCGGCGCCGACCTCGGCGGCGATGCGCACTCCGGCGGGATCCTGGACGGCGATTTCGAGAGCGATCGTTCGGGTCACCCCTCCATTGTGCCCGCTGACCTCGGCTCGCCCGGCCCCCGGGGCAGAAATATTAGATAGACTAACTAAGTATGTCTGCGTCCGATGATTCCCTGCACCTCACCGCCACAGACCTCCGCATGGCCACGTTCCGGCTCGCCCGCCGGCTCCGCTGCGCCCGTGCCGCCGACATGATGAGCGACACCCAGCTCGCCGTCCTCGCCGACCTCCGCATGAACGGTCGGCGCACGATCTCCACCCTCGCCGAGCGCGAGCGCGTGACCGCCCCCTCGATGACGAGCATCGTGAACGGCCTGGAGGAGCAGGGCTATGTCGCCCGCACCCCTGACGAGGACGACCGCCGCCGCGTGCAGGTGGACATCACCCCCGCCGGGGTCGAGATCGTCGTCGAGACCATCCGCCGCCGCGACGTGCTGCTGGCCGACATGCTCCGCGAGGTCGACTACACCGAGGAGGAGCTGGCGACGCTGCGAGAAGCGAGCGCCCTGATGCGGAGGGCGGTGGAGCGATGAACGCCATGTTCCGTTCCTTCGCGAACATCAACTACCGGATCTGGTTCGCCGGAGCCCTCGTGTCGAACGTCGGCGGGTGGATGCAGGCCACCGCGCAGGACTGGGTCGTGCTGACCGAGCTCACCGACAACGACGCGACCGCGATGGGCGTCACCATGGCGCTGCAGTTCGGCCCTCCCCTGGTGCTCGTGAGCCTGACCGGCTGGGTCGCGGATCGCTTCGACCGGCGGAAGATCCTCCTGACCACGCAGACCGCACTCCTCGCCCTCGCGATCGCCGTGGGCTCCCTGCTGCTCGCCGGGGTGATGACCCTGCCGATGATGCTCACCTTCGCCCTCGGATTCGGCATCGTCAACGCCTTCGACGCCCCCGCGCGGCAGGCCTTCGTGTCGGACATGGTGTCCGCCACGGAGACCTCCAACGCCGTGGCGCTCAACTCCGCCTCCTTCAACCTCGCCCGCATGATCGGCCCCGCGGTCGGCGGTCTGCTCATCGTCGCGATCGGCTCCGGTTGGGTGTTCATCGTCAACGCCGCGACGTTCCTCGCCATGATCGTCGCGCTGCTGCTCATGCGCACGCACCTGCTCGCACCGCGGCCCAAGAACCGCAACCGCGGCGGCCTCGCCGAGGGATTTCGGTACGTCTGGGCGCGCAGCGACCTCAAGGTCGTGTTCGTGACGGTGTTCCTCATCGGCGCGTTCGGCATGAACTTCCCGATCTTCGCCTCGACCATGGCGCTGGAGTTCGGAGCCGGCGCCGACGGGTACGGGGTGCTGAGCTCGGTGCTCGCGATCGGGTCCCTGATCGGCGCCCTCCTCGCCGCGCGTCGGGACCGGGCGAGGGTGCGCGTGGTGATCCTCGCGGCGGGCGGCTTCGGGATCGCGGCCTTCGTCTCGGCCGCGATGCCCACCTACCTCTCCTATGCGGTCACGCTCACGTTCACCGGCTTCATGATCGTGACGCTGCTGACCACGGCCAACGGCTACGTGCAGATCACGACGGATCCGGCACTGCGCGGCCGCGTGCTCGCCCTCTACATGGCGGTCATCATGGGGTCGACTCCGGTCGGGGCGCCGATCGCCGGTTGGGTCGCCGACGCGTTCGGCCCTCGTGCCGCCATCATGCTCGGCGGGACCGCCGGTTTCATCGCGTGCGCGATCGGGGTGACCTGGGTGCTCACGTCCGGGCGTCTGCGCCGTGAGGAGAGCAGCCGCTTCCGCCTGACGCTCGACGAGACCCGGCCGCTGCGGGTCGTGCAGGCGGTCGAGCCGGTCGACTACACGGAGAAGGCGGCGGCGACCACGCCCATCCGGCTGCCGCGCCGCGACGGCGAGTGAGCTGTGAAGGCGTTTGTCAACGCCTTCCTCATCGCGGCCCGACGGTCGTAGCGTCGGGTCATGGACGAGAACATGAGCACCCCGCACCCGCAGGATCCGGCCGAAGGCGCTCCCGGCGTCGACGTCCCTGACGAGAACTCCGGCCAGGGCGACGGCACCGGCGGCGCGATCCAGGGCGACAGCTCTCGCGGCGAGTCGACCGGCGGCGCCATCCAGGGCAGTTCCGGCCCGGGCCACGACGCGCCGCTGGGCGGCGACGAGAACACCGAGGACGAGCTCGCGGCCGACAACGCCGCCGAGGAGGACACCCTCCGCACGCTCGACCCGGACTCCCCGCCGGCCTGAGCCGTCGACCCACCCCTTTCGAGACGAGCCACCCCCTTGCGAACGTTCGCAAGGGGGTGGCTCGTGCAGAAGGGGGTGGGTCGGCCGCGGTCAGGCGTCGAGTACCACCTTGAGCTGCTCGACGGCCCAGTCGAGCTCGGTCGCCCGGATGACGAGCGGCGGGGCGATGCGGATGGTCTGCCCGTGCGTGTCCTTCACGAGCACACCCCGGTCGAGCAGCTTCTCCGCGATCTCGCGGCCGGTGCCGATGGCGGGGTCGATGTCGACGCCCGCCCACAGCCCGGCGATGCGCACTTCCGTGACGCCGTGGCCGATCAGCGGCTGCAGCGCCTGCTCGAGGTGCGCGCCGAGCGCCCGCGCACGCTCCTGGAACTCGCCCGTCTGCAGCATCTCCACCACGCGGAGACCGACGGCCGCCGCGAGCGGGTTGCCGCCGAACGTGGAGCCGTGCTCACCGGGGCGGATGACACCCAGCACATCCGTGTTCCCCACCACGGCCGAGACCGGCAGGATGCCGCCGCCGAGCGCCTTGCCCAGCAGGTACAGGTCCGGCACCACGCCCTCGCGGTCGCACGCGAACGTCTCGCCGACACGTCCGAGGCCGGCCTGGATCTCGTCGGCGATGAACAGCACGTTCTTCTCGTCGCAGATCTCGCGGATGCGGCGCAGATACCCCTCCGGCGGGATCACGACACCGGCCTCGCCCTGGATCGGCTCCACGAGCACGCCCGCCGTGTCCTCCGTGATGGCCGCGGCGATCGCCTCCGCGTCACCGAACGGCACACGGTCGAAGCCCGGCGTGTAGGGACCGAAGTCGTCGTGCGCGGTCTCGTCGTCGCTGAAGCTCACGATCGTCGTCGTGCGACCGTGGAAGTTGCCCTTCGCCACGACGATCCGCGCCTTCCCCTCCGGGATGCCCTTCACGCGGTAGCCCCAGGCCCGGGCGACCTTGATGCCGGTCTCCACCGCCTCGGCGCCCGTGTTCATCGGCAGCACGAGCTCCTTGCCGCAGAGCTCGGCGAGCGCCGCGGCGAAGGGCTCCAGCATGTCGCTCTGGAACGCCCGGCTGACGAGCGTGACCCGACCGAGCTGCTCGGTCAGGGCCGCGACGAGAGCGGGGTGCCGGTGCCCGAAGTTGACCGCGGAGTACGCCGCGAGCAGGTCGAGGTACCGCTTGCCCTCGACATCGGTGACCCACGCCCCCTCGCCGCGCGCGATCATCACCGGCAGCGGGTGGTAGTTGTGCGCGACGTGCGGCTCCGCGACCGCGCTGGATCCCTGAGCCTGTCGAAGGGTCGAAGCGTCCGTTCCCTGGTTCGCTGCGTCCGCCCCCTGGGTCGCTGAGCTCGTTCTCTGGGTCGCTGACCTCGTCGAAGCGTCCGCCGTCTGCTCGATCGTCACTTCGCACCCCGCAGCTCGAGCGTGCAGCACTTGATGCCGCCGCCGCCGAGGAGGAGCTCGGAGAGGTCGACGGTGATCGGGTTGTAGCCGCGCTCGCGGAGCTGCTGCTCGAAGCCCTTCGCCCGCGGCGAGATGATGACGTTGTAGCCGTCGCTCGAGGAGTTCAGGCCGAACACCGCGCCGTCCTCGTCCGACACGAGGATCGCGTCCGGGAAGCGCCTCTCCAGCTCGGCACGGCTGGCGTCGTCGAAGGCCCCGGGGAGGTAGGCGATGTTCGCCCGCTCGGGGCCGCCGTTCTCCACGCCCTGCACGGGGTCGAGCACCGCGATCGCGGTGTCCAGGTGGTAGAAGCGCGGGTCGGTGAGGTTGAGCGACACGACCTCGCGACCGAAGACCTCGCCGACCTCGCGGTGGCTGTCACCGGTGGAGCGGAAGCCCGTGCCGGCGAGGATCACATCGCCGACGAGCAGGAAGTCGCCCTCGCCCTCGTTGACCTCCTTCGGCATCACCGTGTCATAGCCGGCGGCACGGAACCAGTCGGCGAAGGCCGGGGCCTCCCCCTGCCGCTCGACGAACCGGAACTCCGGCACATAGGCGCGCCCGTCGATGAGGAAGCCGCCGTTGGCCGTGTAGACCATGTCCGGGTAGCCGGGGAGCGGCTCGATGAGCTCGACCTCGTGGCCGAGCTCGACGTACAGGTCATAGAGCTTCTGCCACTGGGCGACCGCGTTGGCGGTGTCGGTCGGCCGCGACGGCTCCATCCACGGATTGATGGAGTAGTTCACCGTGAAGTGCTCGGGACGGCACATCAGGTAGTGGCGGCGGTGCGCGGTGCGCGTGGGGGCGGTGGTGACGGCGGTCTCCGGCGTCGACATGGATGCTCCTCGTGTGAACGGGCGCGGCGGACGCTGTCCAGGGGCCCGGCGGTCCTTCGACCCCCTGCTCGGACGAGGCGGAGGGGAAGATGCGACTCGGGCACGCCGGTGACCATTGTGCCACCGGACCCTGGGCGCCACCAGCATCCGTCCCGTGTCGCCCTCAGCCCTCGCGCTGCGTCACCACGACCTTGCCGACCGTGTGCCCGGCCTCGACGTGCGCGAGCGCGGACACCGCCTCGTCGAACGGATACGTGCGCTCGATCACCGGAACCAGATGCCCCTCCTCCACGAGCTCGAGCAGCTTCGTGAGGACCTCGGGGCGCGAGGTCGCCGTGAGCGACACCACCCGGGGTCCGCGGAGCGAGAGCACGGCGGCGCGGATCATCCGCGGCACCGGGCCGAACACGCGTCCGCCGTCGCCGGTCACGAGCACCACGCGGCCACCCGGGCGGACGAGGCGCTGCAGCTCGCGGATCGGCACACCTCCCGCGATGTCGATGACGGCGTCGAACCGGGAGGAGGGCAGATGCGTGAGCGGAGACGTGCGGTGGTCGAGCGTGCGCACGGCTCCGAGGCGTTCCAGCAGGAGGGCGTTGCGCGCGCCGCACGTCGCCCAGACCTCGGCCCCGCGGAGCGCCGCGAGCTGCACGGCGAAGGTCCCCACGCCGCCGGACGCTCCGATCACGAGGACCCGCTGCGCACGGTGGCGCAACCCCACCCCGGCGGCGTCGAGCGCCTGCCACGCGGTGCCTCCGGCGATCGGCAGGCACGCAGCCGCCTCGGGTGTCACGTCGGGCGGGACGGGCACGACGCGGTCAGCCGCGATGCGGGCGTGGGAGGCGAGGCCGCCGCCGCCCTGCAGCTCCCCGACGACGAGTTCGCCGAGCTCGGCGTTCACCACGTCCGCGCCGACCGCCACGACGGTGCCGGCGACGTCGAGCCCGCGCACCGGGTTCTTGGGGCGGGTGAGCCCGAAGAACGGCCGGACCAGCAGCGGGTCGCCGAGGAGCAGCCGCACGTCGCCGGCGTTGAGGGCGGTGGCCTGCACGCGCAGCACGACCTCGCCCCGATGCGGCTGGGGGACGGGCTGCCGGGTCCGTGCTGTCCCGGCGGCCGGGCCGTACGCCTCGCGAGTCCAGGCGGGCATCGTCTCGGTCATGCGGCACCTCCGGGGTCGGTCGGATACGCGAACAGGTCGTCGATCCCGACGCCGAAGGCCCGCGCGATCTGGAACGCGAGCTCCAGCGTCGGCGAGTACTTCTGCTGTTCGATCGCGATGAGGGTCTGCCTGGTGACCCCGATCGTGCGGGCGAGCTCGGCCTGCGTGAGTCCGGCGCGCTCGCGATGGGCGCGGATGGTGTTGGAGACGAGGGTGGGCTTGACCATCAGCGGAGCCCTCGGCGGTAGGCGATGGCCCGGGCGACACCGCCGACGACGGCCGCCACGAGGAACCCGGCGAACATGGTGTTCGCGATCCAGAACACGTCGGCGCCGAGACCGCAGAGGACGATGACCCCGAGGCCGGCGATGGTGACGAAGGCCTGCTCCACGCGGGCTCCCATCCGGCCGATGTCCCGGTCGCGGATGTCGGAGCGGCCGACGCCGTCCGGATCGGACATCCCGGCGATGATCCCCCAGAGGACGCTGAGCACGATCGTCCCGACGATGCCCCCGCCGATCGTCCACAGCATCAGCGGGAACCAGTCCGTGGCGGTGAGCGGTCCGCCGCCGGCCTGCTGTAGCAGCAGCACGACGTAGACGACCGCGACGATCGGGCTGACGATGAGCCCGGCCCAGACGTTGCGCTCCTCGTAGACCATGCGAATCTCCTCGTGTCAAAAATTCTTGACACGAGACTACGTCCGCCCATCCCCCATGTCAAGAATCTTTTACACCGCAGGCGGGATCGAGAACGCACCCGCAATGTGGAGGGGCAGACCGCCAGGAGACGGGATCAAAATCACCCTTCCACAGACCTGCGTCAGCTCTCTTTTGCACCCGCACCGAAACCGGCGCGGCACCCCTCGGCACGGGCGGGATCAGGATCGCACCCCCGGAAGCCCGGAGCGGCACGTTTTTGCCCCGCACCCGAAAGGGGCGCGGAACCCTGGCGACGGGATCACAAACGGACCCCTGGGGGTTCCAAACCGGGTACCCATTCGCACCCGCACCCGAGACGGGCGCGGCATCCTCGGCTGGCCGGGATCAGAAACACACCCCGGGCGGCCCCACGGGGGGCCTTTTCGCCCCCACACCCGAGATGGGCGCGGCACCGCGGCGGGCCGGGATCAGAAACGGACCCCTGACGGACCGGAGCGGCACGTTATCGCCCCCGCACCGAAACGGCCGGGGGTCAGATGACGGAGGCACTCCAGGGGTCGGGGTTTCCGTAGCGGTGGGCGGTGATCGAGACGGACTGCTCGTGCACGAACGGGAGGAGCTCGATGCGGGCCGCCGCCGTCACCTCCGCGTCGTACACAGCGAGGTCCGGGTCACCGCCGGTGGCCACCGCCAGCGCGGAGCGCAGCGCCGCCACCGACTCCCGTCCGCCCACGAGCCGCACGCGCCCATGCCGCGGAAGCACCGGAACACCCGCATCTCCCGCGGCCCCGGACTCCTCGGCCACCTGCATCCGCTGGAGCCACTCGACCTCCGTCTCCAGGAACACCACGGCGTCGAGGTCACCCAGAGCATGCCGCACGCCCGCCGGAAGCCCGACCGGAGTGGACACGACGAAGCCCGCCCCCGCGCGCACTCCCGCGATCACGACCCGCAGCAGGTCGTGCAGGGCGGCGTCCTCGGTGGCGCGGATCTCCACGGGTACGGGCCGATACCGGAAGAGGTTGCGCTCGATCTCCAGCCGCGAGACGTCCCGCACCCGGCCGAACTCCCGGTCCCAGGCCAACGCGTCCGACAGAGCGGATCGCCGAAGCCACTCGAACGACTCGAACGGGAGGGAGGGCTGCGCCGCCTCGATGAGCCCCGTGATCCGGGAGTCGAGCCCCCGCAGATGGAGGGTGCTCGACGCCGGGGCCCCGTGCTGGGCGCGCCACGACCCGAGTCCGATGAGGTGGTTCGGCCCGCCCGGCTTGGCACCGGCGCCGACGGAGGAGCGCTTCCACCCGCCGAACGGCTGCCGCTGCACGATCGCCCCGGTGGTGCCGCGGTTGACGTAGAGGTTCCCGGCCTGCACACGGTCGAGCCAGAAGGAGAGGTCGTCCGGGTCCTGTGTGTGCAGACCCGCGGTGAGACCGTAGGCGACGGCGTTCTGCAGGTCGACGGCCTTGGCGAGGGTCGGCGCGTGCATGACCCCGAGGACCGGTCCGAAGAACTCCTCGGTGTGGAAGCGGGAGCCGGACTGCACGCCGACCCGCACGCCCGGGCGCCACAGCCGGCCGCTGCCGTCGTCGGCGGAGTCGAGGGCGGGTTCGATGAGCCACCGCTCGTCGCCCTCCAGCTCGGAGAGGGCCCAGGCGAGCTTCCCCTCGGGCTTCTCGATGACCGGGCCCACCTCGGCGAGCGGATCCGAGGGCCACCCGACACGCAGCGAGCGGACAGCGTCGGAGAGCTGACGGGCGAAACGCTGCGAGCGCCCCACCGGCCCGACGAGGATCGCGAGGGACGCCGCGGAGCACTTCTGCCCCGCATGACCGAACGCGCTCTTCACGAGGTCGGCCACGGCGAGGTCGAGATCGGCCGAGGGCGTGATGATCATGGCGTTCTTGCCGCTGGTCTCCGCGAGCAGGGGCAGGTCGGGACGCCAGGAGCGAAACAGCGCCGCGGTCTCCCACGACCCGGTGAGGATCACCCGGTCCACCGCCTCGTCCGTGATGAGGGCACGCCCGAGGTCGCCTTCCTCGATGTCGACGAGAGCGAGAGCCTCACGGGGCACGCCACCGTCCCACAGGGCCTCCACGAGCACCGCCGCACACCGCCGCGCCTGCGGGGCGAGCTTCAGGACCACGCCGGAGCCTGCGGCGAGCGCCGCCAGCACGCCACCCGCGGGGATCGCGAGGGGGAAGTTCCACGGCGGCGCGACGACGGTCACGCGGGCGGGGACGAACACGGCGCCGGAGATCGCGTCGAGCTCACGGCAGGTCGCGGCGTAGTACCGGGCGAAGTCGACGGCCTCGCTCACCTCGACATCGGCTTCGGCGAAGACCTTGCCCGTCTCCACCGCCGCGACCTCGATCAGCTCCGCACGCCGGGACTCGAGCGCCGCCGCTGCGCGCAGCAGCACCTCGGCCCGTTCGGCTGCAGGACGCGCACCCCAGGCCGCCGCCGCACCCTGCACACCGCGCACGATGCGGCCGAGGTCGTCGGCGTCGTCGACGCGGGCCGCGTCCAGGACCTCCGTCCCGACCGTCGAGTCCGCGAGCCGTGCGCGGATCCCCGCCGCCCACTCGCGGTTGGCGGGGAGCGCGAGATCCGTATCGGCCGTGTTCGCGAAGCCCGGGGCGCCCCCGGTGTCCTCCCCACGCTCGCGCGCCGCGTACACGGCGGTCTCGAGGTAGGCGCCGGTGTCGGCGTCGTCCGAGCCGCGCACGATGCCGAGCACGGCCTTGGTGAGATCGGCCTCCGCGACCGGGCTGACCGGCGCCGGCCGCACGGACTCGTGCACCGGCGCGAGGCGGTCCTGCGTGCGCCGCGGCCCGAGGGCGAGGGCGGGGTCGGCCGCCCGGTCGAGCGCGTCGAGGAAGCGGTCGGCCTCTCGGGCGAAGAGCGTCTCATCGTCGTGCAGATGGAACGCCGCGGAGAGGAAGTTCTCGGACGACGCGTTCTCCTCCAGCCGCCGCACGAGGTAGCTGATGGCCACGTCGAACTCGGCGGGCGCCACGACCGGCACGTACAGCAGCACCGGACCGACTTCGCGGGACACCGCCTGCACCTGCCCCTGAGCCATGCCGAGCAGCATCTCGAACTCGACCGCGTCGCGGACGCCCCGCTCCCCGGCCCGCAGCCACGCGTGGGCGATGCCGAAGAGGTTGTGGCCGGCCACGCCGATCCGCACGGCCGACGTGTGCTCGGGCCGCAGCGCCCAGTCGAGGCAGCGCAGGTAGTTGGCGTCGGTGTCGAGCTTGGTGTCGTAGGGCGCGGGCGTCCACCCGTGCAGCGTCGCCTCGACGTGCTCCATCGCGAGGTTCGCGCCCTTCACGAGGCGCACCTTGATGCGGGCTCCCCCGTGGATCACGCGGTCCTGCGCCCAGGCGGTGAGCTCCTGGAGGGCCGGGAGCGCGTCAGGGAGGTAGGCCTGCAGCACGATCCCGGCCTCGAGACCGGTGAGCCGCGGATCCTCCAGGATCCGTGTGAAGACGGCGATCGTGAGGTCGAGGTCGCGATACTCCTCCATGTCGAGGTTGATGAAGGTGCCGTCCGCTGCCGCCGTCACGTACAGCGGGAGCAGCCGCTCCACGACCCGGTCGACGACCTCGTCGAAGCCCCACATCGAGATGCGGCTGACGATGGCGGAGACCTTGACCGACACGTAGTCGACGTCCGGACGCCGGATGAGCTCATGGATGCCGTCGAGCCGCCGCTGCGCCTCCGCCTCGCCCAGCACCGCCTCCCCGAGGAGGTTGAGGTTCAGGCGCGAGCCCGACTCCCGCAGCTTCTCGATCGCGGGTCCGAGCTTCGCGGGCCGCGCGTCCACCACGAGGTGCCCCACCATCTCGCGCAGCGCCCGCCGCGCGAGGGGGACGACCGGGGTCGGCAGCACCGGGGCGACGCCGGCGCCGAGCCGCACGGCGGAGCGCAGGTACCACGGCAGGAACTCCGGCACGATGGGCGCGATCCGGCGCAGCTGGGCGGCCGCGGCGGTCAGGCTCTCCGGCCGCATCACGCCGTCCACGAAACCGAGGGTGAACGGCAGACCGTTGGCGTCGCGCAGGACTCCGGCGAGGCGTTCCGCGGCGGGGTCGACGTCGGCTGCGGCCGCCTCGATCACCCAGCGGCGCGCGAGTTCGACGGCCTGATCGGCGAGGGATGCGGATGCCCCCGCCTCCGCGGAGGATGACGACGACTCTGCCATGTGACCACCCTAGGTCTCCGGTCGCGGAATCCCGGGGTACCCTACCGTGCGGGCCGGAGTCGGGTCAGTTCCAGATGCTGGGGGCGGGGGTGCATACGGGCGGCAGGGCGGACGCGGCCGCCCAGTCGTGCACCCACGCGTCGATCTCGGGAACCCCGTCGGGCTTGCCCACCGCGGCGAAGAGTTCCTCATTGCTGACCGTGCCGCCGGAGCGTCGCAGCACGCGGGCCCGCACGATGGCTCGGGCGTAGACCTCGCCGCCGACCACGGCGCGATGCTCCAGGAACAGGGCCTTCTCGTCGTGCCCGATGAACCGGGACTGCACCTCGAACCGCTGCCAGAGCTGGAGCGACTTGCGGAAGGTGATCGTCTCGCTCGACACGACCGCGTACCAGCCCTGCTCCTTCATCACGTCGAACAGTCCCGTGCGGATGAGGTGGTCCCAGCGCCCGAGGTCGAACAGCGACAGGTACCGGCCGTTGTTCATGTGGCGGAGGATGTCGAGGTCGGTCGGCAGGGTGGTCACCGTCACGGTGCCGACGGCGGTGGGGTCGAGGGTCTTCCCCTGACGCACGCGGCGACGCGCACCGAGGATCACGAGGAGGGTCCGCCAGATCACGTTCACGAGGACTGATCGTAGCCATCCGCGCACGACGGTCGAACTTCGTTGTCCGATTCCTCCATGCCGTCGGAGTGCCTCTCGGGGGCCGTCGTCCCGATTTCCGATTTCCACGGACCCGCCGTAGAGTCACCGCATGAGCGCCGAAGCCCAGCCCGAAGTCATCGTCCGTCCGGTCCGTGATGTGGATGCGGAAGCCCTCGGTCGCGTGCATGCGCAGTGCTGGCACGAGACCTACGATCACCTCATCAGCAAGGCGGCTCTGGAGAAGGTCTCCCCCCGCCGGATGGCCGAGCTCTGGACGCACTGGGCGGCGCAGGGCCCCGACTTCAAGATGAACGCGGCGCTCGTCGACGGCGAGATCGTCGGCTTCGTCGGCTCGGGTCCGGCCCGCGACAAGGACGCCCCGGCGTTCCGCGAGCTGTACTTCATCTACCTGCTCGACGCGTACCACTCGACCGGCATCGGGCAGAAGCTGTTCGATGCGGCCGTCGAGAAGGACGAGCCGCTCTACCTCTGGGTCGCCGAGGACAACCCCCGCGCGCACCGCTTCTACACGCGCAACGGATTCCACCTCGACGGCGCCGCGCACACCGAGCCGTTCCTCGGCGAGACGCTCACCGAGGTCCGCTTCGTGCGCCCCTGACCCTCGTCTTCACCGAAAGGGCCGCCCCGCGGGGCGGCCCTTTCGTCTGCGCTCAGAGGCGTTCGATGATCGTGACGTTCGCGACGCCGCCGCCCTCGCACATCGTCTGCAGGCCGTACCGGCCGCCGGTGCGCTCCAGCTCGTTGAGCAGGGTCGCGAGGATGCGGGTGCCGGTCGCGCCGATCGGGTGGCCCAGCGCGATGCCGCCGCCGTTGACGTTGACCTTCTCGTGCGGCGCACCGGTCTCGCGCATCCAGGCGAGCACGACCGAGGCGAACGCCTCGTTGACCTCGAACAGGTCGATGTCCTCGATCCGGAGCCGGGTGCGCTCCAGCGCGTGCCGGGTCGCCGGGATCGGCGCGGTGAGCATGAGCACGGGGTCGTCGCCGCGGACGGAGACGTGGTGGATGCGGACCCGCGGGGTGAGGCCGTGCTCCTGCACCGCCCGCGCACTGGCGATGAGCACGGCACTCGATGCATCGCTGATCTGCGACGCGACCGCGGCGGTGATCCGTCCCCCGGGCGCGAGCGGCGGCAGTCCGGCCATGCGTTCCAGAGTGGTGTCCCGGCGCACGCCCTCGTCGTGATCGAGCCCGGCGAGCGGCGCGATCTCCGCCGCGAACCGCCCCTCGTCCTGGGCCACGGCCGCCCGGCGGTGACTCTCCAGCGCGTACCGCTCCATCTCCTCCCGCGAGATGTCCCACCGCTCGGCGATGAGCTCCGCGCCCCGGAACTGCGAGATCTCCTGGTCGCCGTAGCGCTCCTGCCATCCGGGCGACTCGGCGTACGGCGTCGTGAAGCCGTACTCCCGGCCGACGGTCGCGGCGGCCGTGAGCGGGATCCGCGACATGTTCTGCAGCCCGCCGGCGATCACGAGGTCACTGGTGCCGCTGAGCACCGCCTGCGCGGCGAAGTGCACGGCCTGTTGACTGGATCCGCACTGGCGGTCGATCGTCACGCCGGGCACGTGCTCCGGGAAGCCGGCGACGAGCAGCGCGGTGCGCGCGACGTTCCCGGCCTGCCCGCCGATCGCATCGATGGCTCCGAGGATCACGTCGTCCACGGCGCCGGGGTCGATGCCGGTCCGGTCGACGAGGGACCGCAGACTGTGCGCGCCGAGGTCGGCGGGGTGGATCTCCGCGAGAGCGCCGCCACGGCGTCCGACCGGCGAACGGACCGCGTCGACGATGTAGGCCTCTGCCATGATCTCCCTCTCCTCAGTCCTCCGTGCCGGCCGGCAGGAGCAGCCGGAAGCGTTCGCACAGCACCGGCATGTCGGGTTCATAGCCGCGCGGGTTCTCGGAGTGGGTGCGCCAGTAGCGCTCGTGCACCTCGCGCCAGTGCGCGAGCGTGCGATCCCCCTCCCCCTCGGCGAAGGCGTGCGCCTCGTCGACCTCGTCGAAAGGCACGATGTCGATCGCCGTGGTCTCGATCACGGCGCGCGGGGCGCCGGTTCCGTCGAGGATGATGCTGAGTTCGCCGACGGTCGGCAGCGGATCCCCCGTCTCCTCGTAGTCCCAGACGGAGGACGCGGTGCCCACCTTGATGCCGCGGAGCACGAGCTCCAGGAGCTCGTCGGCGTGCTCCGGCGTCGCACCGAAACCCCACGCCTCGGGAAGGGCCTCGGGCAGGTGCGGCAGCGCGATGCGGGCCTCGCGCCAGTACTCCTCGATGGCGGTGCGGTCGGTCATGGATCAGCGCCCCGAGACCTTGCCGAACACCTTTGCGATCGGCGCGAGCACGAGCGGCCGCGCCGCGACCCACGCGATCGCGATCACGACGAGCGAGGCGATGAACACCCAGAACCCCGTCCACGTCGCGGCATCCTGCGCGGCGAACATGTGGTTGAGGTTGCGCAGGAAGCCGGTCAGCATCACGAGCGCGACGTGCGCGATGATGAACGCCACGAAGTAGAGCATCACCGGGAAGTGCAGGGCGCGCGCCCATTCCACCGGATACGCCTTCGACAGGCGCTCCGCCTTCTTGGGCCAGAGCCCCGACATGCGGAACCCGGTGACGGCGGCGAGCGGTGCCGCGAGGAAGACGGTGACGAAGTAGGCGAGCTGCTGCAGGCTGTTGTAGTTGTTCCAGCCGTTCTCGTGCGGCCAGTCGAACGAGATGTACTGCAGCGCCGCCGACAGCGCATTCGGGAAGACCTCCCAGCTCGTCGGCACGATCCGCACCCAGTGCCCCGTGGCGAACAGCAGCACCACGAAGATCACACCGTTCAGCAGCCACAGGATGTCGAGCGCCTGATGGAACCAGAGGTTCAGGCTGATCTTGCCCTTCGGGTTGTTCCGCGGCGTCCAGAACACGCTCGGACGCTTCTCCGTGCGCACCTGCAGCCCCGAGCGGATGATCAGCACGATCAGGAACATGTTGAAGAAGTGCGCCCAGTTGACCCACGGCGCGAAGCCGGGCTCGACCGGGATCGGCGGCTCGTACTCGCCCGGGAAGGCGGCCAGGAAGTCCTGCATGAAGGGGAGGCTCAGCAGCGTGCGGACGAGGGCCACGGCCGCGGCCGCGAGCACACCGAGGGCGGCGGCGCCGAACAGCGCTGCGATCGCCTGGGTCCAGGTCGGACGCCGGCGTGCGGTCGGGGTGGTCGAGGCGGCGGCCGGAAGGTGTCGGGGGGCACGACCGTTCCAGACCGTGCGGGTCCAGGGCAGCGGCGTGCTGATGTCGGCGGTCGGGGCGAGCGCGGTGCCGGGGATGGCGGGCTCCGCCGTCGCGGGTGCCGCGGCCGGAGCCGGAGTCTCCGCGATCGCGGGGGCGTCCGCCGCTACGGCTGAGGAGGTGTCGGCGGTCGCCCGCGCAGGCACGGTCCCTGCGGGCGGCCAGGGCTCGCCGCCCGGGACACGGGGCAGTCCCCGACGGACGCTCTCGCCTCCGGCGGGCGTCGCGGCGGCGGACGTCGCGGCGGCAACGGGCGCGGCGGCAGCCAGCTCGGCAACGGGCGCGGCGGCAGCCGGCTCGGCAGCGGGAGCGTCGGGCGCCGTGACCGCGGCACGTGACGTCTCGGCCGGCACCGCGGCGACGGCCGACACCGCCGGCGCGGCCTCGGCCGGCGGCCACGGCTCGCCGCCCGGGACGCGCGGGAGGCCGCGACGGAGAATCGGGCGCGGGGCGGCGTCCTCCGGCAGAGAGGGGGTCGCGACAGCGGCCTCGACCTCGGCGGCCCCGCGCTCGACGCGCTCCGCCGGCGCCGACACCGGAGCCTCGACGGCCGCCACCTCGGCCACCTCGACCGCATCGACGGTCTCGACCGTCACCTCGGCGGGCGGCCACGGCTCGCCGCCCGGTACCCGCGGAAGCCCGCGGCGCAGCACCCGCGTCGCCATGGCTACTTCTTCCGCGCCTCGAGCGCGGCGATCACCTGCGGCACGATCGTGAACACATCGCCGACGATGCCGAAGTCGGCGACGTCGAAAATCGGCGCCTCCGGGTCCTTGTTGATCGCCACGATGTTCTTCGACGTCTGCATGCCGGCGCGGTGCTGGATCGCGCCGGAGATCCCGAGCGCGACGTAGAGCTGCGGCGACACCGAGACCCCGGTCTGCCCGACCTGGTGGGACTGCGGGATGTAGCCCGCGTCGACGGCGGCGCGCGAGGCGCCGACCGCGGCCCCGAGGGCATCGGCGAGCTCCTCGACGAGCACGAACTTCTCCTTCGAGGCGAGACCCCGGCCGCCCGACACCACGCGGGTCGCTCCGCGTAGCTCGGGCCGGGACGAGGTGGCCTCGACCGTCTCGACGGGGCCCGCCGTCGCGGCGACCGCTCCGGACGGAGTGACCGCGAGCTGCTCGACCTGCGGGGAGGCGACCGCCTCGGCCCTGGCTTCCACCGCACCCTGGCGCAGCGTGACGACGAGCGTGCCGTACGTCGCGGCGGCGTCGACGAGGTACGCCCCGCCATAGACCGAGTGGTGGGCGACGATGCCCTCGTCGTCGCGGGAGACCCCGACCGCGTCCACGGCGAGCGCGCTCTTCGTCCGCACCGCGAACCGGCCGGCGACATCGCGTCCGGAGATCGAGTTCGAGATGAGGACGGCCGCGGGATGCACCTGCGCGGCGGCGGCCTGCAGCGCGTCGACGATCGGGACCGTCAGCGCGGACGGGTCGCCGTCGGCCGTGAGCACGACCGCGGCTCCGGCCTCCGCGGCCGTGGCGACCGCCGCCTCGGAACCGCCGACGATCACCGCGACCGGTGTGCCGATGCCTGCCGCCGCGCCGAGGAGTCCGGCGGTGCTGCTGGTGAGTGCACCGGACGGGTCGACGTCGAGGAGCACGAGGATCGGGTTCTCGGGGTACGCCATGTCACACCAGCCTGTTCTGCACGAGGAACTCGACGAGCTTCTCGGCGGCATCGCCCTCGTCGGTGATCTTGACGCCGGCGGCCCGCGGGGGCTTCTCCGAGACCGCGGTCATGATGGTGCGCGGCGCCGCCGCCGGGTCGGCCGACACGTCGAGGTCGGCGAGGGACAGCACCTCCAGCGGCTTCTTCTTCGCCGCCATGATGCCCTTGAAGTTCGGGAACCGGGCGTCCGCGAGCGCCTCGGTGATGGAGATCACGGCGGGCAGCGGCGCGGTCACCTGCTGGTTGCCCGCATCGGCACCCCGGGTACCGGAGACGCCCTCGGCGGTGATCTCGACTGCGGTGAGGGCGGTGGCCTGCGCCCAGCCGAGGTGTTCGGCGAGCATGGCGGGGAGGACGCCGCCGGCGCCGTCGGTGGACAGGTTGCCGGTGATGACGAGGTCGGGGGCGCCGCGGCGGATCGCGGCGGCGAGCACCTCGGCAGTGAGACCCAGGTCGGCGCCGACGAGCTGCTCGTCGACGATGTGGATCGCGGAGGCGGCACCGATCGCGAGGGCCCGGCGCACGGATGCCGTCGCACTCTCGGGCGCCATCGTGAGGGCCACGACCTCGGTGCCCTCGTTCTTGTCGGCGTGGGCCAGGGCGACCTCGAGGGCCCGCTCCGTGATCTCGTCGAGGACCACATCCCCGGCCCCGCGTTCGGCGAGTCCGGTCTCGAGATTCAACGTGCGATCGCCATAGGTGTCCGGTACCTCTTTGACCAGGACGAAGATCTTCATCGAATGCTCCTCACGACACGCTGAGTCTATCCGCACGCTCTTCTATGTAGCCAAAGGCGGAGGGATCCGCAGGTGGCACCCCCGATTTCGGCCGCCAATGTATACATAGTCGACAGTCGGGCCCCGCGGCTCGCCGCTGACAGCCGGGGGCGGACTCCCCCGGTACCGTAGAGACGTGGTCCGACCCCGCCCGCTTCCCGTCGACCCGCTCGCCGAGGCGAAGCGGCAGTGGATCGCGCACGGCTGGACCGAGGCCGCGGACGGCATGACGGTGGTCACCTCGGTGATGCGCGCCCAGCAGCTCCTCCTGGCCCGCGTCGACGCGGCCCTCAAGCCCTTCGCGCTGAGCTTCGCCCGCTACGAGGTGCTGCGGCTGCTCGCCTTCAGCCGCGCCGGACGCCTGCCGTTGTCGAGTGTCGTCGCGCGCCTGCAGGTCCACGCCACCACCATCACGAGCACCGCCGAGCGGCTCATGCGCGACGGCCTCGTCGTCCGCGAACCGCACCCGCACGACGGACGCGCGGCGATGCTCGCCCTCACCGACGACGGCCGCGATCTCGTCGAGCGCGCCACGACCGCCCTCAACGCCGACGTCTTCGCCGACCCCGGCATGAGCGAGGCCGACGCCGCCGAGCTCGTCGCCATCGTCGCCCGTCTGCGTCGTGACGCCGGCGACTTCATCGACCCGCGCCCCCTCCCCGAACCGCTCTGATGCCCCGGTTCGTGCTCGAGACCGTGATCGCGGCACCGCGCCCTGTCGTGTTCGCCGCAGCACTGGACCCGGAGCTGCATCTGCAGTCGATGGCGCGCTACGACGAGACGATGATCGAGGAGCCCGCAGGCGGCGCGTTCAGCGAGGGGTCCACGGTCACCTGGCGCGCGCGGCACTTCGGCATCCCGTTCCGCCTGCGCTCCGTGGTGTTCGACATCGACGCGCCGCATCGGTTCACCGACCGTCAGATCGACGGACCGTTCCGCGACCTCCGGCACGAGCACGTGTTCGAGGAGCATCCGCGCGGCACCCTCATGCGCGACACGATCGTGTTCCGGTCGCCCTTCGGGCTCCTCGGCCGCGTCGTCGACGCCCTCGTGCTCGGCCGCTACATGGAGCGCCTGATCGCCGAACGCAACACCGCTCTGGTCGCCGCGATCGAGGATGGCGGGCGTACTCTTCCTGCATGAGCGAACTGCGCGTGCACACCGTCCTCACCGGTCGCGGCCCCGCCGCGGCGATCCTCCTCACCGATGAGCAGGTGGCGTCCTTCGGGGCCGGCAAGGCCTTCCCGGTCGCGGTCACGATCGGCGGGCGCACCGCGCGCCTGCGCCTGGCCCGCATGGGCGGCGAGAACATGATCGGGCTCAGCAAGGCCGCCCGCGCGGACCTCGGTGTCGAGATCGATCAGGAGGTCGACGCCGTCATCCGGCTCGACACCGCGGAGCGGGTGGTCGAGGTGCCGCCAGCACTGGCCGCCGCCCTCGACGCCGATCCGGCCGTGCGCGCGGCGTTCGACGCCCTCTCCCCGTCGGCGCGCAAGGAGCACGCCAGGGCGGTCGCCGAGGCCAAGCAGGAGGCGACGCGCGAGCGCCGGATCGCGAAGATCGTGGAGTCCCTGCGCGGCTGACCCGTGCCCCGCGGTCAGCGGTTCTGGAAGTCCGGCGTGCGCTTCTCGCGGAAGGCCGCCATCCCCTCCTTCTGGTCGTGCGTGTCGAACAGCGCCGCGAACGCCTGCTTCTCGTGGGCGAGGCCCTCGGACAGCGTCGTCTCCATGGCGGCATCGAGCGCGGCCTTGGCGGCGTAGACCGACGGCAGCGACTTCGACGCGATCGTCTCGGCCAGCGTCGTCGCCTCGGTGAGGAGATCCGCCGCGGGGACGACACGGGACACGAGTCCGGAGCGCTCGGCCTCCTCTGCCCCCATGAAGCGGCCGGACAGCACGAGCTCCGCCGCCTTGTAGTACCCCACCGCGCGGATGAGCCGCTGGGTGCCGCCCATGCCGGGGATCACTCCGAGGTTGATCTCGGGCTGTCCGAACTTCGCGGTGTCCGCGGCGAGGATGATGTCGCACATCATCGCCAACTCGCAGCCGCCGCCGAGCGCGAACCCGGAGACCGCCGCGATGACCGGGGTGCGCACGGCCGCGAAGTCGTGCCAGACGCCGAAGTGGTCGGTCTCGAGCATCTCCGCCGCGGACATGCCCTCCATCTCCTTGATGTCGGCGCCGGCCGCGAAGGCCTTCTCGGAGCCGGTCACGACGATGGCCCCGACGCCGTCATCCGCATCGAAGGCCTGCGCGGCCGCGGTGACCTCCTCGGCGAGCCGGCTGTTCAGCGCGTTGAGCGCCTCCGGTCGGTGGAGGGTGATCCAGCCCACCCGTCCGCGCTGCTCCACCAGGATCGTCTCGTACTCGGTCATCGCTCCCGCCTTCCTGTCGTCATCCACCCTCCCCTTCGAATCGCCCGATTTGCTGCATTTCGGCCGGATTTGCGACCATTCAGGCGATTCGAAAGCGGGAGTCAGCCGCGGATCTCCGTGATGATGCCGGAGAAGTCACGGGCGGCGCCGTCGCCGGCGGCGTAGGCGGCGTACAGCTCCTGCGCCAGACGACCCATCCGCGCGTCCGTCGAGGTCTGCTCGATGGCCTGCAGCGCGAGACCGAGGTCCTTCGCCATGAGGGCGCCCGCGAACCCCGGCTGGTAGTCCCGGTTCGCGGGGCTGGTGGGCACCGGACCGGGCACGGGGCAGTTCGTGGTGAGCGCCCAGCACTGCCCCGACGCCTGGGACACCACGTCGAACAGGGCCTGATGCTCGAGCCCCAACCGCTCGCCCAGCACGAACGCCTCGGCGACGGCGATCTGCGACACCGCGAGCACCATGTTGTTGCAGACCTTCGCCGCCTGTCCGAGTCCCGGTCCGCCGCAGTGCACGATGCGCTTCCCCATGATCTCCAGCAGCGGCAGCGCCGCCGCGAAGTCGTCGTCGGAGCCCCCGACCATGAACGCCAGGGTCCCGGCCTCCGCCCCGACCACACCTCCGGATACCGGAGCATCGATGTGCCGGTGGCCCGCGGCGAGCGCGAGCGCATGGGCGGCCCGCGCCTCGTCCACCGCGATGGTCGACGACTCGATGAACAGCGTCCCGGGGCGCGCGGCCGCCAGCAGCTCCGTGCGGTAGGCCTCGATGACGTGCTTCCCCGCCGGGAACATCGTCACCACGACCTCCGCGTCCGCCACCGCCTCCGCGCCGCTCGCCGCCACGGGGATCCCGGCCGCTCGAGCCGCCTCGATGGCCGCGGGCACGAGGTCGAAGCCGTGCACCTCGTGTCCGGCGGCGACGAGGTTCTTCGCCATCGGCAGCCCCATGTGCCCGAGCCCGAGGAAGGCGACGCGGGTCATGATGCGCTCCGCATCGACGTCGACCCCGCGGGTCGCAGCATCTCCCGGCCGACGATCAGGCGCATGATCTCGTTTGTCCCCTCGAGGATCTGGTGCACGCGGAGGTCGCGGACGATCTTCTCGATGCCGTAGTCCTGCAGGTAGCCGTAGCCGCCGTGCAGCTGGAGGGCGCGGTTGGCCACCTCGAAGCCGGCGTCGGTCGCGAAGCGCTTGGCCATCGCGCAGCGCATCGTCGCGTCCGGCGCCTTCTCGTCCACCGCCTGCGCGCCGTCGCGCACCATTAGCCGCGCGGCCTGCAGGTCGGTGCGCATGTCGGCGATCGCGAAGAGGATCGACTGCTTCTCCGCCAGCGGCTCCCCGAACGCGACGCGCTCGTGCACGTACTGCACGGCCTTGTCGAGCGCGGCCTGCGCGCCACCGAGAGAGCACGCCGCGATGTTGAGGCGGCCACCGTTGAGCGCCGACATCGCGATCGCGAAACCGCGTCCTTCGTCGCCGAGCATCGCGGACGCCGGCACCCGCACGCCGTCCATGATCACGGGCCGGGTGGGCTGCGCGTGCCACCCCATCTTCTTCTCCGGAGCACCGAAGCTCAGGTTCTCCGCGTCGCCGGGGACCAGGAAGGCGCTGATCCCGCGGGCTCCCGGCTCGCCGGTCCGCGCCATGACGACGTACACCGCGGCCTCACCGGCTCCGGAGATGAACTGCTTCACCCCGGTCAGCACGTACTCGTCGCCCTCGCGGACGGCGCTGGTCGCGATGTTCGCCGCGTCGGATCCGGCCCCCGGCTCGGTGAGGCAGTAGCCGCCGAACTCCTGCATGGCGGTCAGCGACGGCAGCCAGCGCGACCGCTGCTCGTCGTCGCCGTAGGTGTCGATCATCCACACCACCATGTTGTGGATGGAGATGTAGGCGGCCACCGCGGGGTCGGCCTTGGCGAGCTCCTCGAAGATCGCGACGGTGTCGACGCGGGTGAGGCCCGTGCCGCCGAACTCCTCGCTCACGTAGATCCCGCCGAGGCCGAGCTCGCCGCCGCGCTGCAGCGACTCCCGCGGGAACAGGTGCTTCTCGTCGCGTTCCGCGGCGAACGGGGCGAGCTCCGCATCGGCGAACTCTCGCACGGCGTCGAGGATCGCCTCGCGCTCGTCATCGGTGGTGGTGACGGTGGTCATGGTCATCGCGTGTCCTTAGTGCATCGTGGGGATGACGAAGCTGGCGCCCTCGCGTATCCCCGACGGCCAGCGGCTCGTCACCGTCTTGGTCTTCGTGTAGAAGCGGAAGGCGTCGGCGCCGTGCTGGTTGAGGTCGCCGAAACCGCTGCGCTTCCAGCCGCCGAACGTGTAGTAGGCGATCGGCACCGGGATGGGCACGTTCACGCCCACCATCCCGACCTCCACGCGTGCGGCGAAGTCGCGGGCGGCGTCACCGTCGCGCGTGAAGATGGCGACGCCGTTGCCGTACTCGTGCTCGGAGGCCATGCGCAGCGCCTCTTCGTAGTCGGCGGCGCGGGCGATCACGAGCACCGGGCCGAAGATCTCCTCGCGGTAGATCGCCATGTCGGTCGTCACGTGATCGAACAGGGTCGGTCCGAGGTAGAAGCCCTTCTCGTGCCCGTCGACCGTGAAGCCGCGGCCGTCGGCGAGTAGCGTCGCGCCCTCGTCGATCCCCTGCTGGATGTAGCCCTCCACCCGCTCGACGGCTGCCCGCGTGACCAGGGGTCCGTAGTCGACGTCCGCCGCGAGGGAAGGGCCGACCCGCAGCTGAGCGACGCGTTCGGCGAGCTTGGCGGCGAGGGCGTCCGCGGTCTCCTCGCCGACCGGCACGGCGACCGAGATGGCCATGCACCGCTCCCCTGCGGAGCCGTAGCCGGCGCCGATGAGCGCGTCGACGGCCTGGTCGAGGTCGGCGTCCGGCATCACGATCATGTGGTTCTTCGCGCCGCCGAAGCACTGCGCGCGCTTGCCGTGGGCGGCCGCGGTGGCGTAGATGTACTCGGCGATGGGCGTGGAGCCGACGAAACCGACCGCGCGGATCCGGTCGTCGGTGAGCAGCGTGTCCACCGCCTCCTTGTCGCCGTGCACCACGTTGAGGACGCCGGCCGGCAACCCCGCTTCGAGGAAGAGCTCGGCGAGGCGCACCGGCACCGAGGGGTCGCGCTCGCTGGGCTTGAGCACCACGGCGTTGCCGGCGGCGAGCGCGGGCCCGGCCTTCCACAGGGGGATCATGGCGGGGAAGTTGAAGGGCGTGATCGCCGCGACGACCCCGAGCGGCTGCCGCATCGAGTACACGTCGATGCCCGCCCCGGCACCGGTGGTGTACTCGCCCTTGAGCAGGTGCGGGGCTCCGGCGGAGAACTCGATGACCTCGAGCCCGCGCTGGATGTCGCCCTTGGCGTCGTCGACGGTCTTGCCGTGCTCGCTCGCCAGGAGTTCGGCGAGCGAGGTCATCTCCTGCTGCACGAGGTCGAGGAACCGCAGGAGGACGCGGGCGCGCTTCTGCGGGTTGGTCGCCGCCCACGCGGCCTGTGCCTGCTCCGCGTTCCCGATGACGCGGCGCACCTCCTCCGCGGACGCGAGCGGCACCCGGGCCTGCACGGCTCCGGTGCTCGGGTCGAAGACGTCGGCGAAGCGGCCGTCTTCCGGGGTGACATGCGTTCCGCCCACGAAGTGCGGGATAGTACGGGTCATTGTGCGACATCCCTCCGTGCCGTCTTTGGCACATCGGCGAGTTTACTCCGACGACCGAGAAAATACGAGGACGTCCTTGCATCTCTCGTCGCCGTGCGTTCGGATGCCGCCGCCGGCCGTTCTCCGGCCGTTCACCCGCCGGACATCCGGGCCGATTACAACTGCAGATGCACGGCACAGACTCAGACCGGATCGGGTAGTCGCGTCTCCCGTGCACACGGTGAGCACTCTCGCTCCCGAGACCCCCGCCGAATCGGGTCGGCGGGGGTCTTCTCTTCCTTCGAATCGCTTGCTTTGCTCCATTTCGGCCGGGGATGGAGCACAGTGCGCGATTCGAACCGGGGCTGTGGAAACCGACCCCGCCCCGACCGCCGGGGTGGGAGCGTGGGGGCATGGGACGACGACAGCAGCTTCCGGCCCGCTTCGAGGCGGACTTCGCGGTCCGGACGGCGCGACTGCACGGCCTGAGTCGCGGACGGCTGCGCGGATCCGACCTCCAGGCTCCGTTCCACGGGGTCCGCGTGTACCCCCGCCCGGCTCCCGGGCTCGACATCGCAGACCCGTACGAGCGGCAGCGGCACGCGCGGGTCGCACGAGCGCAGTCCTATGCCCCGATCCTGCACACCGGACACTTCTTCAGTCACGAGACGGCCGTGTCGATCTGGGGAGGCCCCCTGCCGCTCGCCTTCGACGATCACGGGGGCATCGCGACGGCGGACGACCTCGCCCTCCACGTCAGTGCGTCCGGCGGGATCCCGTTCCCCCGCACCCGCGGCGTGACCGGGCACCGCACGCTGTCCAGCCTCACCTCGATCCGCTATCGGGACGGCCTCCGGGTGAGCTCCCCCGCCGCGACTTGGGTCTCCCTCGGCACGCTGCCGCTGGTGGACCTCGTGGCCCTCGGCGACTACTTCTGCCGGCGCTGGAGACCGGGTGTCGGGCGGCCGGATGTCACGCGGCAGCCCTGGGCGACGATCGATGAGCTGCGGGAGATGCTGGCGGCTGGGCGGAGGCGCGGGGCGGCACGGTTGCGGGAGGCGGTCGAGCTCGTGCGGGAGGACTCGTGGTCGCCGCGGGAGAGCCGGCTGCGGTGCCTCCTGGTCGCGGCCGGGATCCCGGAGCCTCAACTCAACGTGGACGTGTTCGACGACCGAGGTCGCTTCCTGGCCTGCGTCGACATGGTCTGGGAGGCCGAACGCGTCGCGGCGGAGTACCACGGCATGGTGCACGGCGCGCAGTGGGCACGGGATATCGAGCGGGTCGCGGCGCTGCGGGCTGCCGGGTGGACGGTGATCGAGGTCACCGCACCCCTCCTCCACAGACCGGGGGAACTGATCCGCCGTGTGGCGTCTGCCCTGGGGCGGTGACCCCGCGTTCGAATCGCGCGAATGGCGGCATCCGGGCCGGATTTACAGCCAATCGCGCGACTCGAACGGGAACTAGAATCGACCAGGCGCCGCGACCCTGGCGCCGCCACCCCGCGTCCGCACCCCGACGCCGCTCACCCCCGAGGACCGCACCATGTCCGCATCCGCGCCCGTCTCCGAACCCGTCACCGTCTCCATCCGCCGCGAGGTCGACCCGGAGCGCATCGCCGAGGCCACCGCGTGGGTGCAGACCGGGGTGAACCTCGCGACGAAGTACCCGGGATTCCTCGGCTCCGGCTGGGTCCGCGCCGGCGAGGACTCCCAGGTCTGGCACATGCTCTACCGCTTCGCGAGCGAGGACGCGCTCACCGCGTGGGAGCAATCCGCGGAACGCGCGTGGTGGCTGTCGATGGGCCAGGGCTTCGTCCGCAGCGAGCGGTCCAAGCGCCGCTCCGGCATCGAGGGGTGGTTCGACGAGCCGTCCACGGGATCCATCCCCGTCGTCGACCCGGATGGCACGACCAGCACCGTGACCGTCGCCCCCGCGCCGCCGCGGTGGAAGCAGGCCGTCTCGATCTGGCTCGGCTTCTTCCCCGTGAACCTCGCGTTCACCTACGCCATGAGCCCGGTGCCGGGATGGGACGCCGTGCCGCTGTGGCTCCGCGTGCTCATCACCACCCTCGTGCTCACGCCGATCATGACGTACTGGGTGCTGCCGTTCGTCACGCGCTCCCTGCGGAACTGGCTCGCCCGCTAGCGGAACCGCCTTCTCAGGAGCCGGACTCCGCGCCCGGGGTGACACCCTTCTTCGCCGGTTCGACGAGCGAGAGCGGATCGGCGATGTCCTCCAGCGACTTCCCGGCGGCGCTGACGCCGAAGACACCGCACACGACGCCGCCGAACATCATGATGGCCGCACCGAGCACGTAGCCCCAGAACAGCGGACCGCGGTCGCCGGACTCCGCGCTCGCACCGATCAGGGCGCCGTAGAGCACCGGAGCGACGGCGCCGACGAGCTGCCCGATCGAGAAGACGTACGAGATCACCTGGCTGCGCAGTTCGAGCGGGAAGATCTCGCTCACCGTCAGATACGCGGCGGACGCGCCGGCCGAGGCGAAGAAGAACGATGCACACCAGAACGCCGTGTGCGTGCCCGCGTTCAGCACCCCCGCGTTGAAGAGGAAGGCGCTGACGAGCAGGATCAGTCCCGCGAGCACGTAGGTGCCGAACAGCATCCGCCGACGACCCCACGTGTCGAAGAAGTGGCCGAGGATGAGGGCGCCGGCGAGGTTGCCCACCGCGAACACGATGAAGTACTGCGACGCGGATGCCGGCGGGGTGTCGTAGAAGTTCTCCAGCACGAGCGCGTACGTGAAGAAGATCGCGTTGTAGAGGAAGGACTGCGTGACCATCATCGTGATGCCGACGAGCGTGCGCCGCGGGTACTTCTTGAACAGCACCTTCGCGATCACGAGGAACGGGACGCTGCCGTATTCCTTGACCGTGATGGCCTTGCTCTCGTCGACGGGCTCGATCGTCTTGCCCTCCTTGCGGATGCGCTCCTCGATCTCGTCGACGTTGCGTTCCGCCTCCTCCTCGCGGCCGTGCGTCATCTGCCAGCGCGGGCTCTCCGGGATGTGCCGCCGCAGCCAGATGATGAGGAGGCCGAGGATCGGGCCGAGGAAGAAGCTCAGCCGCCAGCCGATGTCGGCGGGCAGGATGTCGGTGTTGAGGAAGAACATGTTGGCGACCGCGCCGAGGGCCGCACCGCCCCAGTAGGTGCCGTTGATGGCGATGTCGACCCGGCCGCGGTACTTCGCGGGGATGATCTCGTCGATGGCCGAGTTGATGGCCGCGTACTCACCGCCGATGCCCGCCCCGGCGACGAAGCGCCAGATGTAGAAGAACCAGGGGGCGAACGCGAGCCCGGCGACGGCCGACCCGACGAGGTACACCCCGAGCGAGAGCAGGAAGAGGTTCTTGCGGCCGAGGCGGTCGGCGAGACGGCCGAACACGAGGGCGCCGAAAACCTGTCCGAGCAGGTAGCAGGTGCCGGCGAGACCGACCTCGGCCGGGCCCATCCCCAGCGTCTGCGCGTAGCCGTTGGCCGCGACGATCTGCACCTCGAGGCCGTCGAGGATCCAGGAGAACCCGAGTCCGACGACGATCATCCAGTGGAAGCGCGACCAGGGGAGCCGGTCCATGCGCGCGGGGACGAGCGACCGGACCTCCTTGACGGTGACGTCGGACGCGGACATGGGGGCCTCCTTCTCGCGGGACACGCTTTCGTCCCGGATCCGGTTTACTCCTCCCGGAAATCCGCCGCATCCGCTTGACCCCGGGGCGGCCGGCACGCTACCGCTTCGAATCGCGCGAATGGCTCCATCCCGGGCGAGAATGGAGCCAATCAGGCGATTCGAACGGGGGTGGGGCGATGTCCGGCGTCCCTGCGACGAAGGATCAGCTCCTTGCCGCCATCGAGACGTCCTATGCCCGGCTGTCCGACGACCTCGACCGGGTACCTGCGACCCACGTCCGGGAGAAGGTGCTCCCGGGGCACGCGGCCGGCACCTCGATCAGTCCCGCCGATCTCGTGGCCTACCTCATCGGCTGGAACGAGCAGGTCCTCATCTGGAACGAGCGCCGCGCCGCCGGCCTCCCCGACGAGTTCCCGGCGCCCGGTGCGGCGTGGAACGACCTCGGGTCGCTCGCGCTCCGCTTCTACCGCGAGCACGAGCACGAGTCCTGGGACGACCTCCGCGCCCGCCTCGATGACGCCGAACGCCGGATCGTGGAGCTCGTCCGCGACCGCTCGGAGGAGGAGCTCTACGGCGCCCCCTGGAGCCGGCTGCGCCGCTGGCTCCGCACGCTCTGAACGCCGTCAGCCGGCGACATGCCGCTCGTCCGGGCCGTCGTAGTGCGACAGCGGGCGGATCAGGGCGTTCGCGCCGGCCTGCTCGATGACGTGGGCCGTCCACCCCGTCACCCGCGCCGCGACGAACAGCGGCGTGAAGGTGAGGGTGTCGAAGCCGATGAGGCTGTATGCGGGACCGGACGGGTAGTCGAGGTTCGGGTGGATCCCCTTGCGCTCGACGAACTGCGACTCCAGGGCGTCGTACAGCGCGGCGACGTCCTCCCGGCCGTAGTGCGCGACGAGGGTGTCCAGCGCGGCCTTCATCGTCGGCACGCGGGAGTCGCCGTTCTTGTAGACGCGGTGCCCGAAGCCCATGATCTTGCGCTTCTCCGCGAGGGCCTTGTCGAGCCAGGCCTCGACGGCGTCCGCCGAGCCGATCTCCTTGAAGATGTGCAGCACCGCCTCGTTCGCCCCGCCGTGCAGCGGGCCCTTGAGCGCGCCGATGGCGCCGACGACCGCCGAGTAGATGTCGCTGAGGGTCGAGGTGATGACCCGGGCGGTGAAGGTCGAGGCGTTGAAGGAGTGCTCGGCGTAGAGGATCATCGACCGGTTGAACGCGTCGACCACGACATCGTCGGCCTCCTCCCCGAAGGTCATCCAGAGGAAGTTCGCCGAGTAGTCGAGGTCGTCGCGCGGAGCGATAAGCTCCTGGCCGCGACGGCGACGCTGGCCGTAGGCGACGATGGCCGGCAGCGCGGCGAACAGGCGGATGCTGCGCGCCAGGTTCTGCTCCGGGCTGCCACCGGCGTCGAGCACGGAACCGCCGGCCTCGGGGTCGGATGCTCCGATCAGGCTCACGGCGGTGCGCACCTCGTCCATCGGGTGCGCCTCGAGCGGCACGAGGTCGATGGCGGCCTTCACGTTGTCGGCCAGGGCGCGGTGCTTCCGCTCCTCCAGCCGGAACGCGGCGAGCTCGTCGTCCGTCGGCAGCTCGCCGTTCCACAGCAGGTACGCCACGGCCTCGAAGGACTGCGTGTCCGCGAGCTCCTGCACGGGATAGCCGCGGTAGAGCAGGCTGTTCGTCTCGGGGTTGACCTTCGAGATCGCCGTCGTGTCGACGACGACCCCCGCGAGGCCCTTCTTGATGTCCGGCTCGGTCATGGTCACTCCTTCGTGTACTTCGACTCGTCGCTGCGCTCCTCGCTCAGCAACCGCGTCGTGTGTCCGCTTCGCTGCGCTCAGCGACCGGTGTTGTCGAGTGTGAAGTTGAAGACGCCCGAGTCGAAGTGGTTGTACGACTCGTAGTCGATCAGCTCGTAGAGGTCGGCGCGGTGCTGCATCTCCCCGAGCTTCGAGGTCAGGTGCCCCTCGTCGTTCAGCGTATCGAGCGCACGGCCCGCCGCCCCCATCGCGATCCGCAGCAGCGACACCGGCCAGATGACCATGCGCACCCCCGCATCACGGAGAGCGTCGACGGAGAACAGCTCGCTCTTGCCGAACTCGGTCATGTTCGCGAGGATCGGCACGTCCAGCGCCGCGGCCATGGCCTCGAACTCGCCGATCGTGCGCATCGCCTCGGGGAAGATCGCGTCCGCCCCCGCGTCGACGAGCGCCTTGGCCCGGTCGATCGCCGCGTCCAGCCCCTCGATCGCACGGATGTCGGTACGCGCCATGATCAGGAAGTTCTCGTCGCGGCGGGCGTCGGCGGCCGCGCGGATCCGCTTGATCGCGGTGTCCTCGTCCACCACGGCCTTGCCGTCGAGGTGTCCGCAGCGCTTCGGGTTGATCTGGTCCTCGATGTGGGTGCCGGCGAGGCCCGCGTCTTCGAGCTCCTGGATCGTGCGGGCGACGTTCATCGGCTCACCGAAGCCGGTGTCGGCGTCGACGATCGCGGGCAGCTCGGTCATGCGGGCGATCTGCTTCGCGCGCCCGGCGACCTCGGTGAGCGTTGTGAGGCCGATGTCCGGCAGCCCGAGGTCCGCGGAGAGCACGGCGCCCGAGATGTAGACGCCCTCGAACCCCTTCTCCTCGATGAGCCGGGCGCTCAGCGGGTTGAACGCGCCGGGGAACCGCAGCAGCTCCCCCGAGGCGAGCCGCTCCCGGAACAGGCGCCGCTTCTCGGCGGGCGTCGTGGTGGAGTACAGCATCAGAACAGACCCGCCGGGGCATCGGCGTCGTCGAGCAGACCCGGCTTCGCGACGATCGAGAGCTCGGCGACCTCGGCGGCAGTGAGCTCGGGCAGGCGCTGCACGAGCTCGAGGAACCGCTCGATCTCGGCGGGCTCGAGCACGGGCTCCGCGAGCAGGCGGAACTTGGCGATGTAGTTCTCCCGCGCGAACGGGCGCGCGCCGAGGGGGTGGGCGTCGGCGACGGCGATCTCGTCGACCACGGTCGAGCCGTCGGTGAGGCGGATCTCGACGCGACCGCCGAAGGCCTTCTCGTCCGGGTCCTCCGAGTGGTAGCGGCGGGTCCACTCCGCGTCCTCGGCCGTGGTGATCTTGTGCCACAGCGCGACGGTGTCGGCGCGGCCTGCGCGCTCCGGCGTGTAGGAGTCGACGTGGTGCCAGCCGCCGTCCTGCAGCGCCACCGCGAAGATGTACGGGATGGAGTGGTCGAGCGTCTCGCGGGAGGCCGTCGGGTCGTACTTCTGCGGGTCGTTCGCGCCCGAGCCGATCACGTAGTGCGTGTGGTGGCTGGTGTGCAGCACGATCGACGCGATGTTCGCGGGGTCGCGGAGGGCCGGGTTCGCGGTGCCGAGCTTGCGGGCGAGGTCGATCCACGCCTGCGCCTGGTACTCCGCGGAGTGCTCCTTCGTGTACGAGTCGAGGATCGCGCGCTTGGCCTCGCCGGCGGCGGGCAGCGGCACTTCGTAGGCCGCGTCCTTCCCGTCGAGCATCCAGGCGATCACGCCGTCCTCGCCTTCGTAGATCGGCGCGGGGCTCGTCTGTCCGCGCATCGCCCGGTCGACCGCCTCGACGGCCATCTTCCCGGCGAAGGCCGGGGCGTGCGCCTTCCAGGTGGAGATCTCGCCCTTGCGGCTCTGACGCGTGGCGGTCGTGGTGTGCAGCGCCTGGCCGACCGCCTGGTAGATCGTCTCGACGTCGAGGCCGAGCAGCGTTCCGATGCCGGCGGCGGCGGACGGGCCGAGGTGCGCCACGTGATCGATCTTGTGCTTGTGCAGGCAGATCGCGCGCACGAGGTCCATCTGGATCTCGTAGCCGGTGGCGATGCCGCGCACGAGCGCGCGCCCGTCCTTGCCGGTGTGCTGCGCGACCGCGAGGATCGGCGGGATGTTGTCGCCCGGGTGCGAGTACTCGGCGGCGAGGAACGTGTCGTGGTAGTCGAGCTCGCGCACGGCCACGCCGTTCGCCCAGGCCGCCCACTCCGGGCTGGTGCGGCGATCGAGCGGCGTTCCGAACAGGTTGGCGCCGGCCCCGCCCGTCGAGACGGGGTGGCTGAACGCCTGCGCGCGGGCGGCGACGATCGGCGCGCGGGTGAGAGAGGCGGCGGCGACGGCGGCGTTGTCGATGATGCGGTTGATGATCATGTCGACGACGGGCTGCTCGACCTCGACCTGGTCGACCGCGACCTCGGCGATCTTCCAGGCGAGCTGATCCTCGCGGACGAGGTTCTCGGAGCTGGCGTGCACGCGGACGTGGTGGGTGACGGTCATGAGTGTCCTTCGCTGTCGGGGAGGGAGTCGAGGATGCCGGTGAGCGCGTTGTGCAGGTGCACGTGCGTGGCATGGGCGGCGAGGTCGCCGTCGCGGGCGGCGAGCGCCTCGGCGATCGTGCGGTGCTCGGCGGCGGAGGCGGCGAGCCGGGCGGGCTTGTCCCGCGCCATGCGCCGCACGCGGACGAGGTGGGTGCGGACCGTGCGCAGCGCCGCAGCGATGTAGTCGTTGGCGACGGCATCGTCGAGGGCCGCATCGAATCGCGCGATCAGGGCGTAGTAGGCATCGCGGCCCTCCGCCCTGGTGAGGTCCACGTGCGCGAACTCCGCGGCGAGCGCGGCGAACCGGTCGGCGTCACCCCGGACGGCGGCGAGCCGGGCGGAGGTCTCCTCCAGCGCGCGGCGGATCTCGAACAGGGACCGGATGTCGTCGGCGTCGAGGTCGGCGACGACGGTGACGCGGGGCGACTGCTGCACGACCAGACCGTCGGCGGCCAGGCGACGCAGAGCCTCGCGCAGCGGCGTCCGGCTCACACCGAGGCGCTCGGCCTGCTCCACCTCGCCGAGCACGTATCCGGCCGGCAGCTCCCCGGACTGGATGCCGTCGAGGAGCGCCGCATAGGCACGATCGCCCATGGACGTGCGCTCAACAGGGAGGACCATTCCGCCAGTGTATACATAAAGAGCCCCACTCGGTCGACTTCTCGGGCGCGAGCGGTCCATTCGTATACATAGCCTCCCCCACTCCCTCCCCCATCCGGGCACAGCTTCGGAGCTCGCCCGGGACACGCCGCACCGCGAGGCCGGAGGCCGGCGTGTCGGCTCCGATCTCCGAAATTGTGCGCGCGAGTGGGCTCAGGCGGCAGGACGGGGCTCGCCCAGTTTGACCACGACCACGCCGGCGAGCACGAGCACGCCCCCGAGGGCCTGCAGCGGGCCGGGGAGCTGTCCGAGCAGGAGCCAGCCGAAGAGCAGGGCCGCCACGACCTCGGCGAGCGCGACGAACGAGGCCAACCGGGAGCCGAGCATCCGTGTCGAGACGATGCCGAGCACGTACGCGAGGGCCGTGGCGATCACGCCGATCGCGAGGACCGGCACGAACCACGGCACCGCGCCGAACCGGTACTCGACGTCGGCCGTCGTCCACGCGAACGGCAGCACGCCGATGAGCGCGGCGAGGCTCAGACCCACGGCACCGAGCAGCAGCCCACTGCCCGCGAGGGCGATCGGCGGGATCCCGGTGTCCGCCCGCGCGGACAGCACGAAGTAGCTCGCGGCACCCACCATCGCCCCGAGCGCCCAGAGGACACCGACCACGTCCACCTGCGCCCCGGTGACGATGTCGAGCATGAGGACGAGCCCGACGAAGGCGATGCCCGCACCGAGGATGCTGCGCCGCGTGGGACGCTCACCCCGGCGCATCCACAGCCAGAGGAGCACCGCGACCGGGGCGGTGTACTCGATGAGCAGCGCGATCCCGACGTCCATCACCGCGACGGCCTGGAAGTAGCAGAGCTGGGTGGCCGCGACCGCGAGGAGGCCGTAGGCGGCGACCATCCCCGCGTTCTGCCGGAGAGCACGCCACCGCCCGCGGAGCGCGAGGACCGTGGGGACGAGCAGCACGAGCGCCGCGACCCAGACCCGCACAGTGACGGCGGCCCCCGGCGTCCACCCCGCATCGATGAGTCCGCGCGCCCACGCCCCGGAGGAGCCGAACGCGAAGGCGGCGGCGACAGCGAGCGGCAGGCCGAGGCGCACCCCGGTCCGGGTGCGCGGAGTGTCATCAGCCACCGTGCTCATGAGGGATGACGCTACGCCGGCGGGAGTAAGCTGTCAACATGGTCTTCACCGATGACACAGAGGATGCGCTGCGCGCGGCGGTCTGGCTCGCGAACTCGGCGGAGGACCCGGACACCCTGGTCGACATCGACGACGAGAAGGCCTTCCTTCGGGTGTTCCCGTACACGGGACGGGTCGACGGCGACACGGTGGAGCTCGACGACCTCCGCGCTCTGCGGTCGCGCCTCCGCGCCATGCTGCTCGCTCCGCGCGACGAGATGGCCGCACACGTCAACGCCGCTCTCGCCGAGGTGCGCCTGACCCCGCGGCTCGTGCGCCACGACGAGCTGGACTGGCACCTGCACGGGCTCGCCGACGAACGCCCGCTTGCCGAACGGGTGCTCGTGGAGACCGCGATGGCCCTGATCGACGTCATCCGCACGGACGAGGGCTCTCGCCTCACCGTCTGCGCGGACGGGACATGCCAGGCGATCGCCCTCGACCTCTCCCGCAACCGCTCCAAGCGCTACTGCTCGACGAGCTGCGCCAATCGCAACGCCGTGGCGGCGTACCGCGCCCGCCGCGCCGCCGGCTGACCGCGCCGCGCGCCCCGCTCGGAGACCGCAGACCGGAATGCGGTCCGAGCGGGTTCGATGCTGCCCACTCTTCACAAACGATTATCGATTAGTGTAATGTCGCGAGCGGCCCTCCCTCATGCATCAGGAAAGGATCAACGATGATCAAGGCCCGAGTCCTCCCCCTCGCCGGCATCGCGGCGGTGTCCGCCCTCGCCATCGCCGGCTGCTCGACCACCGCCGGCGACGACGGCGGTGACGCCGGCGGCGACGTCACCGTGCGCATGCTCGTGAACGTCACCCCGAACCTGACCGAGGAGTTCTGGAATGACCTCGTCGCGCCGTTCGAGGACGCCAACCCGAACATCGACGTCGTCATCCAGAACCCGGGTGCGGAGGGCGTCGAAGCCGCCGTGCCGCGCCTGCTGGCCGCCGGTGACGCTCCCGACGTCGTGCAGTCCATCGCGCCGACGACCAAGCTCGCCCCCGAGCTCGTCGACCTCTCGCAGTACGAGTGGGCGTCGTCCGGTCCGCTCGCCGACCAGTACTCGATCGACGGCAAGAACTACATGGCCGGCATCGGCGTGCAGCTGCAGAGCCTCTTCTTCTACAACAAGACCGCCTTCGAGGAGGCCGGGATCACGGAGGTGCCGACCACGGTCGACGAGCTCACCGAGGCCCTCGGCAAGCTCAAGGACGCCGGGTGGACGCCCGTCCAGACCGGCGGCGACTGGATGACGAGCCACACCCTGCAGGCGCTCGGACTGCCGACCATCATCGCCGACGACCCGGCGTGGTTCCAGGACATCTCGGCAGGCGACGTCACCTTCAGCGAGACCTACGGCGATGCGGTCGAGACCTACGCGGACTGGGTGTCCGAGGGCTACATCCCCGGCGACGCCCTGGGCATCAAGTACCCGGACGCCGAGCAGGCCTTCCTCTCGGGCAAGACGGCGGTGTACTCGATGGGCAGCTGGTTCGCCGGCACGCAGGCGAAGGCTGCCGACTCCGCGGACATCGGCGTCTTCCGCGCCCCCGCCATGAGCGCCGACGAGCAGCCCGCGATGGGCGCCAACATCGCCAGCCCGTACTCGATCCTCAAGGCGAGCAAGAACCAGGACGCGGCGGCGAAGCTCATCGAGTTCCTCACCACCGACCAGACCGCGGTGAGCGACCAGCTCGCGGTCGACGGCAACTTCCGCGACGGCTACGAGTACGACATGACGCCGCTCGGCGAGGAGCTGCTGCAGATCGTGGCCGACACCCCGGCCGAGGCCTACACGCCCACCGGCGGCGGCTACGGCGAGCGCACGCTCCCGGACGGCTACTCCGGCGAGATCAACACCCAGACCCAGGCCCTGCTCGGCGGCGCACCCGCCGACCAGGTGCTGCAGGCCATGGACGACTGGTTCGCCGCCAACGCCGGTTGACCCTCGCGGCGCCCGGGACGCGACATCCGTCCCGGGCGCCGTCCCGGCGCTGCCCCAGCGCCTCCCCCTGAACGCGCCACCGAGAACGAGAGTGCCGCCATGACTCCGCCCACCACGACCGCGCCGCCTCCGGCCGCCGCCGCCACCCCGACAGGACCATCGACGCCGATGAGCTCGCCCCCCGCCCCGCGCCGCCGCACGGCGCTGCAGCAGTGGCGGAACCGGATCCCCGGCATCCTCATGGGCGGCCCGGCCGTCGCGGTCTTCCTCGCGATGTTCGTCATCCCGATGATCCTCGCGGCGGTGCTCAGCTTCACCGACTGGAACGGGTACAGCCTCAACTTCAACTTCATCGGCTGGGACAACTACATCAAGGCGTTCCGCAGCCCGCGCTCGACGCAGGCCGCGATCTTCACGGGCATCATCGCGGTGGTGGGCACGATCCTCTGCAACGCCATCGGCCTCGCGATCGCCGCCCTCATCTCCGGGCCCGGCCGCTCGAACACGATCCTGCGCACGATCTTCTTCTACCCGTACGTGATCAGCGCCCTCATCATCGGCTTCCTCTGGTCGGCGATGCTCTCCCCCACCGGCGCCGTCAACGGTCTGCTCAGCACGCTCGGCCTCCCGGCGATGCCGTTCCTCACGGACCCGACCTTCGCCAAGGCGAGCGTGATCTTCACGATCGTGTGGTCGCACTTCGGCTTCAACATGATCCTGTTCCTCGCCGGCATCAAGTCCGTCCCCGCGGAGTACTACGAGGCGGCGACCGTGGACGGCGCCTCGCGGTGGCAGCAGTTCCGGTCCATCACGCTGCCTCTCATCGCGCCCGTCTTCACCGTGAACCTCGTGCTCACCCTCGTCGGGCTCCTCAAGGCGTACGACGTGGTGCTGTCGCTCACCGACGGCGGACCTGCCGGCTCGACGCAGACCATCGTGTACCAGATCCTCAAGGACTCCTTCGCGAACTCGGCCCTCGGCTTCGGCGCCGCGCAGTCCATGATCCTCCTCATCGTCACCGCGGTCGTCGGCCTCGCCGTCACGCTGGTGCGACGCCGCGCCGAGCAGAAGGCGACCGACTGATGAAGCAGACCCGCAACCGCCCGGCCCTCGCCGTCAGCACGATCCGGTGGATCGTCCTCGGCGTCGTCGCGATCACGATGCTGATCCCGATGTACACGATGCTGATCAACGCGTTCAAACCGCAGGCCGACATCATCGAGAACCCGCTGCTGATCACGCCGCAGATGTTCACGTTCGACTACCTGTGGGCCGCGATCACGAGCAGCAAGTTCAACGTGATCGCCGCGTACGGCATCACACTGCTGTTCGTCGTGCTCGTGAACCTGTGCTGCATCGCCCTCGCCGCGCCCGTCGCCTACGTCATCGCCCGCGGGCGGTCGAAGTGGCACCTGGGACTGCTGCTCCTCTTCGTCTCCGGGCTCTTCATCCCCGGTCAGGTGACGCTGATCCCCGTGGTCTTCGTGCTGCGGGTGCTCGGGCTCATCAACACGATCCCCGGGTTCATCCTCTTCGAGACGGCGGCGACCCTGCCGGTGACGATCTTCCTGTTCACGGCCTACCTCCGCAGCGTGCCGCGTGACATCGACGAGGCGGCGTCACTGGACGGCGCCGGGCCCATCCGCGCGTTCTGGGCGTGCATCTTCCCGATCATGAAGCCCGTCGTCGCGACGGTCGTGGTGCTCAACTCGATCGGCGTGTGGAACGACTTCGTGAGTCCGCAGATCATCCTCGGGCCGAGCTCCGGGATCTACACGGTGACCACCGGCGTCTACGCGGCGGTCGGACAGTTCTCGACCGACTACACGCAGGTGTTCCCGACCCTCCTGCTGGCCGTGCTGCCCGCGATGGTGTTCTTCATCGTGATGCAGCGCCACATCATCGGCGGCCTGGTCGCCGGAGCGACGAAGGGATGACCGTGCCGGAGACCCCGCTCACCCGTCCGCTGCGTGCGATCCCGGCCTGGGCCGTGCTGCAGCGCCGGCTCTTCGCCGAGGTCGAGGAGGCCCGCCGCCTCTTCCGCGACCGCTACACGCTGCCGGACGGCCGCCTCCGCGGCGTCGCCGAGTTCATCGACCGCGACGGCGTGGACGACCTGTACGAGCCCTTCTTCAACTGGCCCGCGTTCTACCTGCTCGGCGGCTCCGACGAGGTGCTCGCCGACGCCAAGCGGCACTGGGAGGGCGTGACCGTGCAGCTCGCCGAGGCGGGCATGCTCACCGAGGAGTACGACAACGGCTACGACTGGTTCCATCAGGGCGAGTCGCTGCTGTTCCTCGCCGGCATCTGCGCCGCCGACCCGGCCGACTCCGCGTTCGCCGCGCGCGCCGCCCGGTTCGCGGCCCTCTTCACCGACCCCGCACAGGGCAACTACGACGCCGAGCGCAACATGATCCGCTCGCCGCACAACGGCGCTCTGGGTGCCCGCGCGGGTCTCGACGAGAAGATCGTGCCGTACACCGCCGACCGGGACGAGATGCGCCCCTACGGTCTGCCGCTGCACGGCCTGGACGGCATCGCCTCCTGGGACGACCTCGCCGACCCCGCGCACGCCCAGCGGATGGCGGAGGAGATGCAGCGCCGCGCGGCGGGTGACATCGCCGTGAACCTGGCTGCGACCTCCCTCGCCGCGAACCGCTGGCTCTACGACGGCGACGAGGAGGCGGCCGTCTGGATCCGCCGGTACGTCGACGGCTGGCGTGCGCGGGCGGACGGGGGGCTGCTCCCCGACAACGTCGGCCCCGACGGCACCGTCGGCTCCCTCCACGACGGCCGCTGGTGGGGCGGGCACTACGGCTGGGCCTGGCCGCACGGGCTGCACTCCGTCGGCATGAGCGCCCTGATCGGTGCCCTGAACCACGCGCTCGTCACGGGCGACGACGGCGCCCTCGACCTCGTGCGCACCATGCTCGACACCGTGCTCGCCGAGGCGCGCACGGGCAGCGTCGCGGAGTCCACGTACAGCCTGCGCGGCGGGTGGATGGCCCGGCTCGGCGCGGCCGCCACCGAGCCCGCTCTGCTGGTCCCCTACCGCCACGGCGCGGACGGCTGGTTCGACTACGGTCCGCTGCAGCTCGACCTCCCCCTGTGGCTGTGGTGGTGGTCGCGGCGGCCGTCCGACCGGGAGCGGCTGGAGACGGCGATCGCCGGCCTCCCCTCCTCCGCCGACCTCGTCGCGCCGTTCCGCGACAAGGAGGAGGCGGGTCACGAGGCAGGCTGGTTCGCGTATCTCTCGGGCGACCTGCCCGACTATCCGGTGCGGGCGCTGGAGATGGCGCTCGGCCAGGTGGCACGTCGTGCCGCGATGATGCTCGCCGACGACCGCGACCCCGACGCCGCGCACCTGCACTTCTGGCAGCGCGTGAACCCGGTCGTGACGGAGGTGCTGACCCAGCTCGTCGGCGGGGCGCCGCAGGTGCTCTACAACGGCGGGCTCGGTTTCACGGCGCTCCGCTACGAGGACGTCGACCGCGCGCGGCCCGGACTCCCGGAGGACGTCGCCGCGCTCGTGCACCGTCTCGACGACGACGGCATCGGCGTGCAGCTCGTGAACACCTCCGCCGTGCACACCCGCACCGTGCGGCTGCGCGGGGGGCGCTTCGGCCTGGACCGGATCGTGCGGGTCACGGCGACCGGCGAGGAGCCCGGCTTCTGGCCCGGCGCCTCGGGCACCTACACGGCCCCGGACGCCCCGACCGTCACCACGACGTTAGACGTGGACGACGACCTCGTGGTGACCCTGCCCCCGGCGCACACCGCCGACCTCGACTTGACCATCGCGCGTGCGACCGGATCGCCGCGCCACCTGTTCCCTGAAGGAGACGCATGAGCGCCGATCTGATCCGACCCGACTTCGCCCTGCCCGTGCGGGGTGGGGCCTACCAGCGGCCCTCGCGCGAGGTGGTCGAGTCCTTCGACGCGATCTCCTCCGCCACCGCGTGCGCCAAGCTGCACGGACTCGGGATCCGCCGCAGCTACATCGACGGACCGGAGCCGCTGAGCCTCGGCCAGCGCGTCGTCGGTTCGGCGCTGACCCTGCAGTTCATGCCGCAGCGCGAGGACATGGCCTCGGGCGACGGTCAGGAGTACGCCGAGCGGCACACCGCCCTGTGGCACGTGCTCGAGGCCGTGCAGCCCGGCGACGTGCTGGTGATCCAGGCCTACGGCAGCCGGTTCTCCGGGTGCATCGGCGACATCCTCGCGCGCTACTTCGCGCGCAAGGGCGGGGCCGGGATCGTCGTGGACGGCCGCATCCGCGACGCCGGGCGCATCCGTGAGCTCGGGATCCCGGTGTGGTCGACGGGAACGACCCCGCACTACGCCTCGCAGTCAGAACTCGTGCCGTGGGCGTACGACGTGCCGGTCGCGGTGGGCGGTGCACTGTGCATGCCCGGCGACCTCGTGGTGGCAGACGACGACGGCCCGGTCGTGGTGCCGCAGGCCATGGCGCCGCGGGTCGTGGACGACGCGCGCGATCATGAGGAGTGGGAGGTGTTCAGCCGCCGCCGTCTCGACGAGGGCGCCCGCCTGAGCGACTACTACCCGTTGACCCCCGACAGCCGCGAGGAGTACGAGGCATGGCGTTCCGTCCAGAGCTCCGTCCGCTGAATCCCGAGGTCGCCGCCCGCGACGACGTCGGACTCGGGTGCGCGCCGATCGGCAACCTCTTCGCCCCCGTACCCGACGGCGACGCGGTGGCGACCGTGCAGGCGGCGCTCGCCCGCGACGTCCGTTTCTTCGACACCGCACCGCTGTACGGCTCGGGCGAGAGCGAGCGGAAGCTCGGCCTCGCCCTGCGCGGCGTGCCGCGGGACGACTACGTGATCGCGACGAAGGTCGGCCGGGTGCTGGTCGATGCGGACGGCCGCCCCGTCGCGGGCGCCGCGAGCGGACACGACTCCGTCGTCGACCTCAGCAGGGACGGCGTGCGGAGGAGCCTCGACGGCAGCCTCACCCGGATGGGTGTCGATCGCGTGGACGTGCTGCACCTGCACGACCCCCTGGACGTGGAGGCGGCGTTCGCGACGGCGCTTCCGGCCCTCGTCGAACTGCGTGACGAAGGGGTCGTGCGCGCGATCAGCGTGGGCCTGGGACGGCTCGACCCCCTGGAGCGCTACGTCGCCGAGGCGCCGCTCGACGTGGTGATGGAGGCCGGTCGGCTCACGCTGCTCGACCGCACCGCCCTGGACCGGTTGCTGCCGACCGCGGCAGCCCGCGGCATCGGGGTGCTCGCGGCCGCGGTGTTCAACTCCGGCATCCTCGTCGACCCGGTCGGCTCCCCCTTCTTCGAGTACAAGCCGGCACCCCCGGAGCTCCGGGAGCGGGCACAGCGCCTGCAGGCCGTGTGCGCCGCGTACGGCGTGCGCCTCGCGGATGCCGCGGTGCAGTTCCCGCTACGGCAGGGTGCGGATGCGGTGGTCGTCGGGGCGCGCACCCCCGCCGAGGTGGACGCGTTCGTGGACGGCCTCGACGCCGTGCTGCCCGCCGCGCTGTGGGACGCCCTCGACGCGGAGGCTGCATGACCGCGCGGCACGGGAGCTGACGTGCGGATCGTCGACGCCCATGTGCACGTCTGGGATGCGGACGCCGTGCCGATCCCGTGGTTCCGCGACGACCTCGGGCTCCCCCGGCAGGCCGCGGCCGCTCGGCTCGGACGGGAGCTGACCGACGCCGGCGTCTCCTCCGCCATCGCCGTGCAGGCGGCGGACTCGGTGGCGGAGGCGGAGTGGCTGACCGCGACCGCCGCCCGCGACCCGTTCCTGCGGCGCGTGGTGCTGCAGTACACCCCCGCGCCGGGACGAGCCGCCGGCGCCACCGCAGTCGCGTTCTCTCCCGCCGTGGTCGGCGTGCGCGCCGCGGTGCCGCAGTTCGCCGCGGATCTCTCGGATGTGGACGGCCTCGACGCCCTCGCCGACCACCTCGGGGCGACCGCCCGCACCCTCGAACTGCTCATCCGCCCGGATCAGCTGCCCGCCGCGGCCGCCCTCTCCCGACGGCACCCCGACACCGCGATCGTCGTCTGCCACCTCGGCCTCGGCGCCCGGACGGCCGATGAGGCATGGCTCTCCGCCCTCGCCGAGGCCGCGTCGGCTCCGGGGGTGTCGGCGAAGGTCTCCGGACTCGACCTCGCAGCTCGCGGGGCGGACGAGTCGCGGGAGCTGCTGCGCTCCGCGTTCGCCCTCTTCGGCGCGGAACGGCTGATGTACGGCAGCGACTGGCCGATGTCCACGCGGACCACGACCTACGCGGAGGTGCTCGCCGCGACCCGGCGGGCTCTCCCTCCCCTCTCCCCTGCCGAGGCTCGAGCATTCTGGTCCGGCACCGCCGACCGCCTCTCCCCCTTCACCGCTTAGCCCATCGCAGTTTCGCACCGAGGTCGCAGGGATTCCGGGGATGGATGCGACCGCGTGCCGAATCTGCGACTTCGCGCCGGGACTCCTACCCCCCGGGGAAGTTCCGCACCCCCGTCGCAGATCCTCACCGCGTCGCAGGGACTCCGGGGATGGATGCGACACCGGTGCGAAACTCCGACCTCGCGCAGGGACTCCCACCCCGGGGACACTTCCTCAACCCCGTCGCAGATCCTCACCGTGCCGCAGGGACTCCGGTCAGCCGTGCGACCTCGGTGCGAAACTCCGACCTCGCGCGGGGTCAGTCGAGGAGGGTGCCGGCGGCGTGGGCGCGGAAGAGGGCGGACGCGGCCTCTTCGTCACCGGCGTCCAGGGTGTCGAGCAGGCCCTTGTGCCAGTCCGCGACCTCGTGCCAGTCCCCCGTGAAGGTGGGGTCGCCGAGCACGTGCATGACGCGCAGGCTCGGCTCCAGGAGGTCCCACATGCGGGGGAGGTACACGTTGCCGCTGGCCTCGATCACCGCACGGTGGAAGGTGAAGTCGAGTTCGCGGAACCGGGCGAGGTCTTCCGCCTCAGCCGCCTCATGCATCTGCGCGATGAGGCCGACGAGCTCGGCGCGGCGAGCAGGGTCGAGCGCCCCGCAGGCCAGCCGTCCCGCCAGCCCCTCCAGCTCGACGCGGGCGACCTTGGCCTGCGCCGCCTCCTCCGCGGAGTAGCTCGCGACGAAGTTACCCTGATGCCGCACATGCGACACGAGACCCTCGTGGGCGAGCCGCTTGAGGGCGTCGCGCACGGGCGCCTGGCTCACCTGCATCTGCCGGGCGAGCTGCGACTCGACGAGCTGCTCGCCGGGGGCCAGCGTCGAGTCCTTGATCATCGCCTTGATGAGCGCGTAGATCTGATCCGACAGCAGTCCGCGCTGCAGTCCGGCCGTGCCGAGAGCATCCGTCATGACCATCAGTCTACGTCCATTATCGACTATCGCTAATGGACGCGGCCGTGCGCCAGGCATCCGCTATGAGGGCGGATCCGCGGGGTGTCGGGTGCACCCCGTCCGGCGCGAGCTCGACGACCGGATACTGCTCCGCCGCCGCCGTGAACACCTCGTGCAGGGGGACGAACGCCGCCCCGTGCTCCGCGGCGAGAGCCCGCACCGCCGCCCGCTTCCCGTCGAGGTCGTCGAGCCACGTGCGCTGCTCCTCCGTCACCGGGAGGAAGTACGGCTCCATGAGGATCAGCCGCGGGGCGTGCGCGGCCACCGCGCGGCCGAGGAGGTCGCCGAGCGTGGCGGCGAACTCCTCGGCCGAGGTCGGGTCGTCGCTGTCGAACCGTCGCCACATGTCGTTCACGCCGACGTACACGGTCAGCAGCTCCGGCGCCGTGGGCAGCAGCTCCGCGTCCCACCGCGCGGCCAGGTCGCGGGCGCGGTCCCCCGCGATCCCGAGGTTGCGGACCGTGGCCCCCGCGGCCTGCAGCTCGGGGGCGAGGAGCGACACATAGCCGTCCCCGAAGGACTCCGGGTCGGAGCGATCGCGCCCCGCGTCGGTGATCGAGTCTCCGATGAAGGTCACCCGCATCGTGGCACGTCCTGTTCGTCGTTCTTGAGCTTCGGTCGCACCGAGATCGGGAGCTCGACGCTCGCGCCAGCGTACGTCACGGTGAGCGTGTGGTGCGGGCGCACCTTGCTGCTGTCGAAACCGCTGACCATGTCCGCCGTCACCTGCTGGGTGGTGCGGGATCCGTCGCTCCAGTCCACGCCCAGCAGCATGCCGGTCACGTCGAGCTCCTCGCCGCGCACGTAGCGGGTCTTCGGGTCGGCTTCGGGCGCCCAGCAGATGCCGGTCACCGTCGCGGGCGGCGGTGTCGGCCGCACGGCCAGGGTGTTCGTCTTGCCGTAGTGGTAGACGTTGAAGAAGCCGTCCGCACCGATGCGGAGGTTCTCCCTGGCGTCGACCATGTTCCACACGGTCACGTCGTCGACCCGGAGCACGATGCGGGTTCCGCCGTCCTCGGCGACGGCCCCGAACTCGATGCGGTGCGTGGAGCCCGGCTCGATGACCGTGTTGGGGATGCTGTCGAGCATGGTCTGGCCCGGGGTCCAGCTCTGGAACTCGATCACGTCCTCCTTGATCACCGCGAGGTATCCGGTGTTGGAGTTCTGCCAGGCCGGGAGGCCGGTCTGGTCGGAGCGCGCCTGGAAGCCATACCAGCCGCCGTCGAAGGCGCCGAACTCCGCCTCGAACTGCAGCAGGGTGTCGCCGAAGCGCTCGGCCTCGTAGCCGTGCACGCCCTGACCACTGATCACGACACCCGTGTCGTCCACCGCGATGAGGTCGGACTCACTCCAGTTCGCCCCGTCCTTCAGCTGACCGTCCAGGCGGGTGGTCGGGTACTCGGCGTCGTCCACGGTCACGGTGACCGTGTCGCTGAGGCTCGGATCGGCGACCGAGGTCGCGGTGATCGTCGCCGTGCCCGCCGTCACTCCCGCGATCCGTCCCCCGGAGACAGTGGCGACCTCCGGAGCGTCGGTCGTCCAGGTGACCCGGGCGTCGCTGGCGTCCTCCGGGGCGACCGTGGCCGCGACGGACCGCCGCTCCCCCACGGTCAGCCCCACGGCGTCGGCGTCCAGGCTCACGCCCGTGACCGGCACGCCGGAGAGCGAGAACCCGATGTCGTCGAAGTCGAGCGAGGCGTAGTTCTCCACGTAGAACCCGACCCGACCGGCCTTGCCGGGGCCAGGGTCGGCGCCTTCCAGCGCGATCGCCCCGTTGACGGAGATCCGGATCTGCCCGTCCTGCACCGCGATACGGACGTGCGAGGTCTCGCCGGGGGTCAGGCCCTGTGCCGCCGGCACGACCTTCTCGGCGACGACCTTCCAGGCGTCGTCGAAGATCGTCCAGGTCGGCCCGGCCGCGGCCTGGCGGAAGCGGATGTAGCCGCCGCCCTTGCCGTTGCGGTCGTAGACGATGAGTCCCGCGTTGGCGGGGGTCGTGGCCGGCGCCGTGACGTCGAAGTCGAGCACGAACTCCGTGAAGTCCCGCGGCAGGATGCTGTTGGCGCCCTTGAGGATGCGGTACACCTTGTCGCCCGACGCATCCACCTGGATGCTGCGGTTGGGGTCGGTCGGCCAGCCGTTCGCCCCCGACTCGAAGTCGGTGAAGTGCAGCACGCCGTCGCCCTCCTCGACGATCACCTCGATGGTCGCGGTCTTGCTGGCATCGGCTTTCGCCGTCGCCGTCACCGTGGTCGTACCGGGGCCCATGCCGAGCACTACGCCCTTGTCGTTGACGGAGGCGACGGCGGGGTCGGCCGAGGCATAGGTCACCGCGGCGTCGTCGGCGTTCCAGGGCAGCGGCACGGCGCGCACGCGCACCTCGTCGCCCGCGTCGATCGTGAGCGTGTCGCTGTCGAACGCGATGTCCTCGAGCGGGATGGTCTGCGGCTGCTGCGTCTGCCCGATCGCGCCGTCGACGCCGATCTCGCCGAAGGCGATGGCCTCGAAGCCCGGGATCTGGTCGAACACCGCGGCGTCCGCCTTCAGCGTGTAGTCGCCGTTCGCGGCGTCCACGAAGCCGGGGTCGGCGTCGGCCACCCAGTTGTCCTCGTAGTTCAGGAGGTTCTTCCCGTCCTTCGCGCCGTGCTCGTTGACGCCGGCCATCCGGGCCCGGTTCGGGTTCCACACGACGTTCTCCGCGAACGTGCTGTGGTTCGGGAAGTAGTGGTCGTCCTCGAAGAAGTGCGCGAGCTCGGGGTACTTCGTCAGATACGGCGTGCCGACGAAGTCGTTGTTGTCGGCGAACACCTTCTCCCAGGCCGGCATGTAGTCGCGGTCGACGACGTTGCCCTCCTGGTTGCCCATCCACTGCTCGTAGTTGTCGTACGGGGCGTAGGCGTCGACGAAGACGTTGTTGCGCGCCTCGATGTAGTCGGCCGAGCCGCTCTTGATCGCACCGTTGCCCATGTTCACGAACACGTTCTTCTCGATCGTGAGGTCCCACGTGAAGTTGTCGGCGTAGATGCCCTCGACGCCCGCCATGCCGACGCCGATGTCGTGGAAGTAGTTCTCACGGAACACGTGGCCGCGCTGCTGCGGGGTCTTGCCGGAGTTCATGTAGATCGCACCGAGGTCGTGGAACTGCTTGCAGACGTCGTACACCTCGTTGCGTTCGAACAGGTGGTCGTTGCCGTGCACGATGATCCCGGGGTGCGGAGCGTCGTGGATCTCATTGTCCCTGGCGATGTTGCCGACGCCGTCGAACATCACGCCGGGGTTGTAGGCCTTGTGGTAGTACGCGAAGTCGGCGATCTCGGAGTTCTCGACCCGGTTGCGGCCGGGTTCGAGCGTCGTCTTGTCACCGCCCTGGAGCACCACGCCGACGCCGCCGACGTGCGTGAGCCGGCTGTCGGTGACGGCGTGGTCGCGGCCGCCGCGGTTCACCGGGATGCCGTCGTACGTGTAGCGCCCTGGCGAGTTGATGAGCACGCCGCCGTCGGTGAAGTTGCGGATGTCGCTGTGCGAGATCGTCACGTGCGAGCCGCCGAGGATGACCGCGGCCGTCGCGCGTCCGTACTCCATCACGAGGTCGTCGAAGTTCACGTAAGAGGCCCCGTCGGCGCGCAGCATCGGCTCGTCGAGCGTCGTGACCGTCACGGCGCCGCGGCCGGACGTGAAGGCCGCGTTCGGGATGAGGTACAGCTTCCCGGCGTCGCGGTCGATGTAGTACTCGCCGGGGGCGTCGAGCTCCTCCAGCAGGTTCTGCGCGAAGTGGAAGTCGGGGAACCAGCTCTTCATGATCCCGGACATCTCGCCGTAGCGGAGGGTGATGGTCTTCGCCTCGGTGTCGATGCTCTCGATCTTGTTGTACGACCACTCCCAGCTGTAGCCGAAGATGCCGTCCAGCCACACGTCCTCGGCCTGGGTCCAGTGCTTCGGACGGTCGTAGCCGTAGCTGAACGTGCCGCCGCGCTCCTGCAGGTCGGCGTCGTTGCGGTCCGGCCCGGCGTCGATGATGTCGCCCATCTGCACGGTCGGGGTGGCCGCGTCGGCGTTGGGCCAGCGCGCGAGGGTCATGCCCTGGCCGTCGATGAACAGCTCCATGGGCGGGGTGGTGCTGACGTCGTTGGCCTTCCAGTAGCCGTGGCGGCTGAGCTGGCCGTAGTCGGTGATGCCGAGGTCGGCGAGGTCGATCCCGACGACACGGTCGCGGGCAGCTGGGTCGATGATGCGGTCGGTCACCGCCGCGTCGTCGACCGCGGCGAACTGGTCGCGCGGCAGCTCGCGACCGCCGGTGAGGGTGGCGGTCTCCCCCGGGTACGAGCGGTAGGTGATGGGGGCGTCGGCAGTGCCCGAGTCCTGCGCGCCGATCTCGAACGACGCCGAGCGGGGGTACGTGCCCTCCCGGAGGTACACCGTGAGGCCGTCGTCCGGGAGCGCGGAATCCGCCTTCAGCGCGCGGATCCGGTCGCGGGCGCCTTCCAGCGTCGCGAGGGGGTCGTCGATCGTGCCGGCTGCCGCGTCGTCACCTCCCGGCGCGAGGTAGAGGGCGTCGTCGTCCGCGGCCGCAGCCGCCGACGGGACCGCCGCAGCGAGGGCGGATCCGAACACCGCCGCCAGGGTCAGGCTTGCCAGTACACGCTTCATCGCGTCTCCGAACTGTCGCTTCCCGCACGGCCGATGCGCGCGGCGCCGCGGGAGCGGCTGATCCGACCGTAGCCAATCGATAATCGACTAGCAAGGATCGATACTGATCGTTTTGGTTCTTCGAGGCGCCAGGACGTCGCGGCTGATCGGGCTCGGCGCTGGTCGACACCGCCTTCGGCATCCCGATCCCGATGGCCCTCGCGTACCGAGGCTCGCATCCGAGAAACCAGTTAACAAAACAACCACTTTCTACCACTTTCTGACTATTGCGCTCTCCAGTTGACGTCGCCGTAATCTGCCGGAAATACTGAGGAAGCCCGAGACCGCACCGCGAGAGTGCGGACACATCACCCCAGGCCAAGGATGACCTAGATGACAGAACAGACCATTTCCTCACAGATAGGAACAGGTCGCCGGCCCCGTCGCCTCTCGGACGGGATGTTCGCGCTCCTCCTCACGGCTCCCGGCCTCGCGCTCCTCGCCGCCGTCGTCGTGTACCCGCTGATCACGGCCCTCATCACCGCGTTCTACAAGCAGAGCCTCGTCGAGCCCGGCCGCGAATTCGTCGGCTTCCAGAACATCGTCGACGTGCTGACGGGCGAGTTCTTCCCGCTCCTCACGCAGACGCTCGTCTTCACCCTCGGCACGACCATCGCGCCGTTCGTGATCGGCTTCGGCCTCGCCCTCGCCCTGAACACGCGCATCCGCGGCGCCAAGGTGCTCCGCGGCCTCATGCTCATCCCGTGGCTGATCCCCGGCGTGGTCGTGTCGTTCCTCTGGATGTGGATCTTCAACGCCAACTACGGCGTGCTCAACGCGGCCCTGGAGACCGTGGGCCTCATCGACTCCCCGCAGGCGTGGCTCGCGAACCCCACCACCGCCATGATCGCCGTGATCGTCGCGAAGACGTGGCAGTCGTTCCCCTGGATGATGGTCATGCTCCTCGCGGGCCTGCAGACCGTGCCGATCGAGCTGCACGAGGCCGCCGAGATCGACGGCGCCGGCACCATCCGCCGCTTCTTCTCCATCACGGTCCCGCAGATGAGCGGCATCATCGGCCTCGTGATCCTGCTGGAGTTCATCTGGAACTTCCAGCACTTCGACATCATCTACGTCCTCACCGGCGGCGGTCCCGCCGGCTCCACCCAGACGTTCGCGACCGCGGTGTACGAGACCGCGTTCGACGGCTTCGACCTCGGCCACGCCGGGGCGCTCGGCCTGCTCTGGATGATCCTGCTGATGGCGCTCGTCGTCGTCTACGTCCGCCTGTCCGAGAAGGGAGAGAAGCGATGACCGCCGTGCTGACCGAAGAGACGGTGGCCGCCGTCTCCGCCCCACCCGCCGCGCCCCGCCGTCGGCGCCACCGCGCCGACCGCCGCGCCTCCACCGTGAGCGCCTGGATCGCCGTCGTCGTCTTCGGCGGGTTCGCCCTGTTGCCCGTGTACTGGCTGCTCGCGACGTCGCTGACCCCGCGCACCGAGGTGTTCAGCTACCCGCCGAAGCTGTTCCCCACCGAGATCACGTTCGAGGCCTATGCCGCGCTCGCGAACAACCCGGCCCTGTTCGGCTACCTCCGCAACAGCATCGTGGTCTCCGTCATCACCGCGATCCTCTCGGTGCTGGTGTCGGCGTACATGGGCTACGCGTTCTCGAAGTTCCGCTACCGCGGCCGCCGCAGCCTCATGTACTTCGTGCTGGCGTCGCAGATGTTCCCGCAGGCGCTGCTGCTCATCACCCTCTACGCGGTGTTCTCGGCCTACGGCCTGCTCAACACCTACACGGCGCTCGTGCTGTCGTTCACGACGTTCACGCTGCCGCTGTGCGTGTGGATGCTGAAGGGCTTCTTCGACACGATCCCGGACGAGCTCATCGAGGCCGCCCGCGTCGACGGTGCCTCCCGCCTCCGCATCATCCACTCGATTGTGCTGCCGCTGGCCGCTCCCGGCCTCATCGCCGCGGGACTGTTCGCGTTCGTCCGGGGCTGGAACGACTTCATCTTCGCCCTCACCCTCGCCGGTCCCGACAAGCAGACCCTGCCGCCCGGCCTCGTCAACACGTTCATCGGCGAGGCGTCCACCGCCTGGCCGGAGCTCATGGCGGCTTCGCTCGTGGTCTCGCTCCCCGTGGCCATCGCGTTCATCGCCCTGCAGCGCTTCCTCGTCGGCGGACTCACCGCCGGCGCGGTCAAGGGCTGACCCGCACCACCCCCTCATCCGCAGTCCCTCGAAGAAGAGAGAGCACCCTCATGTCCGAGAACACCACCGTCTCCCGTCGCCAGCTGCTGCAGTTCGCCGGGCTCGGCGCCGCCGGCCTCCTCCTCGCCGGTTGCATGCCGAGCGGCGGCGGCAGCGGCAGTCCGTCGTCCTCCCCCGGCGCCGGGCTCGGCGCGGGCGACTTCACCGCCGCCGACTTCTCCTTCTCCAGCTGGTCGCTCACCGAGGAGGCCGCCGCCCCGGCCACCCGCGCGCTGCTCGACGGCTACAAGAAGACCAACGACGTCGGCATCACCGAGGTCTCCTTCCCCTACAACGAGTACTTCAAGCAGCTCATGCTGCAGGTGCGCGGCGGGCAGTTCACCGGCGCCGCGCACGTCGACGTCGCCTGGCTCGCCTCGCTGGCCGCGCTCGGCAAGCTGGAGGACGTCTCGGCGCTCACGAAGGGACGCGGCTACACGGCCTCGAGCCTGGAGGCCACGCATCTCGACGGGAAGCAGTACGCGTTCCCGTGGACCATCGGCGCGATCGGCCTCATCACCAACTCCGAGCTCCTGAAGAAGGCGGGGATCTCCACGTTCCCGACCACCGTCGACGACTTCGAGGCGGCGCTGAAGAAGCTCAAGGCCCTCGGCGGAGGCCTCATCCCCTACGCTGCCTCGACCAAAGCCGCCCAGCTCAAGGACGTCCTCATCTGGATGCAGACGTTCGGCAGCGACCTCGTCAAGGACGGGAAGGTCACGATCGGCGACGACGCGAGCATCGAGGCGGTGACCTGGTACAAGTCGCTGTACGACCAGGGGCTCATCGCCGCCGACGTCGACCGCTTCGACGCCCGCTCCCTGTTCTCCCAGGGCCGCGCCGCCATCTACGACGACGCCCCCGTGGGCCGCGCGTCCGTCACGCAGGACTCGCCGGATCCCGACCTCGCCTCCAAGCTCGTGCCCGAGTCCCGCCCGGTGCTGAAGAAGGGCGACACCCCGCGCGCTCTCGTCTGGGGCGGCGCCATCGCCATCGTCGGCGGCGGCTCCGGCGACAGCACCCGCACGGCCGCCGACTTCGGCCAGTGGGCCACGAGCGACCTGAAGGCTGTGCTCGGCGACTACGAGCTGCGCGGCCTGCCGCCCGTGACCGAGGAGGCGCAGGCCTCGAAGGAGGTGGCGTCCGACGCGTTCGGCTCGCGCTTCGCCGAGAAGATCACGGCGACCGCCACCACCAACCCGTTCTGGCAGTACCCGCAGTACGCCCAGATCGAGACGGTGATCGCCGACCGCGTGCAGGCCGTCCTCGTCGGTCAGCAGAGCGCCAAGGACGCGATGGCGCAGGCCGGCGACCAGGCGCAGAAGCTGCTGGGCTGAGGAGCATCGCCATGACCCTCCGCTCGAAGGTCGGCGCCACCGCTGCCGCCGCCCTCGCCGCACTCGTCCTCGCCGTGCCCGCTCCGGCCGCTGCCGCGACCCCCGACGTCGAGACCGTGCCCGTCACGGTCGACAGCTCCAACCAGTCCGGCTGGTGGAACCCGCTCGTCGTCGACGGCGACGAGACGTACTTCGCGTACAACGTGCCCGGCTCGGTGGCCGCGAAGCACCAGGTGAACCTCGCCGTCCGCGCCGCCGACGGCACGTGGACCTCGGGCTGCCTGCGGCTGGCGACCGGGGCCTGCGCGGAGTACCTCGACGACAACGGCCACAACCAGCCGTCGATCGCGATCGACGGCGACGGATACATCCACGCGTTCGTCTCGATGCACCACGAGCCGTGGAAGTACTTCCGCTCCACCGCGCCCTACGACGCGACCTCGCTCGTCGACGTGAGCGCCGAGATGCCCGACGCCGGGGCCGCGGTCTCCTACCCGGTCACGGCGCAGGGAGCCGACGGCGACATCTGGCTCATGGTGCGCATCGGCGCCGACCCGCAGGCTCGCCGCGACGGGGTGCTGTACCACTACGACCCCGTGGCCGGGACGTGGAGCCGCGAGACGACGATCGCCGCCGCCGTGAACCACTCCTTCTACCCGGACGACCTCGAGGTCGATGCCAGCGGCAAGGTGCACGTGCTGTGGGAGTGGGGCCCGTGGCCCGCTGATCCCTATCGCCACCTCGGCTCCTACGCGGTGTACGACCCTGCCGCAGGCGGCTTCCGCGACGTCGCCGGGCAGGCGCTGCCGACCCCGATCCGCCCGGACACCCCCGGCGCCGTCGTGTGGCGCGGCTACGAGCCCGGCGAGACCATCGGCGACGCCGTGCCCGCGGTGCAGACCGCGAAGATGGCCCTCGCCGACGGTGAGCTCGTGGGCGTGACCTACCGGTACGCGGACGAGACCGAGAACGCCTTCGACGTGCGGTGGACGACCTGGACCGGCTCCGCCTGGACGAGCGAGACCCTCGTGGACACGGACGCCCTCGGTGGCGGCGTGCAGACCATCGCGGCGCTCGACACCACCACCGCCGGCGGCGAGACCCGCGTCTACGCCGTGGTGTCGGTGCAGGACTGCGGCATCACCCGCAGTCAGACGGTGCTGCTGACCGCCGGGGCCTCCGGATGGACCGCCGACGCCGTGGGCGATCCGGTCGTGGGCCAGCAGCGCCTCCGCGCGGCGACCCGCACGGACGGCACCGACATCGTCTACCTCAGCGCCCCCGCCGTTCCCAGCGGCGGCACGCTGCGGCACGCCGAGATCCCGCGCGACGGGCAGCCGGGGGCGACCACCCTCCCCGCCATCGTCGCCTCCCTCCGGGGCGACGCCGGCGGCGAGAACCTGGCGCTCGGCGGCACTGCGACCGCCTCGTCCCAGCTCCGCGCCGACACCGGCCCGGAGAAGGCGATCGACGGCGGCTGCACGGATGCGAGCCGGTGGATCTCGGCGGCCTCCGACACCCAGCCGACCATCACGGTCGAGTGGGACGAGGCCGCACCGCTCGACGTCGTCCGGGTCCGCAGCGGATACACGGTCGGCCCGCCGCAGACCTCCGTGCTGCGCGACTTCACCGTCCAGCTGCGCACCGCGAGCGGCTGGGTCACGGTCGGCACCGTCACCGGCAACACCCAGACGACGGTCGTGGTCGATGCCCAGGGGCGGACGGCCGATGCCGTGCGCCTCGTCATCACCGACCCGTCGGACTCCGCCACCGACGTCGCCCGCGTCTACGAGATCGAAGCGATCGCCGCGCGCTGAGCGGCATCATCCCCCTCCCGAAAGGAACCCATCCCCATGCGCACCCAGACCGTCGAAGCCGACATCATCGTCGTCGGCGGCGGCCTCGCCGGAGTGAGCGCCGCCGTCGCGGCCGCCCGCCTCGGCCGACGTACCGTGCTGATCAACAACCGGCCGGTGCTCGGCGGCAACTCCTCCTCGGAGGTGAGGGTCTGGGTGTGCGGAGCGACCGCCCACGGCAACCAGCGGTGGGCGCGGGAGACCGGGATCATCGGCGAGATGTACCGGGAGAACCAGTTCCGCAACCCCGAGGGCAACCCCGTGTACTGGGATGACGTGGTGCTCGACATCGTGCGCCGCGAGCCCAACCTCACGCTGTTCCTCAACACGGAGGTGCTCGAGGCCGAGGCCACCGGACCCGACGACGCCCGTCGGGTCCGGTCGGTCACCGGCTGGACGATGGGCTCGGAGATCCGCACCGTCTTCCGCGGGCCGCTCTTCCTCGACTGCACCGGAGACGGCCTGGTCGGACGGCTCGTCGGCGCCCGCCACCGACTGGGCAAGGAGAGCCGCAGCGAGTTCGGCGAGGACTGGGCACCCGAGCAGCCCGTGCGCGAGTTCCTCGGCTCGACGCTCCTCTTCTACACGAAGGATCTCGGGCACCCGGTGAAGTACGTCGCGCCGGAGAGCGCGAAGGACATCTCGACCACCCCGATCCCCTCGTCGCGCATCATCCGCAGCGGCGACAGCGGCGCGCACTACTGGTGGATCGAGTGGGGCGGCACGCTCGACATCGTCGACGACAACGAGGCGATCCGCGACGAGCTGCGGTCGGTGATCCTCGGCATCTGGGACCACATCAAGAACTCCGGCGAGTTCGACGCCGACAACCTGACCCTGGAGTGGATCGGCAACATCCCCGGCAAGCGTGAGTACCGTCGCTTCATCGGCGACTACACGCTGCGCCAGCAGGACATCCTGGAGCAGACGTCGTTTGACGACGGCGTCGCGTTCGGTGGCTGGTCCATCGACCTCCATCCCGCCGAGGGGATGTACGCGACGGGGGCGGGCGCGGTGCAGCGCTTCTCGGACGGCGTCTTCGAGATCCCGTTCCGCACGCTCTACTCCGTCAACGTCGACAACCTGCTCATGGCGGGCCGCGACATCTCGGCCACGCACATCGCCTTCGGTGCCGCCAGAGTGATGGCCACGTGCGCCGCGATGGGCGAGGCCGCGGGCACCGCCGCCGCCCTCTGCTACGCGCACGACGCCACGCCCCGCGAGCTGTACGAGCACCATCGTGCGGAACTCCGGCAGACGCTGCTCCGCGCCGACGCCTCCCTCATCGGAGTCGCGAACGAGGATCCCTCCGACCTCGCCCGCACCGCCGCCGTCACCGCGTCCAGCACCCTGCGCACGATCGGCACCCCGGAGACCGCCGCGGCCGCGGCGGCCCCGCACACCCTGACGGACGACCTCGGCATCGTCGTCCCCGTGCACCCGCGCCTCGACACGACCGAGCTGCTGCTCGGCGCCGAGGCCGACACGCAGGTCACGGTGGAGGTCTGGTCCACGGGCCGCCCGCAGAACATCGTGCCCGCGGTTCTCGAGCACCGCACCGTGATCGACGTCCCCGCCGGTGGGCCGTCCTGGGTGCGGGCGGAGACGCCTTTCGCCCCGGAGGACCCGCAGAACGCGATCATCGTGCTCCGCGCGAACCCGCAGGTGCAGGTGCAGCTCGCCGACGAGCTCCCGCCCGGGGTGCTCACCCTCGTGCACCGGGTCGACAACGACGACCGGAACGTGCAGGTCGACCGCGACGGTCTCCTCGTGCAGTGGCCGACCAAGCCGCTGCGCGGGCGGGTGCCGGCGTTCCGCACGAGCCCGCACTCCGAGGGGGTCGCGCCGGAGCGCGCCGTCTCCGGGTACAACCGCCCGTTCGGCGGTCCGCACCTGTGGGCGTCCGCCCCGGAGGCCGAGGGCCCGCAGTGGCTGCGCCTGGACTGGGAGCAGCCCGTCACGGCCTCCGAGATCCGCCTCGTGTTCGACGACGACGTGGACCTCGAGCTCAACACCTTGCACCACCACCGCAGCCCCGACGAGGTGCTGCCCCAGCTCGTGCGCGACTACCGGGTCGAGGTGCAGCAGGCGGGTTCCGAGGAGTGGCGCACCGTGGCGGAGGAGCGCGACAACCGCCATCGTCTGCGGGTGCATCCCCTGCCGGACGACCTCGGCGCCCTCGCGGCCGCCCGCCTCGTGGTGGAGCGGACGAACGGCGTCGCGGAGGCACGCGTGATCGCGTTCCGAGTGCAATCGTGACGGAGAGCGCTAACGTGAAGGGCATCCGTCGTCCCGGCGGAGACCGTCGTCCCTCCAGGAGGCCGCAGGTGACCACCTCGCCCGGGGGCCGCGTGCTCCCTGTCGCGCGGGCCACCCGCACGGGACTCATCGCGCTCGCGGTGCCGCATCTGGAGGAGCCGTACTTCGCGGAGCTCGGCTCGCGCATCGTCCGCGGCGCCGACGACCGAGGGCTGGCCGTGCTCATCGTGCAGACCGAGGGGGATCACGGCCGCGAGATCGACGTCGCCAACGGCGTCGGCCTGCCGCCCATCGACGGGCTCATCCACATCCCGCGCTCGCTCACGGTCGCCGACCTCACGCGCCGCACCTCCCCCGGGCCGCTCGTGCTGCTGGGCGAGCACATCCAGGTGAGCCCGTTCACGCACGTCACGATCGACAACCGCGCCGCCGCCTACACCGCCACCGAGCACCTGCTCGCGGTCGGCTGCCGCCGCATCGGCTTCGTCGGACGCCGCGACGCCCGCCCCTCGGACGCCGCCGACCGTCGGCACGCCGGGTACCTGGAGGCCCTGGCGGCCGCCGGGATCCCCGCCGACCCCGCCCTCACCGCGCAGGTCGACGCGTTCACGGCCGAGGAGGGCGAGCGCGTGGCGGGCGCCATGGCCGCCGCGATCCCCGATCTCGACGGCATCGTCTGCTCGAACGACTCGGTCGCCCTCGGTGCGCTGGCCGCTCTCCAGGCCCAGGGGCGGAGCGTGCCGGGAGACGTCGCCGTCGTCGGCATCGACGACATCCGGGCCGCACGCTTCGCCGTGCCCGCCCTCAGCACCATCGCCCCCGACCACGCCCGCCTCGTGGACGCGGCGTTCACGGAGCTCGAACGGCAGATCGCCGCGCCGCCGGGAGCCGATCTCCCCGTGCGGCACGTGACGGTCGGCGCCCGGCTGATCCCGCGGGCGAGCACGGCCCGATGACGGCGGCGGACTCAGTCCGCGAGGGCCGTCGCGAGCGCACGCTCGTCGCCGCCGTCGCGCGGCGCGACGTGCAGGGTGCCGACGTGAGCCGTGAGCAGCTCCCGTGCGCCGTCGTCGAGGCCGTCGTCGGTGACGAGGCGGTCGATGTCGCTGAGGTCGGCGACGGTCGTGAGTCCGACCACGCCCCAGCGGGTGTGCTCGGCGAGGACGACGACCTCCCGCCCCGCAGCCATGAGCGCCCGGTTGGTCTCGGCCTCCAGCAGGTTCATGGTCGTGATGCCGGCCTGCTCGTCGAGGCCGTGGGCGTCGAGGAACACGAGATCGCAGTGCAGGTGCTCCAGAGCGCGGACCGCGACCGGCCCGACGAGGGCCTGCGAGGGCGTGCGCACGCCCCCGGTGAGCACGACCGTCTGCGTGTACGGAGCATCGGCGCGATCCGGCGGCGAGAACAGGTCGGAGACCGGCAGGGCGTTCGTGACGATCGTGAGCTCGGGGACGCGCACGAGCTCCCGCGCGAGCGCCAGGGCCGTGGGACCGCCGGAGATGCCGACCGCCATGCCGGGCTCCACGAGATCCGCGGCAGCCGCGACGATCGCGCGCCGTTCGGCCGAGGCCGCCGGAGCCGGAACCAGACGGTGGAGGCCCCGAGCCCGCACGCCGCCACGGATGCGCTCGACCGCGCCCTCCTCGGCCAGCTGATCGATGTCGCGCCGCACGGTCATCTCGCTCACCTGCAGCGTGGCCGCGAGCTCGCCGATGGACGCGGTACCGCGATCGCGGGTCAGGGCGAGGATGCGCTCGCGTCGTTCCGTGACCAGCACGCGGTCTCCTTCCGATGGAGCCTCCAGTCTGCCACGCACCCCCGCCCGCCCCACTCCCGGAACAGGATCCCTCAGCCCGCATGACCTTCCCCGAGCCCTACGCCACCTGGTTCCCCGATGCCGCGTTCGACGGCAGCTACGGCCGCACCGAAGCCGACCTCCGCGCGGTCCGCCCCGTGCCCGCGCCGCCCGGGTTCGCCGACCGCTGGCGACGCTGGCGGCGGGAGGCCGCCGCGGTGGACGCCGCCCCCGTGGTCCTCTCCACCTCCGAGGAGCAGGGCCGTCGGGTGTCCGTCGTCGAGCATGCCGGCGTCGACGGCGTGCGGCTGCGGGCCTGGGTGGTCGAGCCCCTCGACGGCCCTCCCCGCGCGGGCGTCGTGCACGGCCACGGCTACGGGGGTCGAGACGCGGTCGATCTCGCCCGGGTGCCGGACGACGTCGCGGCGATCTATCCCGTGGCCCGCGGGCTCGGCGTGCTGAACGCGGGGATCGGAGCGCCCGAGCCCACCCCCGAGCACGTGCTCGCGGGCATCGACGATCCGGAGCGCTACGTGCTCGGCCTCTGCGCCCGTGACCTGTGGCTGGCGGCCGACGTCCTCGTCTCGGTCGTCGGCGCGCTTCCTCTCTACTACGTCGGGGAGAGCTTCGGCGGCGGCATCGGCGCGCTCGCCCTGCCGTGGGACGACCGGTTCGTGGGGGCCACCCTCATCGTGCCGAGCTTCGGCCAGTACGACGAGCGGCTGGCGGTGCCATGCCTGGGGAGCGGGGAGACCGTGCGTCAGCACGTCCTGCGGCACCCCGAGGCCCGCGAGGTGCTGCGCTGGTTCGACTCCTCCACCGCGATCGGGTTCTCCGCGGTGCCGGTCCGGGTGGAGGCGGCCCTGTGGGACCAGTACGTGCCGCCGCAAGGGCAGTTCGCGGTCGCCGCCGGGGCCCGCGACCTCGACCTGGCCGTCCTCCCCGCCGGTCACGCCGAGTACCCGGGGTCGGCGGAGGTGACGGCGTCCGCCATCCGCGGCGGGCGCGAGCACCTGGAACGGGTGCTCGCCGGTTGACGGCCGTCGGGCGCGCGTCCTCCTCCGCGCAGGAGAGCACTGGACGCAACCTGTCATAACAGGTACAGTGAGCTTGTCATTACAGGTTGCGCGACGACGCAGCACCCGTTTCGAGGAGCATGGATGCCCGAGTACCAGACCCCGCCGATCTCCCCGATGGCGATCGCCTTCGACGCCGAGAAGCTCACCCTCTCCCCCGAAGGCCCCACCCTGACCCGGCGGATGTCCGACCTCGAAGGCCTGTTCCGCGATCACGACGCCTGGGCGGCCGCTGCCGCGGGCGAGGACCCGATCGTCTACACGGTCGTCAGTTCCCCGGTCCCCGAGATCGAGCGGGAGCTGCCGCAGTCGATCACCACGATCATGCCCGGCGACACGGGCGGCGAGCTCTGGATGACCAAGGGCCACCAGCACCCCGACCACCAGGGCGAGATCTACCTCGCACTGCACGGCCGCGGCGGACTGCTCATGTTCGACGGCGAGCGCACCGAGTGGCTCGACATGCTCCCCGGCACCATCGGCTACATCCCGCCGGGCTGGGCGCACCGCTCCGTGAACACCGGGGACGAGCCCTACTCCTTCCTCGCCGTGTACCCGGGAGGCGCCGGCCACGACTACGGCTGGGTGCTGGAGCACGGCATGGGCTCGCGGGCGTTCCGCGCGGAGTCCGGCGTCGACCTGCGCCCCTACGCGGAATAGGCTCCGGCCATGATCATCGCCCACGACCTCGGCACCACCGGGAACAAGGCGTCCCTGCACCACGACGACGGTCGTCTGATCGCCGCGGTCACGGTGCCGTACCCGGCCCACTTCGCGGCCGGCGGCGTCGCTGAGCAGGACCCGGCCGACTGGTGGCACGCGGTCGTCACGGCGACCCGCGACCTCCTCTCGCGCACCGGCACCGCCGCCGCCGAGGTCGCGGGCCTCGTGGTCAGCGGACAGATGATGGGCGCCGTGCTGCTCGACGCCGACGGCGAGCCCGCACGACCCGCGATCATCTGGGCCGACACCCGCGCCGGCGCCCAGCAGCGCGAGCTCGAGGCGGCGGTCGGTGCCGAGCACGCCTACGGGATCCTCGGCCACCGCCTGAACCCCACCTACTCCCTCGAGAAGATCATGTGGGTGCGCGACAACGAACCCGAGGTGTGGCAGCGCGTGCGCCGGGTGTGCGTCGCCAAGGACTTCATCGTGCTGCGGCTGACCGGGCGGCTCGCCACGGACCGGTCGGACGCCTCGGGCACCAATGCGTACGACCAGGTCGCGGGCACGTGGTCGCCGGAGATCCTCGCCGCCGCGCGGCTCGACCCCGCCCTCTTCCCCGAGATCCTGGAGTCGACGCAGATCGCGGGCCCGCTCACGCCTGCCGCGGCCGAGGCGCTCGGGCTGCACATCGGCGTCCAGGTCGTGATGGGCGGGGGCGACGGACCGCTCGCCGCGGTCGGCTCCGGCGTCGTGGCCCCGGAGGACGGCGCCTACGTGTGCCTCGGCACCTCCTCGTGGATCTCCTTCGCGGCCGACGCCCCGCTGCACGACCCCGCGATGCGCACCTTCACGTTCGACAACGTCGTGCCCGCGTCGTTCGTGCCGACCGCGACCATGCAGGCCGGCGGCGCCTCGGTGCAGTGGATCGCCGAAGCCCTCTCCGTCGATCCCGCGCACCCCGAGACGGGGCGCCTCGTCGCCGAGGCCGCGAGCGACATCGACACCGACGACCTCTACTTCCTCCCGTACCTGCTCGGCGAGCGCTCCCCGCTGTGGGACCCGGATGCGCGCGGGGCCTTCGTCGGTCTCGCCCGCCACCACGGGCGGGCCCACCTCGTGCGCGCGGTCCTGGAGGGGACGGCGTTCAACCTCCTCACCTGCATCCAGGCGTTCCGCGAGGCCGGCGCGACGATCGACCGCATCGACGCCGTCGGCGGCGGGGCGCAGAGCGACGTCTACCTCGCCGTCCTCGCCGACGTGTGGGGCGTGCCGGTGCGACGCCGCACGATCGTGGAGGAGGCGAACAGCCTCGGTGCCGCGGTCACGGGAGCCGTCGGCCTCGGCCTCACCGACTTCTCCGCCGCCCGGGCGCTCAGCGAGGTCACCGCCGAGTTCACGCCAGACCCGTCCCGGCATGCGGTCTACGCCGAGCGCCACGCCCGCTTCACCGACGCGTACACGGCCCTCGCACCGTGGTTCGCGGGAAGGCCGCGCTGATGGGCGTCATCCTCGTCACGAGCCGCTCCTTCTCGGACGGCGACCTCGACCTGGTCGGGCGCGCCGCGCAGGCCGGACACCGTATCCTCCGCGGACCCGCCCATCACGACCTCGACGAGCTGCGCGTGCTGCTGCACGGTGCCGACGCCTGGATCGCCGGCACCGGACCGGTCACCGACGCGCACCTCGCTGCCGGCCCGAAGCTCAAGGTCGTGGCGCGCTACGGGGTCGGTACCGAGGCGGTGGACCTCGCGGCGGCGCGCGACCGCGGCATCCCGGTCACGAACACCCCCGGCGCGAACGCGGATGCGGTCGCCGACCACGCGGTCGGCCTCATGCTCGCCGCCCTGCGCACCATCCCGGACGGCGACCGCCGCGTGCGGACCGGCGACTGGAGCGTGCGCCGCGGACGGGAGCTCGGCGCCGCGACCGTCGGCATCGTCGGCTTCGGGCGGATCGGCCAAGGGGTCGCGCGGCGACTGAGCGGGTTCGGCCCGCGGCTGCTCGCCTCCGACCCGTTCCTCCCCGCCGACCTCGTACGGGACCACGGCGCCGAGCCCCTCGGCCTCGATGACCTGTTCCGCACCGCCGACGTGATCACCCTGCACGCCCCCGGCGGTCAGCGCCTCGTCGACGCCGAGCGCCTCGCCGTGATGCGACCCGGCACCGTACTCGTCAACACGGCCCGCGGCGACCTCGTGGACGAGCAGGCCGTGGCGGACGCGCTGCGTGACGGCACCCTCGCCGGGTACGCCGCCGACACTCTCGACGGCGACACCGCCGCGCACGACAGTCCCCTGCTCGACCCGGCTCTCGCCGACCGCGTCATCGTCACCCCGCACCTCGGTGCCCAGACCACCCAGGCCGTCGACAACATGGGAGAGCTGTCGCTCGCGGATGTGCTCGCCGTCCTCCGCGGCGCCGACCCCGCCCACCCCGTGCCCCTGCCCGCGTCCGCTCCCGAGGAGAACCGATGACCACCGCCGCGACGTCCGCCGCACCGTCCGCCACCGCCGACTACATGGGCTTCGTGGGCGTCACCACCGCCTCGTCGTCGATCATGAAGGTGTTCCCGCTGTGGGCCGACATCCTCGGCCTCCCCACCCGGACCCTCGTCGGCCACGACCTGCCGATGGACGCCGACCCCGCCCAGTACCGCGCCATGGTCGAGCAGATCCGCGATGACCCGCACCACCGCGGCGCGCTGGTCACCACGCACAAGATGAACGTGTACGCGGCGGCGTCCGACCTGTTCGACGACCTCGACCCGTTCGCCGTGTCCTGCGCCGAGATCTCCAGCATCGCCAAGCGCGGGTCCACGCTGTCCGGCCGCGCGAAGGACCCGATCACGGTCGACCTGGCGCTGCGCGACTTCCTCCCCGCCGACCACTTCGCGCGCACCGGTGCCGAGGTCGTCATCCTGGGTGCGGGCGGATCGGGCACCGCGCTGAGCTGGGCCCTCGCCGAGCGGGAGGATGCCCCGGCCCTCATCACCGTCACCGCGCGCACGCAGGACAAGCTCGACCACCTCCGCGAGGTGCACCGCCAGCACGGCACTCCCGAGGGACTGCTCCGCTACGTCGTCACCGAGACGCCGGAGGAGGCCGATGCCCTGGTCGCCGCCGCGCCCGCGGGATCGGTCATCGCGAACGCCACCGGGCTCGGCAAGGACCGCCCGGGCTCCCCGCTGACCGACGCCGTCGTGTTCCCCGAGGGCGCGTACGCGTGGGAGTTCAACTACCGCGGCTCCCTGGAGTTCCTGCACCAGGCCGAGGCACAGGAGGACGACCGCGCGCTGTATGTGGTCGACGGCTGGCGGTACTTCATCCACGGCTGGTCGCAGGTCGTGGCGGACGTGTTCGACCTCGACCTCACGCCGGAGACCGTCGAGCGCCTCGCGGAGGCCGCGGAGTCGGTGCGCTGATGCCCGCCGTGCGGACCGTCCTCGGCGACCTCGACCCGTCGCGGCTCGGGCGCGTGGACTACCACGAGCACCTCTTCCAGGTGTCGCCGCTGCTGGTCGGGGACGAGCTCGACGACGAGGCCGCGTCCGGCGAGGAGGCCGGTCTGCTGCGGGCGAGCGGCTTCGAGGCCATGGTCGACGCCACCCCGTTCGGCCTCGGCCGCGACCCGGCCGCCGTCGCCCGCATCAGCGCCGCGACCGGACTGCACGTGGTCGCCACGACGGGCCGGCACCGTGAGGCCCACTACGGCCCCGACCACCCGATGCAGGTGTGGGGCGCGGACCGCCTCGCCGCCCTGTTCGTGTCCGACCTCACGCGGGGGATGCCGGCGGACGACACCGCGGTGTTCGAGACGCCCGACGTGCCTCTCGCCGCGGGTCCCGACGGGCAGCCCGTCCGCGCCGGCATGCTCAAGGGCGGGGCCGACTACTGGCGCCTCAGTCCGTTCGAGCGGACGACCCTCGTCGCCGTCGCTCAGGCGCACCGGGAGACCGGAGCCCCCGTCATGGTGCATCTGGAGTTCGGCACCGCGGCCCACGAGGTCCTCGACCTGCTGGCGGCCGAGGGGGTGCCGGCGGATCGCGTCGTGCTGGCCCACGCCGACCGCGACCCCGATCCCGGTCTGCACGTCGCGTTGGCCGAGCGCGGCGCCCACCTCGGGTACGACGGCTTCGCCCGCCCGCGCACCCGCTCCGACGCGGAGCTGCTGGCGCTCACGGTTGCCGTGGTGGAGCGGGGCGCCGGCGACCGGATCCTGCTCGGAGGCGACGTCGCCCGGCGCACCCGGTACATCGCGTACGGCGGCATGCCCGGTCTCGCCTACCTCGGCGACCGCTACCTTCCCCGGCTCCGCGAGGCCGTGGGTGACGACGCCGTGCACCGGATGCTCGTGACGACCCCCGCGCGCTTCCTGGCCCTCCACTCCTGACCACCCGAACCCGAGGAGTCGTCATGCCCGAACCCACCGTCCTCCACGCCGTCTTCACCGCGCAGCCCGGAGCCGCCGACCGGGTCGCCGCGCTGCTGCGGGACTTCGCCGAGGTCGTCCGCGCCGAGGAGGGCAACATCGTCTTCGACGCCCACCGCCTCGTCGACGACCCCGACCGCTTCTTCGTCTACGAGGTCTACCGCGACGAGGACGCCTTCCAGGCCCACCTGCACGCACCCGCCGGTGTCCCCTTCAACGCCGCCCTGCAGGAGCTCATCGTCGAGCCCACCTCGATCCTCACGTTCCTCCGCCCCCTCTGACCC
>NZ_QCXO01000125.1:0-79691 GCF_023383675.1 Microbacterium sp. ER1
CCCAGGCCCCGCCCCAACACCCCCGCCGGAACAGGCGATCGCGCGGAACCAGGCGCTCCCAACCAGGAGTGCCTGATCTCCCGCGTACGCCTGAGCCCGCACAGGTGGAAAGATGGTCTCTCATGGACACGCCTGACGAGAAGCCCACCGAACGCTCCGCAGGATCCCCGACCCGTCCGCGCACCGACGCCGTCGTGACCGGGACGCACCGCCAGGCGGCGAAGGCCTCCGAGACCGCGCGCAAGATCGTCCGCGACATCACGACGGTCCCGCCGCGCAGCGTGCACCCGGCGCTGGTTCCCGGGGTGTCGGTGGAGGAGACGGGGCGCACCTACCGCACCGACCCGCTCGTGTTCGGCGTCGCCGCCGCGTTCGCCCTCGCCTTCATCGCGTGGGGCGTGTTCGCGGGGGACAACCTCGCCGGCACCACGAGCACCGTGCTCGCCTGGGTCGTGGAGTACTTCGGCTTCTTCTTCACGACCATCGCAACGATCATCCTCGTGTTCATGCTGTTCGTCGGCTTCAGTAAGTACGGGCGCATCCCGCTCGGCCGCGACGACGAAGAGCCCGAGTTCTCGATGTTCTCGTGGATCTCCATGCTCTTCGCGGCGGGCATGGGCATCGGCCTCGTGTTCTGGGGCGCGGCCGAGCCGCTGACCTTCTTCGAGAATCCGCCGCCCGGCACCGTCGAGGCGAACACCCTCGAGGCCATGCACACCGCGCAGACGCAGGTGCTCTACCACTGGGGCCCGCAGGCCTGGGCGTTCTACGCGCTCGTCGGTGGAGCCATCGCCTACGGCGCCTACCGCCGCGGCCGCACGCCGCTGATCTCGTCGATCTTCGCCCCGCTGCTCGGCGAGAACCGCACGACGGGCCCGGTCGGCCGCACGATCGACATCTTCTCCATCATCGTGACGCTGTTCGGCACGGCTGCCTCGCTGGGGCTCGGTGCGCTGCAGATCGGCCACGGCGTCGAGATCGTCAGCGGAGCCGGACCCCTCGGCAACGGCATCCTCATCGCGGTCATCGCGGTGCTCACGGCCTGCTTCATCGCGTCCGCCGTGTCGGGCGTCTCCAAGGGCATCCGGGCGCTGTCGAACATCAACGCCGTGGTCGCCATCCTGCTGGCGTTCTTCGTGTTCTTCGTCGGCCCGACGCTGCTCATCCTCAACGTGATCCCGTCGGTGGCCGTGCAGTTCCTCGGCGATCTGCCGACCATGATCGGCCGCTCCGCCTCGCAGGGTGAGGCCGCGCAGGCCTTCCTGTCGAGCTGGACGATCTTCTACTGGGCGTGGTGGATCTCCTGGTCGCCCTTCGTCGGCATGTTCATCGCGAAGATCTCGCGCGGCCGCACGCTCCGTCAGTTCGTGTCGGTCGTCATCGTCGTGCCCTCCGCGATCTCGCTCGTGTGGTTCGCGATCTTCGGCACGACGGCCATCCAGCAGCAGATGGACGGCGCAGGCCTCGTCGTCGACCCGCCGGAGGAGGTGCTGTTCGGGGTGCTGGAGAACCTGCCGTTCCCGCTCGTGACCAGCATCATCCTGATCATCCTCATCGCGATCTTCTTCATCACGGGTGCCGACTCCGCCTCGCTCGTCATGGGCACGCTTTCGCAGCAGGGCCGCCCGGAGCCGTCACGCTGGGTCGCCGTCGTCTGGGGCGTGCTGGTCGGTGTGATCGCCGCCGTGCTGCTCGTCAGCGGCGCCGAGGGGAGCGGGCTGCAGTCGCTGCAGAACGCGACGATCATCGCGGCGCTGCCGTTCGCGATCATCATGACGTTCATGATGATCGCGTTCATGAAGGATCTGCGGCGCGATCCCCTGATCCTCCGCGACCGGTATGCCCGCGCCGCCGTCCGCCACAGCGTCATGGCCGGCCTCGAGGAGTACGGCGACGACTTCGCGCTCGTGCCCGTCGAGTACGACCACTCGGAGGACGACCTCGCCTGGATCGACGAGGACACCGTCGACGACACCCTCGCCGAGGTGTACGAGGCCGCGACCGAGGCGATCGACATCATCCCGCCGGCCGAGGTGGACGCCGCCGTCGATGCGGCGATGGACGCCCCTGCCGACAAGGACTGAACGCGAGAGCTCAGGCGCTCACGCCGGATCAGGCACTCCCTCACGCATGACGCCTGAACCGGCGTGGTCGCCTGTCTCGGCGGCCGCGGTGATCCGGGCGGCCATGCCGGAGAAGATGAGCCCGTGGAAGGGCAGCACGGCGAGCCAGTACAGCCGGCCGAGGAGTCCGCGGGGGAAGAACACGGCGCGCTGCTCGTAGCGGGCGCCGTCGCCGTCGGGCACCGCGCGCAGTTCGAGCCAGGCCTCGCCCGGCACCTTCATCTCGGCGCGGAGCCGCAGCAGATGGCCCTCCTCGGTCTGCTCGACCGCCTCGACGCGCCAGAAGTCGATCGCATCGCCGACTCGGGCGGCGGTGCGGCTGCGGCGTCCGCGGCGGAGCCCCACGCCGCCGACCACGCGGTCCATGAGCCCGCGGACCGCCCAGAGCAGCGGCGACGAGTACCACCCGTTCTCGCCGCCGATCCCGAGGATGACGCGCCACAGCTCCGCGACGGATGCGCGCGTCGCGACGGAGCGCTTGTCCGTGAACACGGTGCGCCCGGCCCAGTCCGGGTCGCTCGGCAGCGGGTCGCTCGGGGCTCCGGTGACCTCGGCGTCCTGCCAGCTCGTCTCCACGGCGTCCGCATCCACCCGGCCGAGGGCCAGCGCCACGGACCGGCGATACGGCGTGAGCCCGCCCTCGGGCCGCGGGATGAGCGCGTCGACGGCGTGGTCCTTCATGATGCACTCGTTCTGCAGCGAGGCGACGAGGGGCCGGGCGATGGAACGCGGCACCGGCGTCACGAGGTTCACCCAGTGCGAGGCGAGCTCCGGGGTCAGCACCGGAAGGGCCGCGATGGCGCGCTGCCGCAGTCCGGCCTCCACCGCGTACCCGTTCATCATCTGCCCGTAGCGCAGCACATCCGGTCCGCCGATGTCGACCGCGCGGTTCACCTGGTCGTCGACCCGTGCCGCCCCGAGCAGGTAGTGCAGCACGTCGCGCACGGCGATGGGCTGGATGCGGTTGCGCACCCACTTCGGCGCCGGCATGTACGGCAGCACGTCGGTGAGGTGCCGGATCATCTCGAAGGACGCCGAACCGGAGCCGATCACCACGCCCGCCTGCAGGACGAGGGTGGGCACCCCGGACTCCAGGAAGATCTCGCCGACGTGGACCCGGGAGCGGAGGTGCGGGGAGAGCTTCACGTCGTCCGGGTGCAAGCCGCCGAGGTAGACGATCCGCCGCACCCCGGCTCGGGCGGCTGCCGTGGCGACGGTGGCCGCCGCGCGCTCGTCGCTCTCCTCGAAGCCCTTGCCGGCCGACATGGAGTGGATGAGGTAGTACACGACGTCGACGTCGTCCATCGCGGAGGCGACGGCGTGCTCGTCGTCGGCGGAGCCCTCGAAGATCTCGCACTCCTCGCCCCAGCCGAAGGAGGCGGCGCGGACGGCGTCGCGGGCGAGGACCCGGACCCGGTAGCCGGCGTTCAGCAGGCGCGGGGTCAGGCGGCCGCCGATGTACCCGGTGGCGCCGAGCACGAGGGCGCGGGGTGCGGAGCCGTCGTCGCGGGGGACCGCTCGCAGGGCGTCCTCGCGACCGGTGGGCTGGGTGAGCTCGCTCATGTTCCGAGCGTAGATCCCGGGGCCGGCACGGGGAACGGGCTTGCGCCCGCGGCATCGCACCGTCATGACACGCTCGCGAGTACCCCCGGCGACAGGGTACGGTCGTATCCGTGACCTCAATCGAATCGATTCGACGAGCCCCCGCGGACCGTGCCACCCGGCGCGCGCGCATCGCCGTCTCGGCGCTGTTCCTCACGAACGGCGCCCTGTTCGCGAACATCCTGCCGCGCTACCCCGAGATCAAGGCCGCCCTCGGCCTGGACAACCTCGGCTACGGTCTCGCGCTCGCCGCCTTCCCCGCCGGCGCGATCGCGGCCGGACTCCTGGCGGCCACGCTGATCCGTCGCTTCGGGTCGGCGCGCATCGCGGTCATCGGCACCGTGGTCACGAGCCTCGGCCTGCTGTCGGCGGCGCTGTCTCCGACCGGCGTCCTCTTCGCGATCGCGCTCTTCGTCGGCGGCGCCTCCGATGCCATCACCGATGTCGCGCAGAACGCCCACGGCCTGCGCGTGCAGCGGCGGTACGGGCGCTCGATCATCAACTCCTTCCATGCCATCTGGTCCATCGGCGCGGTGCTCGGCGGAGTGATGGCCGCGGGCGCGATCGCCCTGCAGCTCCCGCTCGCCGTCCACCTGGGGATCTCGACCGCGGTGTTCGCGACGGTCGCCCTCGTCGCCCTCCGCTTCTGCCTGCCCGGCCGCGACGACGAGGCCGAGGAGGATGCGGTGGCGGAACCCGAGGAGATCGCCTCCGCGGTCCGTCGCGGCGTTCCGGCGCGGACGGTGCTGGCCGTGATCGCCCTGACCCTCATCGCGATGGCCGGAGCCATCGCCGAAGACGCGGGCAACTCGTGGGCCACCCTCTACCTCGGCGACTCCCTGGGAGCGGCGGCAGCGGTCGCACCGCTCGGATTCATCGCCCTCGTCGGCGCGCAGTTCGTCGGGCGTCTGCTCGGCGATCCGATGACCGATCGCTTCGGGCAGCGCTGGGTGGCGCGGGTCGGCGGCCTCATCGCCGCCGTCGGGATGACGCTCGCGCTGCTCTTCCCGAGCGTGCCCGGCACGATCCTCGGGTTCGCGGCCGTGGGCTTCGGCATCGCCACCCTCATCCCCGCCGCGATGCATGCCGCCGACGAGCTCCCTCGACTGCGGCCCGGGGTCGGGCTCACCGTGGTGTCCTGGCTGCTGCGGCTCGGCTTCCTGCTGTCGCCGCCGTTCGTCGGCTGGCTGGCGGAGACGCAGAGCCTGCGCGTGGGTCTCGTGGTGGCACCGGTCGCGGCGCTCGTGGCCGTGCTGCTCGCGGGATTCCTGGACGCCCGGCGCCCGCGGAACGCGTCGGACTAGGCCGGCTCCTCCACGAGGTCGGCGCCGCCGTGCACGGCGTCCGCCTCGGCGGCCTCCTGGATCGCGGCGGTCATCCCGACGAGGAACCGCATGACGACCACGCGCTCCTCATCGGTGAGGTCGTCCACGAGGGAGAGCATCCGGCGGTGCATGGCACCGAGTGTCGCGCGCACCTCGTCGTCGCTGCTCACGGTGGGCACGACGATGCCGGCGCGGCGGTCGGTCGGGTGCGGTTCGCGGCGCGCGTGCCCGCCCTTCTCCAGCCGGTCGATGAGCGTCGTCGTCGACGCGGTGGAGATGTCGAGCATGCGCGCCAGATCGATCGGCCGCACGATGCGACCGGCCTTCTGCTCGCGCAGCAGGAACCGGAGGGCGACGAGGTCGGTCTCGTTCATGCCCATCGACGCGCGCGTCCGGGCGCGCATCGCCGTCTCGGCACTGCGGTAGCGCCGCAGCATGTTGAGCACGTCGACCGTGGTGGCGCGCTCGCTGTCGGGGTACCAGTATCCGGAGGCGTGGAACTCGCCGGTGCTGTCGGTCACGCGACCTCTCCTTCGTCGCTGGAACCGGCCTCCCGCTCGAGCATCTCCATCGCGCCGGTCTCGACCTCGGCCGGGACGATGCGCAGAAGACCGCCCGTGATCGCATCGGTCTCGGCGGCGATGATCTGCTCGATCCGGCGTCGCGAGACGGAGGGGAAGAGTTCCTCCAGGCGTGCGAGCAGATCGGCGTAGCGGATGTACGACGCCTCCTCGAGGCTCAGTGGCTCGGGCATGGCATCCTTTCGGGGGCAGGGTTCCATCATCGCACCTCCGGAAGTCCCTGGTCGCACCCGATATAGCTAGACAGCCTTACTGTCAGGTTGCCGAGGTACCATGGAGTTCGGGGAAGGAGGATCTCTGCATGGGAAACACGAGTACCGACGTCACGACCTCAGCGCTCGCTCGCGATGTCGACGACTTCCGTCGCGCCGACGCGCAGTTGAACCGCCGTCTCGCCGCCCGGCGCGAACCCAACGATACCGACCGTGCGGCGATGCACTTCATCAGCACCGCGCCCGTCGAGAAGCCCGTCACTCCCCGCGACCTCGCCACCTACCTCGGCATCAGTACGGCCGCCGTCACGAGCGTCGTGCGACGGATGTCGGAGCGGGGGCAGATCGTCGTCGCGCCGCACCCCCTGGATGCGCGGTCCAAGGTCCTCCGGCCGTCGCTCCGCGATCTGCACGGACAGGGCGACGAGCTGGCGCAGCGCGTGGCCGCCATCGAGGGTGAGTTCACCGCGGAAGAGGCGACCGTGATCTCCCGCTTCTTGCGCCGCCTGACCGACGAGCTCGGCGATCTTCCCTAATCGATTTGATTTAACTAGTTAAACTAGTAAACTATCCTCGTCCAGGTTTTCTGCCACGAGGAGAAGAACATGGGAACCCTCACCTACGCGAACCTCGCCGAGCCGATCGAGATCAACGACGAGCTGCTCGCCCACCTTCGCGCCGCCACCGTCACCAAGCTGCGGCGCAACGAGCCGTTCGCGCTCACGGTGCAGACCGGCGCCGACTGCACCGAGACGCTGTGGATCCACGCGTCCATCCCGATCCGCTTCGTCGTCGAGACGTCGGTCACCCTGCAGCGGCCGCTGCTGGCCCGTCTCATGCAGGCCGCGGGTTCGACCGGCGGACTCGACCTCACCGACCCCGAGCTCGCGCTCGATGCGGTATCGCGCGAATTGCACGCGATGTCCGCCTGATAACGGAGGGGTGCAGACCTGCCTCACCGCCTCGGGATCCTCTTCAAGGGCTCTCGGATCCCGGGCGGTGACGGCTACGGCGAGAACGGAGCGGGGGCTCTCGATCGCCGACCGCGGCATCCGGCCGCCGGGATTCGGGTTCCCGGCAGCCGGATGCCGTTTCTTCGTCAGAGGGCGGTGTAGCCGCCGTCGACCAGGTGGTAGCTGCCGGTGATGAAGCTCGCGGCGTCGCTCGCGAGGAACACCACGAGGTTCGCGACCTCCTCCGCCTGGCCGAGACGCCCGATCGGGTGCTTCGACACGAGGAAGTCCTTCGCCTCGTCGCCCATGTTCGCCAGGAGCGGGGTGTCGATGAAGCCGGGGCCGACCGAGTTCACTCGGACGCCCTGAGCCGAGTACTCGAGGGCGGCGGTCTTCGTCATGCCGACGACGCCGTGCTTGGCGGTGACGTAGGCGGGGGAGCCGGCGAAGCCGACGCTGCCGAGGATCGAGGCGATGTTCACGACCGAGCCGCCGCCGTTGGCGAGGATCGACGGGATCTGCGCCTTCATGTTGCGGAATACGGCGTTGAGGTTGATGGCGATCACCTTGTCCCACGCGTCTTCCTCGTAGTCCGCGGTGGGCGCGGTGGCGCCGCCGATGCCGGCGTTGTTGACGCCGATGCGGAGCGGGGCGAGCGAGTTGGCGAGCTCGACCGACGAGGCGATCCAGGCCGGGTCCGTCGCGTCGCCGACCGACGCCTCCGCGGTACCGCCAGCGGCGCGGATCTCCTCGACGACCGCGTTCGCGTGCTCCGCGTTCAGGTCGTTGACCACCACCGCCGCGCCGTTCTGCGCCAGCAGCAGGGCGACCGCGCGGCCGATGCCGCTGCCCGCTCCTGTCACGATCGCCGAGCGGTTCGAGACGTCGTACTGAGCCACTTTCGGGCTCCCTCCCGGGCGGGCGCGGTGCCGGGAGATCTTCTCGGACGGTCCGTCCTTCCCTCCAGCCTACGCCCGGAATACCGGTGTGGATTCATGTGAATGGAAATGTTCAGCGGGCTAGCTGCGCTGTGGGGACCGTCTGCCCCGGGGAAAAACTCTTGACACGCTCGCGACGCGGGTCTAACGTACAACCAAATGGTTGCACAAATGGAGTTGAGCGAAGCGGAGGTCGACCGTGTGTTCCACGCACTGGCGACGTCGACCCGGCGGGACATCCTGCGCCGGACGATCGAGCGGGAGCAGTCCGTCTCGACCCTCGCCTCCGAGTACGAGATGTCGTTCGCCGCGGTCCAGAAGCACGTGGCCGTGCTCGAGGCGGCGAACCTCATCGTCAAGCGCGCCGAGGGACGCGAGCGGCTCGTCCGCGCGAACCCCGAGATGATCGCCCGCGCCAGGGCGCTCCTCGCCCGATACGAAGAGCTGTGGCGGTCGCGCATCGCCCGGCTCGACGATCTCCTGGCCGAGCCCTCCCCGCCCGCGGGGGAGCGACCGGCCTCCACCGACCCCACCAGCAGTCAACGCAACGAATCGCAAGGAGACTGACATGCCTGTCACGGACATCATCACGGATGCCGAGAACCTCACCATGACCGTCGTCGCCGACCTCGCCGCGCCCGTCGAGCGCGTCTGGGCCGCCTACACCGACCCGCAGCAGCTCGAGCGGTTCTGGGGTCCTCCCGGGTGGCCGGCCACCTTCACCCGGTGGGACCACACCGTCGGCGGGCGAGCCGTCTACACGATGAACGGTCCCCGCGGGGAGAAGGCCTCCGGCACGTGGGAGTTCCTGGAGATCGACGCGCCGCGCAGCTTCACGGTGCTCGACTCGTTCGCCGACGAGGAGGGCACGCCGGATGCGAACCTCCCCTCCATGCGCATGACCTTCACGTTCGAGCCGACGGCCGAGGGCACGCGCATGGTCAACACGAGCCACTTCACGTCTGCCGAGGCGCTCGAGCAGGTCGTCGCGATGGGCGCCGTGGAGGGCACCCGGATGGCCATGGCCCAGCTCGACGCCGTGCTGCAGGACCTCCGCGACTACGCACAGGGCAAGGGCACGCGGGTGGAGCTGCTCGACGACACGCACGTGCGTATCACCCGCCTCGTCGAGGGTCCGCGCGAGCTGGTGTGGCGCGCCCACTTCGAGCCCGACCTCATCCGGCAGTGGATGCTCGGCCCGGACGGGTGGGAGATGACCGAGTGCGTGTCGGCGACCGAGGTCGGCCAGTCGTACCGGAACTCCTGGGCGCCTGTGGGCGACACGGAGGGTGAGCCGTTCGGATTCGAGGGGGAGGCGCTGCTGATCGACGCCCCGAAGCGCGCCGTCACCACCGAACGGATGCAGGGCATGCCGACCGAGACGCTCAACGACCTCAACCTCTACGAGGAGGACGGCGCGACCCTCGTCACGGTGCTCATCGAGTACCCCGACAAGGAGACGCGGGACATGATCCTCGCCACCGGCATGGCCGACGGCATGGAGGCCTCGTTCGCGCGACTGGAGCGGGAGCTGCTGTCCGTCTGACACCCAGGCACGCGCGCCGGAACAGGCGGTTCTCGTGGAGAGCCGCCTGTTCCGGCGCTTCTGCCTGCGCGAAAGCGGGATAAAGTGGCGGCACGATGAGGATCACGCGCCGTACCCTGCTCCTCGGCGCCGGAGCCGGTGCCGTCTCGGTGCTTCTCGCCTCCTGCACCCCGGAGCCGGAACCGACGCCGACCCCCACCCGCACGCGCGAACCGGAGCCGCCGCCCGGTGTCCCTGCCCCGAGCGGGAGCGTCCGCAGCACCTGGACCACCGACCCCTTCGCCCGGGGTGCCGCGAGCTTCACTCCCGTGGGGGTGCTTGCCGCGACCCGTGCGGCACTCGCGCAGCCCGTCGACGACCGGCTCTTCTTCGCCGGCGAGGCGACCGACGACGAGGCGCCGGGTACCGTCCGGGGAGCCCTGCGCTCGGGCCGCCGTGCCGCGCGGGAGCTCACCGTCGCCGCCGAGGACGGCGAGCGGGTGGCCGTGATCGGCGCCGGGATCGCCGGAGCGACCGCCGCCGCGCAACTCGCGGAGGACGGCCTGCAGGTGACGGTGTTCGAAGCGCGCGACCGCGTCGGCGGCCGGATCCTCTCCCGCGCGGAGGACGACTGGCCGGTTCCGGTGCAGCTCGGCGCGTGGCTGTTCGGCGAGGCCGACGCGGAGCTGCTCGAGACGATCGACGAGGGGGACATGGACCTCGTCGACCTCGACGGGGCGCGGTGGCGCTCGGCCGAGGGCGATGTCGACCCCGTGGATCCGCAGCCGGTGGAGGCCGCGGTGACCACGGCGCAGTCCGCCCCGCAGGACTCCTCGGTGGCGGACGCCCTGGTGGCAGCCGGCATCGACCCGGAGGATCCCGCGACCGCCGCGCTCCTCGCGCTCCTCGCCGCACGGACCGGCGCGGACGCCGTCGACCTGTCGAGCTGGTTCGCCCCGCCACTCCCGGACGCGGCGCTGCAGGGGGTCGGCGACGACCTGACCCCGTTCATCGAGAGCACCCTGGACGGGGTGAAAGTGGGGCTCAGCTCGCCGGTCACGCGCCTCGCGTGGGACGACACCGGGGTGAGTGTGCGCCTCGGCACCGGGGAGGCCCTCTCCTTCGACCGGGTGCTGCTGACGGTGCCGCTCGGGGTGCTGCAGGAGCAGGCCATCGAGTTCGATCCGCCGCTGCCGTTCGACAACCGCGGCGCCGTCTCCGCGCTCGGGATGGGCGCCATCGAGACGGTGTGGCTGCGATGGGACGAGCCGTTCTGGGACGGTGACGAGGCGATCTGGCACGCGGTCGGCGACGACATCGCGATCCCTACGTGGATCAACCTCCGCCCCTCGACCGGCGAGAACGTGCTCGTCGGGATCGTGGGCGGTGCGGCGGCCCGGGACTTCGCGGAGCTCGGGGACGCGGAGGCCGTCGAGGCGGCACTCGCTTCGCTGGCGCTCTACGCCTGAACCGGCTCGCGCGCGGCCTCGGCCGGGGCGCGGTCCTCGGGAGGAGGCTCGGCAGGAGCGCGGTCCCACGGGTCCGGCAGGCGGCTGATGAGCACGAGCGCGGTCGCCACGGCGGCGAACACGGCCAGCGCGATCGCGCAGGAGACGGTGAACTCGACGGGACCGCTCACCTGCCGCGGGTCGAGGAAGTAGTACGGGTACCAGCCGATCAACGGTCCGCGGATGAGCGTCGCGACGCCCCACAGCACCGGGTAGGCCAGGGTCACCGGGATCACGCGCCACGGCACCGCCCGATGCCCCGGGGCCAGGGCCCAGGCCGCGACGGTCACCGCGGGCAGCCAGAAGTGCAGCACCTGATCCGACCACGGCACGTCGATGCGGATCCCCCGGACTCCGGCCTGCCAGACGAGGATCGCGAACACGAGTCCCGCCGTGATTGTCCAGGTGAGCACGAGGGCGAGCGCCACCGTGAGCCACCGCGGGTCGCGGGCTCTCCTCAGCGCGAGGACTCCGGCGACGGTGAGGAGGACGACGAAGGCGATGTTCGACTGGTTCGTCAGGTACGCGAAGAAGTTCTGGCTCGCGATGGTGTTCGACGCGAGTCCCCACGCGAGGCGGTGGATCAGCGCGACGAGGCAGACGGCGGCGGCGGTGAGCCGGAGCAGGCCGAAGACGGTGCGCCTGCTCACCGTCGCCTCGTCCTTTCCGCCATCCGCCGAGTCTACGGAGCCGACCCGGGGTGACGCCGCATCAGGCCGCCGCACGGGTTCAGGCGTGGCTGGGGGTGGGGGCCTGTTCTCGCGCGAAGGCCTGCTCTCGCGGGGTGGGTCAGCGGCGCGGAGCGCGCGTCGACCACAGGGCCAGCGCGATGAGCGCCGGCTGGAAGAACAGACGCACGAAGCGCTTCATGTCGGTGTCGAGGCCGAAGCCGTCGCGATGATGCATCCACTGCGCCACATTGCCCGGGAAGACCGCGGCGAAGAAGAGCGCGGCGACGGTGCCGACCGTGCGACGGCGGCGTCGGGCGAAGAGGAGAGCGGAGCCGAGCGCGACCTCGGCGACGCCGGACGCGAGCACCGTGGTGTCGGGATCGAGCGGCAGCGATTCCGGCACCTGCGCCTGGAATTCCTCGCGGGCGAACGTGAGGTGGGAGACGCCGGCGAACACGAGCGAGGCGCCGAGGAAGATCCGGCCGATGGTGCGGGGAGTCGACATGGTGCGAGTGTACGCCTCGGGGTCTCCGTCAGATCAGGCGGCGAAGTGCTTCTTCGAGGGTGATGCCCTGCGCTTCGGCGCGGTCCCGGAGGCGCGCGTGCTCGTCGGGCGACAGCGGCAGCTCGATCACGATGGGGTCGTCCTGCGCGAGGTCGAGTCCGTCGAGGAGGTCGGAGGTCTCGGCCCACAGCGGCGCGGCGAACTCCGCCTCCGCGACGGGGATCGAGGTGCGAGACGGGGCTGCCGTCGAGGAGGAGGCCGGGGCTTCGGCAGCGGCGGCGGCGACCGGGGCGGACGCGGCGACGGCGGCTCCGGCATCGGTCGCGCGGGTGAACCCGGGGCCTCGACGCGGCTCCTGCTTCTGCTGATAGGCCTTGGCGGCGGCGTTCGCGCGCTCGTCGGCGGCTTCGTTCAGCGGGTGCCCGGCGTGGCCCTTGACCCAGGAGAACTCGACATCGCGACCGCGCAGGGCCTCGTCGATCCCCTCGAGGAGGTCGCGGTTCAGCACGGGCCCGCCGTCGGACTTCCGCCACCCGCGGCGCTTCCAGCCCGGCATCCACTTCGTCACGGAGTCGATGACGTAGCGGCTGTCGCACTCGATCAGCAGCTTCTCGTCGGTGCCGGCCGTCGCCCGGAGCAGTTCGAGGACGGCGCGGAGCTCGCCCTGGTTGTTCGTGCCGTGCGGGGAGCCGCCGGCCGCCCAGTTCGCGTCGTCGATGTACCAGGCCCAGCCGTTCGGGCCGGGGTTGCCCAGGGCGGAGCCGTCTGCGGCGGCGGTGATGGTCATCCGTCCACCGTATCGCTGGCCGCGGACGCACTTTCGCGCCGCGGTCGCACGGATTCGGGCGGAACCTGCGACGGGAGTGCGAAACAGCGACGGCGCGGTGTCAGTCCTCGGGGTCGGCGTTCTCGGTGCTCGCGGCCTCGGGGGCGGGTGGGGCGACGGGGAACACGATGGAGCTCACCGAGGACGGGGTGTCGAGGCCGAGGGCCAGCGGGTCGACCGTCGGCGCGGCGTCGAGCGTGTCTGCGGCCGAGGTCTCGAGAGGTTCAGAGGGGAGTCCCCACTGCTTCTCTTCTTCCTCCGGTCGCTGCTGGAAGAGTCCCATGCCTCCATTGTCACCCCCGGGCGGCGTGGGGTCGCAGTTTCGCACCGAGGTCGCAGGGATCCGGCGGCATCCTGCGACGGGAGTGCGAATCTCCGACCGCGGCTCAATCCGCGCGCGCCGCCTCCCGCACCGCATCGATGAGCGTGCGCCACGGACCGTCCACGGCGGAGTCGGGCAGCTCCCGCTCCCGGCGCTCGGACGGGGTGCGGGCGCGGATGCTCCAGACGAACTGATCGGCTCCGGGCGGGGTGTCGACGTCGTCGTCCCAGGGGCAGCTGTCGATGAGGCCGATCCATTCCTCGGCGTCCGGCGGCTCGGCCTCCACACGCCACTGGCGACGGATGCCGGCGAGACCTCCCGAGCGCACGACGGCGATGACGACGGGGGCGTCAGGCGGCGTCGGGTCCTCGGTCACCCTCATAGACTCCCACGGTTGTCCACGCGCGTCGAGCGGCGGCGACCGTCTCCTGATCGACCGTGGCTGCTGCGGCGACCGTGGCATCGGCGAACTCGGTGAAGGTCGCGGTGCTCGACAGCCCGCCGGTGAGTGCCCGGTACCAGACCGTGCCGGCGCGCTCCCAGGCGTTGCCGCCGAGGTCGAGGGCGAAGAGGGCGAAGGCGCGGTTCGGGATGCCGGAGTTGATGTGCACGCCCCCGTTGTCCTCGGTGGTGCGCACGAATCCGCTCATGTGGTCCGGCTGCGGGTCTTTCCCGAGTTCATCGTCGTCGTAGGCCGTGCCCGGCGCGATCATGGAGCGCAGGGCTGAGCCCTCCACCGCATCCGTGAAGATCTCCGCCCCGATGAGCCAGCTCGCCTGGTCGGCGGACTGCCCCAGGGCGTACTGCTCGGTGAGGGCGCCGAACACGTCGGCCACGGACTCGTTCAGTGCGCCCGGCTGGCCCTGATACTCCAGGTTCGCCGTGTGCTGCACGACACCGTGGGCGAGCTCATGCCCGATCACGGTGAGCGAGCCGGTGAAGTGCTGGAACACCTCGCCGTCGCCGTCGCCGAACACCATGCGCTCGCCGTCCCAGAACGCGTTGTCGTAGTCGACGCCGTAGTGGACGGTCGCGTCGAGAGGAGCGCCGGCGTCGTCGAGCGAGTTGCGGCCGAACGCGGAGAGCAGCATCTCGAACGTCGCGCCCAGGCCGTCGAACGCCTCGTTGACGGCGGTGTCGGCGACGGGCTCATCGTCTTCCGTGCGGACCACGGCCCCCGGGAGCTGCTGGGTGTTGCCGGCGTCGCTGATCGTGCGGTTCGGCGCATCGGAGAGCTGCGCGACGAGGTCGCCGTTCTCGTCGATGGAGAGGTCGATGCGGGCGCGGAACGGCGGGCGCCCCGCGGTGAGCGTCTGTCGGGCGGCGGCGGCGGCCTTCGGGAACCGACCCGACTCCGCCAGACGGGCGAGCAGGTAGGAGGGGATGACGCCGGGATGCGGGGAGGATTCTGCGCTGCTCATGCGTCGACCCTACGCCGGGGCGCGGACACAGCAGGAGACCCCCAGGACGGTCGCGTAAAATCGGCCTAATGACCGACGCGCCCGACGCCACCCCCGACCTGGGCCCCGGCATCGACCCCGACGACCTCGCCACGACGCTGCGCGTCCTCGCCGAGCTGCACACCATCGACAACGAGCACCCCGACTTCGTGGCCGTGCGCCACGCGACGGCAGCCATGTTCAAGGCCGTCAAGCGCGTGCGGCGCAAGGAGATCCGGGATGCGATCGCCGAGGCGGACAAGGCCGTCGTCGCCCGCACCGCCACCGGCGCCCCCGACCGCATCGACGACGAGACGCGCGGGCACGACCTCGCGTCCCGTGTGATCGACGCCCCCATCGCCGGCGAGCTCCTCAAGCCGCGCAACTGCTACATCTGCAAGCAGCCGTACACGCTCGTCGACGCGTTCTACCACCAGCTCTGCCCGGACTGCGCCCGCTTCAGCCACGGCAAGCGCACCGCCCGCACCGACCTCACCGGAAAGCGAGCGCTGCTCACGGGCGGCCGCGCGAAGATCGGCATGCACATCGCGCTGCGCCTCCTCCGCGACGGTGCGCACACCACGATCACCACCCGGTTCCCGCGTGACGCCGTGCGGCGGTTCTCGGCCCTCCCGGACGCGGGCGACTGGCTGCACCGGCTGCGCGTGGTCGGCATCGACCTCCGCGACCCCGCCCAGGTGATCGGGCTCGCCGACTCGGTCGCCGCGCAGGGCCCGCTCGACATCCTCATCAACAACGCCGCCCAGACGGTCCGCCGCTCACCGGGGGCGTACTCGCTGCTCGCCGACGCGGAGCTCCAGCCGCTGCCGGACGGCCCGCTGCCGGAGATGGAGACCTTCGGGCACACCGTCGACCCGCACCCGCAGGCGCTGCAGGCCTCGGTCGACGCGCATCCGCTGCTGTCGGTCGCGGCGCTCGGCGGCACGGTCGCGGAGCAGGGGGGACAGGCGCTCACGGCCGAAGACCTCGCGCGGCTCGCGATGGCCCCCGGCTCCTCCTCGCTCGAGAAGCACGCGGACGGCACGGCGATCGATGCGGGCGGCCTCGTGCCGGACGTGAACCGCGTCAACAGCTGGGTGCAGTCCGTGGATCAGGTCGATCCGCTGGAGATGCTCGAGGTGCAGCTCGCCAACACGACCGCGCCGTTCCTGCTCATCAGCCGGCTGCGGGCGTCGATGGCCGCGTCGTCGTCGCGCCGGAAGTACGTCGTGAACGTCTCCGCCATGGAGGGACAGTTCTCTCGCCGTTACAAGGGCCCGGGCCACCCGCACACCAACATGGCGAAGGCCGCGCTGAACATGCTGACCCGCACGAGCGCGGGGGAGATGCTGGAGAAGGACGGCATCCTCATGACCGCCGTCGACACCGGCTGGATCACCGACGAGCGCCCGCACTACACGAAGGTGCGCCTCGCGGAGGAGGGCTTCCACGCCCCGCTCGACCTGGTCGACGGCGCCGCCCGGGTGTACGACCCCATCGTGCGCGGCGAGGCCGGCGAGGACATCCACGGCGTCTTCCTCAAGGACTACGAGCCCAGCCCCTGGTGACGCCCGTTCGAATCGCCTGAATGGTTCCATCCGGAGCCGAAAAGGGGCCAAACGGGCGATTCGAAAACCGTCAGCCGGGGTAGGGGTGGGGGAACCAGACCGTCACGATGAGGCCTCCGCCGGTGCGGGGTGTCAGCACGAGGGTGCCGCCGTGGGTCTGCGTGATGCGCTGCACGATCGCGAGACCGAGGCCCACCCCGGCGTGCTCCGGCCCGCGCGTGCGCTCGGTGCCGCGCTGGAAGGGCTCGACGAGCGTCGCGACCTGGGAGGCGTGCAGCTCCGCACCGGTGTTCTCCACGACGAGGGCCACCGCATGCGGCAGGGAATGCGTGCGCACCGCGACGGAACCCCCGCCGTCGCTGCGGTTGTGGACGATCGCGTTGGCGACGAGGTTCATGACGAGCTGCGGCAGCAGGGCGGAGGAGCCGAGCACGGTCGCCGGCACGCCGGACACCTCCACCTCGACCCCGCGGCGGTCGGCGAGCGGCAGGAGGGCCTCGACGGATTCCTCTGCCAGGAGCGACAGGTCGACGAGCGTCCGCGGGAACGTGCGCTGATCCGCCCTGCTCAGCAGCAGCAGCGCCTCGGTGAGGTCGATCGCGCGCGTGTTGACCTCGTGGAGCCGGTCGATCAGGGCGTCGACGTCGCGGTCGGGATCGGTGCGGGCCACGTCGAGGAGGGTCTGCGAGATGGCCAAGGGGGTCCGCAGCTCGTGCGAGGCGTTCGCGGCAAAGCGCTGCTGCTCGGCGACGTGCGCCTCCAGCTGCTCGAGCATCGTGTCGAAGACGTCGGCGAGGTCGCGGAACTCGTCGCTCGGGCCCTCCATGCGGATCCGGTGCGACAGGGAGCCCTGCGCCGCGAGCCGTGCGGCGTCGCCGATGCGGTCGAGAGGCGCCAGCATCCGTCCGGCGAGCAGCCAGCCGCCGCCGAGACCGATCGCGAGCAGGGCGACCATCACCATCGCGGCGACGGGTACGAACGCCCGGATCAGATCCGAGCGGTTGGGGACGAAGAACTCGACGACGGGGATCTGCACATCCGGCACGTAGCGCAGGAGATAGAGCGCCACGGCGCCGAGCAGCAGGAGCCCGGAGACGACGACGATGCCCGCGTAGCTCAGGGTCAGCTTGAGGCGGACGCTGAGGCCGCGCCGCCTAGGCATCCGCGTCGGCCCCGATGCGGTAGCCGACGCCGGGCACCGTGAGGATCAGCCACGGCTCGCCGAGGCGCTTGCGCAGCGAGGACACGGTGATGCGGACGGCGTTCGTGAACGGGTCGGCGTTCTCGTCCCACGCCCGCTCCAGCAGCTCCTCGGCGCTGACCACCCCGCCCTCGGCATCGACGAGCACCTCCAGTACGGCGAACTGCTTCCGGGTGAGGGCGACGTACCGGCCGTCGCGGTAGACCTCGCGGCGGAAGGGGTCCAGGCGCAGCCCGGCGAGTTCCAGCACCGGTGGCCGCGCGCGCTGTCGGCGGCGGTCGAGGGCACGCAGCCGCAGCACCAGCTCCCGCAGCTCGAACGGCTTGGTGAGGTAGTCGTCGGCGCCGAGCTCGAACCCGGAGGCCTTGTCGTCGAGGCGGTCGGCGGCCGTGAGCATGAGGATGGGGATGCCGCTGCCCGAGGCGACGATCCACCGCGCGATGTCGTCTCCGGACGGGCCCGGCACGTCGCGGTCGAGGATCGCGATGTCGTACGCGTTGATGCTCAGGAGCTCGAGCGCGGTGTCGCCGTCGCCGGCGATGTCGGCCGCGATCGCCTCCAGTCGCAGCCCGTCGCGGACCGCCTCGGCGAGGTAGGGCTCGTCCTCGACGATCAGCACACGCATGGCAGCGATCCTACGCAGTGCGGCATATCGCCGGTGTATGGAAAAGGCCATACGCCGTGGCAACCGAGGGCTCTCTTCACTGGAATCATGAACGACCTCCGCACCCCCCGAGCCGTCCGTGCCCGGCGCTGTCGGCGGATCGCCACCACGGCCTCCGTGCTGGCGCTCGCCGTGGTCGCCGCCGTCGCCGTGCAGCAGTCGCTGTCGGCCGCGTTCGCCGAGACCGCCCCGATCGTCACGCCCGCCACCACCGGTTCCGATTCCGAGCCGCACACGCCGACCGGATCGGTGCTCGCCCCGAGCGAGGCCGACGGCGTGATCCGCGACGGCGACCAGCCCACGGTGTTCGATGTCGACAGGGTCGCCGTCGGCAACCTCGACCCCGCGCTGCTTGACGCCCTCCAGCGCGCCGCCTCCGATGCGGAGGCCGACGGGGTGACGTTCCTCGTGAACAGCGGATGGCGTTCGGCGGCCCTGCAGGAGCAGCTGCTCCGCGAGGCCATCGACGACTACGGCTCGGAGGAGGAGGCGCGCCGCTGGGTGGCGACCGCGGAGACCTCGGCGCACGTCTCCGGCGACGCGGTCGACCTCGGTCCCCTGCCCACTCTCGACTGGCTTACGCAGCGCGGATGGCGCTACGGCCTCTGCCAGACCTACGGCAACGAGTCCTGGCACTACGAGCTGCGACCGGAGGCCGTCGAGGACGGGTGCCCCGCACAGTACGCCGACCCCACCGAAGACCCGAGGATGCAGCGATGACGGCCGTGCTCGCGGAGGGGATGACCCTGTCCCGCCTCGACGCACCGACACTATCCACCCTTCCGGCCGCCGTGACCGAGAACCTCCGCCGCGTGCGGGAGGCCGCCGCGGTACCCGTCATGGCCGTGGTCAAGGCCGACGCGTACGGTCATGGCATGGTGGCCGTGGCGACCGTCGCCGTGGCTGCGGGGGCCGAGTGGCTCGGGGTCACCGACGTCGCCGAGGGGGTCGCGCTGCGCGAGGCCGGACTGCGCGTGCCGATCCTCGCCTGGCTGCACCCCGCGGGCATCGACGCGCCGCGCGCGGCCGCCGCCGGGGTCGACGTGGCCGTGGGCTCCGTCGACGAGCTGCGTCAGCTCGCGGCCGATGCCGCCGCTTCGGTGCGTGTGCATCTGCATCTCGACACCGGGATGGCGCGGGGAGGGTGCCCCGTGGAGGACTGGGATGCGCTGCTGCGCACGGCGCGCGCGGCCCGCGGCCGGATCGAGGTCGTCGGGGTGATGGGGCACCTCCCCCGCGCCGACGCCGCGGATCCGCGGGCGAACGCGGCCGCGGTGCTGCGGATGCGCCAGGGGAGGGACGCGGTCCTGCGCGCCGGCTTCGGACCGCTGCTCGTGCATCTCGCGGCGACCTCGGGCGCCCTGACCGATCCCGCGACGCACTTCGACATGGTGCGCGTGGGGGCCGCGCTCGTGGGGATCGACCCGTCCGAGACGGTCTCTCTGGTCGGGGCTTCGCGTTTCACCGCACCCGTCGTGCACAGCGCCGCGGTGCCGGCCGGCACCGTCGTGGGCTATGGCGGGACGCACACGACGGCGGTGGCCACGCACCTGAGCGTGGTCGGCGTCGGATACGCCGACGGGGTCCCGCGGGAGATCGCGCCGGGCGCGGGGGTGGAGATCGGAGGGGAACGGCACCCGATCGTCGGCCGGGTGTCGATGGATCAGATCGTCGTCGACACCGGGGGGAGGGCGTTCCCCCGAGGAGCGGTCGCGACGGTGTTCGGGCCGGACGGCGGCGCGGTGCCGTCGGTGCAGGAGTGGGCGCGGTGGGCGGGCACCATCCCGCACACCATCGTCACGGGCATCGGCCCGCGGGTGAAGAGGAGCGTGGCATGACGATGAAGGTCCTGGTCATCGGAGGGGGACAGAATCCCGAGCACGAGGTGTCGCTCGCCTCGGCGGCGGCGGTCGCCGCGGCGCTGCGGTTGGGGGGACACACCGTCACGACCGTGACGATCGACCGCGACGGCGTGTGGCGGGCCGACGGCATCCCGCCCGGCGTGAGCCCGGCGTCGTCGTTGCAGCAGGCCCTGCCGCTGCTCGCGGCGAGCGACGTCGTGTTCCCCGCGGTCCACGGTGCGCTCGGGGAGGACGGCGCCCTCGCGGCGCTGTGCGCGCTCGCCGGGGTGCCGGTCGTCGGCTCCGCGCTGGGGGCGGGCGCGATCGGCATGGACAAGTGGGCCACGAAGCTCGTGGCCCAGGCTGTCGGGCTGCGCACCGCCCGGGGGCGGCTCGTCGCCGCGGAGGACATCGGCGACGTGGAGTTCGAGGGCGCCGTCGTGGTCAAGCCGGTGACGGCCGGCTCGAGCCACGGCGTGAGCCTGGTGACGGAGGAGGGCGACCTGCTCACCGCGCTGCGGGGGGCGGCGCGCTTCGACCGGCGGATCCTGGTCGAAGAGGTCGTGCATGCACGGGAGATCGACGTCGCCGTGCTGCGGGAGAAGGGCGGGGTGCGGTGGGCCGCCCCGCCCCTGGAGATCCACGCGCCCGGGCTCTTCGACACCGCGACCAAGTACGACGGCACGGCCCGGTTCACGGTTCCCGCGCAGCTCGATGCGGCCGCCACGACGGCGCTCAAACGCGCCGCGATCGCGATGTTCGACGCCCTGGGGTGCGATGGGGTCGCCCGGATGGACTTCTTCCTCACGGACGAGGGGCCGGTGCTCAACGAGGTCAACACGATGCCGGGGCTGACCGCCGCCTCCCAGGTGCCGCGGATGTTCGCGGCGGCCGGGGTGGACTACGTCGACCTCGTGGGCCGGCTCGTGCGCGCGGCTGTGTGAGAGGGGGTCGACAGGGCGCCTGCGGAGGCGGATGCTGGGGACATGGCAGCCTTCACAGCGGAGAACGCGTTCAGCGGTTTCAGCGTCGACGACATCGACGCGGCGAGAGAGTTCTACGGCACGACCCTCGGGCTCGACGTCGAGGTCAACGCGATGGGGTTCCTCGACCTGCGTCTGCCCCGCGGCGGGTCGGTCCTCGTCTACGCGAAGCCGAACCACACCCCGGCGAGCTTCACGATCCTGAACTTCCCGGTGGCGGACGTCGATGCCGCCGTCGAGGAGCTCAACGAGCGCGGGGTGCAGACCAAGATCTACGGCGACGACGAGTTCCCGTCGGACTCCCGCGGCATCGTCAGGGGGAACGGGCAGGGACCGGACATCGCGTGGTTCCGCGACCCGGCGGGCAACGTGCTCGCCGTCATGCAGGCCTGACGGGGCACGCCTCGCTCACAGCCGGTCGACCGCCGTCACCGTGACGACCGCCTCGCCGGCCTCGTCCGACGCGGCGAGGTCGACGGTGGCGCTGATGCCCCAGTCGTGGTCGCCGGCCGGGTCGTCGATGATCTGCCGCGCCGTCCACGCGGTCGGACCCTCGGTGAGCAGCAGCATGCGGGAGCTCCGGGCGTCCGGTCCGGTGCCGATGTCGTCGTGCTCGGCGAAGTACGCGTCCAGCGCGTCGGACCAGGCGGCGGCGCCGAACGTCGGGTCGAGCTCGGCCAGGGCGTCCACGTCCTCCCGGGCGGCGAGCTGCACCCGCCGGAAGAGCTCGTTGCGGACGAGCGTGCGGAAGGCGCGGGTGTTGCTCGTGAGGCGCTTCGGTGCGGGCGGCACGATCGGCTCGTCGGTCTCGCCGCGGGCCGCGGTCCCGGCGGTCAGCTCGCTCCATTCGTCGAGCAGGCTGGAGTCGATCTGGCGCACGAGCTCGCCGAGCCAGGCGATCAGGTCGTGGAGGTCCTCGTCCTTCCGCTCCTCGGGGATCGTCTGGGAGGCGGCGCGATACGCGTCCGACAGGTACCGCAGCACGACGCCCTCGGAGCGGGCGATCTTGTAGAACGCGACGTACTCGCCGAACGACATGGCCCGCTCGTACATGTCGCGGACGACGGACTTCGGGTGCAGCGCGAAGTCCCGGATCCACGGCTGCGCCGCGCTGAAGGTCTCGAAGGCCGCGTCGAGGAGCTCCTCCAGGGGCTTCGGGTAGGTGATCGCCTCGAGGAGCTCCATGCGCTCGTCGTACTCGATGCCCTCGCGCTTCATCGCGGCGACCGCCTCGCCCCGCGCGAGGAACTCCTGCTGGCTGAGCACAGCGCGCGGATCGTCGAGCGTCGCCTCGACGATCGAGATCATGTCGAGCGCGTACGACCCCGTCCCAACCCCCTGGTCCCCCGAGCCCGCCTGGTCTCCCGAACGCGCCTGGGTCCCTGAGCCTGTCGAAGGGTCCAGCAGGTCGAACGCCGCGAGGGCGAACGGCGAGAGCGGCTGGTTGAGCGCGAAGTTCGGCTGCAGGTCGACCGTGAGCCGGACGCCCTTCGGTGCTCCGGGCACTCCCGTGTCGAACGTCTCCACGACGCCGGATTCCCGGAGCGTGCGGAAGATCGCGAGGGCGCGGAGGGCGAGCGCGCGCTGCCGGGTGCGCGGCTCGTGGTTGTCGAAGACGAGCCGGCGGACGTTCCCGAACACATCCCCGCCCCGGGCGATGACGTTGAGCAGCATCGCGCTGGTGATCTGCATGTGCGAGGTCAGCGTCTCCGGCGTCGCGTCGATGAGCTTCCGGAACGACGGCTCGCCCCACGACACGAAGCCGTCCGGGGCCTTCTTGCGGATGATCTTCCGCTTCTTCTTCGGGTCGTCGCCGGCCTTGCGGATCGCGGCGAGGTTCTCGGTCTCGTGCTCCGGGGCCTGGGCGACGACGGTGCCCGCGGTGTCGTAGCCCGCGCGTCCGGCCCGGCCCGCGATCTGATGGAACTCCCGCGCGTTGAGCTGCCGCATTCGCGTGCCGTCGAACTTCGTCAGTGCGGTGAGCAGCACGGTCCGGATAGGGACGTTGATGCCCACGCCGAGCGTGTCGGTGCCGCAGATGACGCGGAGGAGACCGCGCTGGGCGAGCTGCTCCACGAGTCGGCGGTACTTCGGCAGCATGCCCGCGTGGTGCACGCCGATGCCGGCCCGGAGGAAGCGGGAGAGCGTCTTGCCGAACGCTGTCGTGAAGCGGAAGCCGCCGATGAGGGCGGCGATCTCGTCGCGCTGCTCACGCGTGGCGACCTTCGTGCTCGACAGGGCCTGCGCCCGCTCCATGGCCGCCGCCTGAGAGAAGTGCACGATGTAGATCGGTGCCTGCCCGGTGTTGAGCAGGTCGTCGATGGTCTCGTGGATGGGCGTCGTCTCGTAGAAGAAGTGCAGGGGGACCGGGCGCTCGACCCCCGTGACCGAGGCGGTCTCGCGTCCGGTGCGGCGCGTGAGGTCGGCGGCGAGGGTGGTGACGTCGCCGAGGGTGGCCGACATCAGCACGAACTGCGCCTGCGGGAGTTCGAGGAGCGGCACCTGCCAGGCCCACCCGCGGTCCGGGTCGCCGTAGAAGTGGAACTCGTCCATGACGACGAGGCCGACGTCGGCGGCATCGCCCTGGCGCAGGGCCAGGTTGGCGAGGATCTCCGCGGTGCAGCAGATGATGGGGGCATCGGCGTTCACGGCGGAGTCTCCCGTGACCATCCCCACGTTCTCGGCGCCGAACACCTCCGCCAGCGCGAAGAACTTCTCGCTCACGAGGGCCTTGATCGGTGCCGTGTAGTAGCTCCGGTGCCCGCGGACCATCGCCGCGAAGTGGGCGCCGACCGCGACGAGCGACTTCCCGGTGCCGGTCGGCGTGGACAGGATGACGTTCGCTCCGGAGACGAGTTCGATGAGCGCCTCGTCCTGCGCGGGGTAGAGGCGGATGCCGGTCGACTCCGCCCACTCCACGAACGCCAGGTAGACCGCATCGGGGTCCGCCGCGTCGGGAACGAGAGAGGGTTCGAGCCGCGGCGTGGGATTCATGGTGCTTCGATCATCCCATCTGCGTCATGTCGCCGATCCCGTGACCCCGAGCGCGGTGAGCAGCTCGTACGCCGTGGAGCGCGCGTGCACGATCACGGTGCCGAGCTGCGACGAGGAGGCCGACACCGAGAGCAGGAGCTGGCCGTACGGCGCGAGGATGAAGCTCAGCAGCGCCATCTGGTTCTCGCCGATGGACAGCGACACGATGGCCGACAGCGTTGGCTCCGTCCCTCCCGCGATGATCTCGGCCTCGGCCCGCGCGACCCCGAACAGCGAGCCGTTCATCGCCGCGAGCTGCTCGCCGCCGTCGGGGTCGACTCCGAGCGAGGCGATGTGGAGGCCGTCCGCGGTGCCGAGGACGGCGGTCGTCAGCTCCGGGAAGCGCTCCTCCAACTGCTGCAGACGGGTCTGGGCCGACGGGCCGACGATCCGCGACCACAGCGCCCAGTTGCCGGCGACGTCGGGGTGCATGCGGGACGGATCGGGCGTCGCGGCGGCGTCCTGCCGCCCGGCGGGTCCGGTCATGGCTTCTCCTCCGGAAGATCGAGAGCGGCACCGGCGACGCGCATCACGCTGTCGCGGTCGCGCGCGTCGGCCGCGAGGACGCGGGAGACGGGGATGCCGTGTCGAGCGAGCACGGGGGCGAGATCGTGGCGGATGTCGCCGATCGCGTGCCCTGCCGCGTGGCTGACGGCGATCACGATCCGATGCTCGTCTCCGGAGAACACGTCCAGCCACTCCTCGGCGTCGGCGGCGAGGGTGTCGTGGTCCGCGCGCAGCCAGAGCAGCACCCGAGTGCCCGGCATCGAGACCCGCTGCCGGGCGGACGCGAAGCGCTCCTGCCCCGGGATGCCGACGAGCGCGATGGAGACCTCGGGCGTGGGCCGCCACGTCCCGTAGTCGAGGCCGACGGTCGTCGTCGTCTTCCCGTCGCCGCCCGCGAGCGACATCGGCACGTCGGTGTCCACCGGCGGGACATCGCTCAGGGCGCGGACCGCGGTCGTCTTGCCCGCGCCCACCGGACCGGCGAAGATCACGCGGTACCGCTGAGGCAGGTCGGTCCGTCGCCGACGCGGGCGCCTCATTGTCCGCTCCGCGGGACCGCTCTTCCGCTGTCGCCCTCTCCCGAGGCCGCTCCCCACGGCCCCATGGATCACGCGCCGAGGGCGGCGACCCGGCGGTTCACCGAGGAGCGCAGCAGGGCGAGGTTCGTGGCCTGGCGATCGGCGGCCAGGTAGATGAACAGGTCGTCGTCGAGCATCTTGAGCAGGTGCAGCTGCGTGTTCAGCGTCAGCAGCATGTCCTCGAGCTCACCCTCGATGCCAAGGGCGTCGATCGTGCGCTTCTTGTTCTTCACGATCTCGCTGTTGAACGCGCTGGCGACCTCGAGGTCGAAGTCCGGGCGGACGGAGCTCGAGGCGAGCGGCAGTCCCGATTCGAGGTCGACGATCGACGCTCCGATGAATCCGTTGATGTCGCGTTCGATGTCCGCCAGCAGCGCGTTGAGCTGATCTTGCGTGGCCATGGTTCTCCCCAGTCGTCTTCGTCGCGCGCAGCAGCGACCGCCCTGTGCGGTCGTCCCCGGCGCCGCGCGACCTGTGAAGTGTATAACGTTACTCGACGAGGAGGCCAGTCTCAGACCGAGGTCGCCGCGCGGAGGGCGATGCGCACCATGTCCCCGAACGTCTGCTCGCGCTCCTGGGCCGTGGTCTCCTCGCCGGTGACGATGTGGTCGCTGACCGTGCAGATCGCAAGGGCGCGGCGTCCGTGGAACGCGGCGAGCGTGTAGAGGCCCGCCGCCTCCATCTCGACGCCGAGGATGCCGTGCTGCACGAAGGGCGCGGTGAGCTCCGGCCGCGTGCTGTAGAACTGATCGCTCGAGAACAGCGGCCCCACGTGCACCGTGGACGACAGGGGCTCCGTCTCGCTCGCCTCCACCGCGGCGCGCAGCAGGGCGAAGTCGGCGAGGGGAGCGTAGTCGAGGCCGTGGAAGCGCACGCGGTTGATCCCGGAGTCGGTGCTCGCGCCGTTGGCGATGATGATGTCGCGCACCGCGAGCTTCTCGGTCAGCGCGCCGCACGACCCCACCCGGACGATCGTCTGCACGTCGTACTGGGTGAACAGCTCCGTCGCGTAGATCGCCATCGACGGCTGCCCCATCCCCGAGCCCTGGACGGAGATCCGATGCCCCTCCCAGGTGCCGGTGAAGCCCAGCATCCCGCGCGTCTCGGAGTACAGCTCGGCGTCGTCGAGGAAGGTCTCGGCGATCCACCTCGCCCGCAGCGGGTCGCCGGGGAACAGCACGATGGGGGCGATCTGACCGGGTTCCGCGGCGATGTGGGTGCTCATCCGCTCAGCGTACTCAGCCCTCGCGACGGCGGACGATCTCCCCGATCCAGAGGGGTGCGAACGGCGAGGTGCAGCCCGGGGCCGTGGGGTAGTCGGCCAGGACCTGGAGCCGCTCGCCGATGTCGATGGCCCGTGCCCGCAGGTCCGGATGGAAGATGCCGATGTTCGCGAGGGTCTCGTTCATCGCCCACTGCAGGCGCGGCGGGGCCTGCTGCAGGTCGCGCTCGATGAGGTCGAGGAGGTGCGACAGGTCGAGGCCGTCGGCGTCTTTCGTCACCCGGACAGTCGTGAGCGACCACGCGGCGGCGGCGACGGTGGGATCGGTGTCGTCGAACCAGCGCCGGCGCAGCTCCTCGGCGAGGGGCGACTTCTTGAGGACGTAGTTGACGAACCAATCGTTGACCTTGGGCGGACGGGTCTCACGCAGCATCGTGTCGAGCTCGTCGGCGGTGAAGTCGGCCGGGCGGCACACGAGCAGGGCCAGCAGCCGGGCGGACGTCTCGCCCGTCGCCCACAGCTCCCGCGCGAGGGCCTGATCGGTCTTGATGCGCTTCGCGAGAGCGCGCATCCGGCTCAGGTTGATGCCGTGGTCGTCGCCGCGCTTCTCGTTCGACGCGCGCTGCTTCGGGTCTTCCAGCGCCGCGAGCTCCGCCAGCGCCTCCTCCACTGTCATCCCGCCAGGGTAACCCCCGTCGACCCACCCCTTTCGGTGCGTCCCGGCCTCCTGCGGACGCACTTAGGGGGCCGGGAGGCGCGAAAGGGGGTGGGTCGACGGGAGGTCAGTCCTCGTCGAGGAGTTCGCCGCGGATGCGACGGAGGTCTTCCATGAGGGAGCCGATGAGGATCCAGTGCTGCGAGGACGGCGGACGGATCACGAGCGGAGCCGTCAGAGCGGGGATCGCGGAGGTCAGCGGCTCGGGCTCCGCGGAGGGCGCCGTGGTCTGCACGGCGAGGCGCACGTCGTGTCCGGCGCGGCGGAGCTGCTCGGCGATCGCGGTCACCGCGGGCTCCTCGCCGAGCCGGTCGTCGTAGTGGTCGAAGTAGGCGCGGGTCATGCCGATGGTCTGCGTGACGATGGGCGAGAGCCGGTCGAGCAGCGCCTTCAGCTCCTGCAGGTCGGCACGATGGGTCGAACGCCGCGGGTTCAGCGTGAGCGACTCCTCTCCGGCGGCGATCGCGGCGGCGGCGGCATCCTTCATGGGCCGCAGCAGCCGCACCTCGACCATGAGCTCCTGGAGCCGCGCCGGCGTCTGCGGGGCGGGCAGGGCGTCCGCCAGGCGGTCGAGGCTCGCGGCGAGCTCCCGCCCGAGCAGCCCCACGTTCCGCCGCGCCGGCTCGACGAGCACCGGGGGCACGATCAGCGCGTTCACGACGATGCCGATCACCACCCCGATCAGGGTCTCCACGATCCGGGCGACCGCGTACTCCGGACTCGACGACCCCAGCGCCAGCACGAGCATCGCCGAGATCGCGACCTGGTTGCCGGTGCCGGGGGACGCCCGGAAGATCCACGCCACGAGCATCGCGACGACGATCGCCAGCAGCACGATCCAGCTCGGCGAGCCGAGGAGCAGGCCGAGCCCGACCGCGATGACGACCCCGACGATCACGCCGATGCTGCGCTCGAGCGCCTTCGACAGCGACTGGTTGACGCTGGGCTGCACGACCAGGAGCGCGGCGATCGCGGCGAACACCGGCAGCTGCCCGGGGAAGACCCAGCCCGCGATCAGCCACGCGGCGATGGTCGCCGCGGCCGACTTCACCACCTGCAGCAGGGGGGAGCGCTGGGAGGCGCGGATCGCGGCGGGGATGCGCATGACCTCCACGGTAGTCGCGCCGATGTCAACCCCATCGCCCATCTCGGTCCCAGCAGGCTGAATGGAGGCACACGAACGACGAACAAGTGAGGAGCATCCCCATGGTGCAGATCATCGAGACCATCGACGTCGACGTTCCCGTCCGCACGGCGTACAACCAGTGGACGCAGTTCGAGAGCTTCCCGAAGTTCCTCGACGAGGTCGTCTCCATCACGCAGATCGACGAGACCCACACGCACTGGAAGGTGAACGTGGGGGGCGCGGAGCGTGAGTTCGACGCCGAGATCACCGAGCAGCACCCGGATGAGCGCGTCGCGTGGAACAGCGTCGGCGGCGAGACCGAGCACGCGGGCGTCGTGACGTTCCACAAGCTCGACGACAACACCACGCGGGTGACCGTCCAGCTCGACTGGGCGCCGGAGGGGCTGCTGGAGAAGGTCGGTGCGCTGGTCGGCGCGGGATCCCATGCGGTGAAGAAGGATCTGAAGAACTTCAAGGAGTTCATCGAGGGCCGTGGCGTCGAGACCGGCGCCTGGCGCGGTGACGTGGACGCCTGACACCTCTGCGTCGAGGCCCGGGACCGCTGTCTGCGGCCTCGGGCCTCGTCGCGTGCGGGGCTGCGGACGTCGGACGGGCGTGCTTGCATGGGCGCATGGACACGAGGGAGCGTCTGCGCGGCGAGGGGCGGGCCGTACTCGCGACCGTGGTCTGCTTCGTCGGGGGAGCCCTCGTCGGGGCCCTGCTCCTCGCCGGTCCGCCGAGGCCGCTCACCGGTGAGGGAGGTCTGGCGCTGCCCGCCGCGGGAGTCGCCGGCGGCATCGCGGCTCTGGCCTTCGTCCTCAGCACGCTCCTGCACCGTCGGGGGGAGGCCGCGGGGATGCCGCGCTGGCAGCGGGCGGTGTCGCGGCTCTCCGCCGCCGCGCTCACCGTGGCTTTCGGGGCCGTGACGGCGATGGGCGTGCTGCTCACCGCGGAGGTGCTCGCGGCGGGCCTGCGGGGTCTCGCGCTCGGAGCGATCGGCGGCGGGCTGCTCACGGGGGTCGCGGCCGCGGTCGGCGGACGGCTCGCGTTCGGCGCCGGAATCGGTCTCCGGACGGCCGACCTCGCCGGACTCCTGTTCGGGTTCCTCGTGATCGGCACGCTGTTCGCGATGGTGACCGCCGTCGACCCGCGGTGGTGGGAGGAGAACTTCTCGCAGCTCGGGGTGGGCTGGGCGTTCAACGGCACCCTGGCCGTGGCCGGGCTGCTGGTCGCCACCGTCGGCGCGTACATCGGGCGCGACCTGCACCGGCTGCGCGGCGACGACGCGCTGTCCCGGATCGCGACCGTGGTCGTGCTGTGGGCCGCGGCCGGACTCGCGCTCGCCGCCGTCGGGCTCCTGCCGCTGTACCGGGCCCCCGTTCCGCACGACATCGCGGCCGTCGCGGCGCTGCTCCTCTTCCTCGGGGCTGCCGCTGCGACGACGCTGACCGTCCCGGGCCGACCCCTGGCCCTCGTGGTGACCTCCGTCGCGGTGGGGGTGCTCGTGATCGCGGCCGTCCTGCTGTGGTGGCCGCTCGGCTTCTTCCCGGTGACCGCGGTGGAGGCGGTCGTCATCGGGCTCGGGCTGCTGTGGATGACGACGCTCGTGCGGGTGCTCGCGATCCTCGTACCGGAGGGGACCCGTCCGTCCGCGCGGCCCTCGCTCTGGCAGGGCAGGCAGTCGCGCGAGCTCAGGCGGGTTCGCGCGCCAGGAGCCTGATGCGGCGTGAGGGCCTGCGTCAGCATAAGGAAGGGAGGCGGAGGGGGCGCGGAAGATAGGGCATCCGTCCGATGTGGAGGGGGCACCTCAGAGCGGAGTGTAGGGATACACCGAACCGTCGAGGAGACATCATGTTCGACCACCCGTATCTCAGCCATCAGGTCACCGTCTTCGAGCAGGAGCAGATCGAACGCGCGGTCGCCCGGCGCCGGATGCTCCTGGAGCACGCGGATCAGATCGTGCCGCGTCCGGCGGGTCCGCTGCGTCGGCTCCTGCGCCGCCTCGCACGCCGGGGAACGCCGGTGCCGCGGGCGTCCCACGCGGGAGCGTGCGATCCGATCGTCGCCCGATGACGGACGGCGTCGTGCTGTCGTTCCCCGGCTCTCCGGATGTCCGGGGGGAGTGGCACGATGGGTCCATGGCCCCAGCCCCCTCCGCCGCGATGGTCGGGCGTGACGCCGAGATCGCCGGGATGCGCCGCCTGTTCGACGGCGTACGCCAGGGCGTGCCCGCCGCGCTGCTCGTCGAGGGCGAGGCCGGGATCGGCAAGACCCGGCTGGTGCGGGAGTTCGGCACCGAGATCGCGAGCGCGGCAGACGTGCACGTCGGCTGGTGCCTCGACCTCGGCGCCTCGCGTGCGCCGTTCGGGCCCCTCGCGGGCATCCTCCGCTCGCTCGTGGAGCGGCTGGGAGCCGAGCGCGTGCGTGAGGCGGTCGGCGTGGGCGTCGAGGCGCTCGGCATGCTGCTGCCCGAGCTCGTCGACGCCCCCGCCGCCCGCGACCGCACCAGTCCCGAACGCCTGCGCGACGCGATCGCCTCCCTCATCGAGGCCGCCACGGAGCTGGCGCCGCAGGTCATCGTCGTCGAAGACCTGCACTGGGCCGACGACTCGACCCTCGCGATCCTCTCCTTCCTCCTGCGCACGCTCGACCGCGGCCGCCTGCTGCTGCTCATCACCTGCCGCACCGACGACGTGCGCCGAGGCGACGCGGTGAGCCGGTTCATCGGCGAGGCCACGCGGGCGCGACTGCTCGAACGGATGACGGTACCGCGTCTCGACGACCATGCCGTCGGCGAGCTCGTCGCGCAGATCACGGGACGCGCGCCGACCGCGACGGCGCTGGAGCGGCTGCAGGTCAGGGCGGAGGGCGTCCCCTTCTTCGTGGAGGAGATCGCCGGGTGCGCCCAGGGGCCCCTGCCGGAGAGCCTGCGCGACCTCCTGCTCGCCCGGTTCGACCGCCTCGGAGACGATGCGCGCCGCGTGGTGCAGGTCCTGTCCGGCGCCGAGCGGCCGCTCACGGATCCGCTGCTGCTGCGTCTCGTCGAGCTTCCGGAGGATCGGGTCGACGACGCCGTCCGCGAAGCCGTGCGCAGCGGCATCATCGTCGTCGGCGAAGACGACTACCGGTTCCGGCACGCCCTGCTGCGCGAAGCCGTGCACGACGATCTGCTGCCCGGAGAGCGCGCGCGTCTGCACCGCGCCTACGCCGAGGTGCTGGACGAGGACGGCGGCGGCGACGCGGCGGCCCTGGCCCACCACTGGCAGCTCGCGCAGGACGATCGTCGCGCCATCGCGTCCGCCGCCGACGCCATGCGGCAGGCCAAGGCCCAGTACGCCTTCGCCAGTGCGGCGCGGTTCGGGGAGCTCGTCCTCGAACTCTGGCCACTCGTGCCGGACGCGGAGCAGGCGACGGGATTCGCACGTCTCGACCTCCTCCACGTGCTCGGGTCGGTCCTCCGCAACGCCGGTGACGGCGAGCGGGCGCTGGCGGTCGCCAATGTCGCGCTGAGCGAGGTCGACCCGGCGACGGTCGACCCGCGGCTGCACGCGCGCCTGCTCCGCAACAAGGCGCTGTATCTCGTCAATCTCGGGCGCCTCGGGGCCATCCCGCTCCTCCAGGAGGCGCTCGCGCTCGCGGAGCGCGTCGACGACGAGGCGTTCCGCGCGGAGCTGCTGAACCAGCTGGCGAGCCGTCGCATGATCGCGGGCGATCGCGAGGAGGCGATCCGGCTCGCCGACGAGGCGGAGCGTCGGGCCGCGGGCGCCGCGACGACGGATCAGCTCTCGATCGCCGCGAACGTCCGCGGCGGGTCGCTGGCCCATCTCGGCCGGGTCGCGGAGGGGGTGCGCGAGTACGAGCGTGCGCGCGACCTCGCCGCCGGATCGACGGCCGAGATGCGCTACCGCGTCAACTACTCCGACCTGCTGACGCTGCTGGGCCGCTACCGGGAGGCCGTCGCCGTCGCCGAGGAGGGTCTGCGCCGGGCTCGTGAGCTCCGCGTCGAGCGCACCTCGGGTTCGATCATGGCGCAGAACATGATCGTGCCGTTGCTCGAGCTCGGCGAGATCGACCAGGTCGAGGACATGCTGGCCCGGGACTTCCTGCAGGGCACGCTGCGGGTGTTCCGGATGTACGTGAGCATGACCAGGGTGCGGGTGCTCGCCTGGCGGGGCCGGGCCGCGGAGGCCGCGGAGACCCTGCAGGAGTGGCTGCCGGCGTTCGAGGAGACCGGAGTCTCGGAGCGGCAGATCTGGTACGACCGGATCACGATGCAGGTCGCCGTCGCCGAGAGTCAGGGAGACCTCCGCGGAGCGCTCGACGTGATCGGGGAGATGCTGGAGGACGACCGGCCGGCGTTGCTGCATCAGCGGCGGCTGCTCCTGGAGGCGGGCGCCCTCGTGACGGCGCTGCGTGCAGGCGGCGCCGACGTCGATGCGGCGGTCGCGGCCGTGCGGACGGCCTGGGAGGCGCAGCCGCCGGAGCTGCAGGACGACGCGTGGTCGACGGTGCTGCACGCCCTGCTCGACCCGAGTCCGGCCGCGGTCGACGAGGCGCTGCGGTGCGCGGACGGCGACGACGTGCCGGTCACCTTCCGTGTGGTGCTGCGGCTCGAGCGAGCCCGGCTGCACGTCGCCGACGGAGAGCGCGCCGAGGCCGCTGCCGTGCTGACGGCGGCGACGGCGATCGCCGAGGGGCTCGGCCATGTGCCGCTGCAGAAGGCTTTGGCGGGGTTCGGCGAGGCGGCAGGGCTGCGTCCGACCGGGCCCCGCGAGGCCGCCGACGCGGAGCAGCTGACGGCCAGGGAGCGGCAGGTGCTCGCCCTCATCGCGGAGGGGCTGAGCAACCGCCAGATCGGGGAGCGCCTGTTCATCAGCGTGAAGACCGTCAGTGTCCACGTCTCGGCGGTGCTGCGGAAGCTCGGCGTGAGCACGCGCACCGAGGCGGCGCTCGCCCATCGCACGGCCGAAGAGGGGGAGTCCCGTCAGTCCGCCGTGGTAGCGTGACCGAGCATGCATGTCGGATCATCGGCATGATGCAGGCCGCGTGAGCGGCCGGTCAACAGAAAGTAGAAAACACATGGCCACTGGCACTGTGAAATGGTTCAACGCAGAGAAGGGCTTCGGCTTCATCGCTCCCGATGACGGCACCGAAGACCTCTTCGCCCACTACTCGGCTATCGCCGGCTCCGGTTTCAAGGAGCTCCGCGAGAACCAGAAGGTCGAATTCGACGCTGAGCGTGGCCCCAAGGGCATGCAGGCGGCGAACATCCGCGCTCTCTGAGCGTGCGCTGACTTCCTGAAGCCGGCCGGATCCGTACGGGTCCGGCCGGCTTTTCGCTGCCCCGGCACTTTCGAATCGCCCACTTTGCGGCATCCGGGCGCCGGATGGGACAAGGTGAGCGATTCGAAACGGGAGTGAGGGCGCCCTAACCTCCGTGTTAGATTAGGCGAGGCTTACCAAAGGCCGGACGCTCTCGCGTCGACACCCCATCTCCCATCCCGAAGGGAACGCCTGTGCGCACCTCTCGACTCCTCGCCCTCGGCGCGGCCGCCGCGCTCGCCGTGACGCTGTCCGCCTGCTCGTCCTCCGCGCCGGAGTCGACCGCGACCACCGGCGGCAACCCGGCCTCCGACGACGCGTTCCCCGTCACCATCGAGCACGTCTACGGCGAGACGACCATCGACGAGAAGCCCGAGCGCGTGGCGACGATCGCGTGGGCGAACCACGAGGTGCCGCTGGCCCTCGGCATCGTCCCGGTCGGCATGAGCAAGGCCACCTGGGGCGACGACGACGACAACGGCATCCTCCCCTGGGTCGAGGAGAAGCTCGACGAGCTCGGCGGCGAGACCCCGGTGCTCTTCGACGAGACCGACGGCATCGACTACGAGGCCGTGGCCGACACCGCTCCCGACGTGATCCTCGCCGCCTACTCCGGCCTCACGCAGGAGGAGTACGACACGCTCTCCAAGATCGCCCCGGTCGTCGCCTACCCTGACGTCGCGTGGGGCACCTCCGTCGACGACATGGTCGAGATGAACGCCAAGGCCCTAGGGCTCGAGGCCGAGGGCGAGGCCCTGATCGAGGACCTGCACGCCGACGCCGACGCCGCCCTCGCGGCCAACAGTGCACTCGAGGGCAAGAAGGTGCTCTTCGCCTACTTCGACCCGAGCGACCTCAGCCAGATCGGCTACTACACCGCGGCCGACACGCGCCCCGGGTACCTGCACGACCTCGGCCTGCCGCTCCCCGCGATCGTCGAGGAGAACGCGGACAGCGACCAGTTCTACCTGCAGGTGAGCGCCGAGGAGGCGCAGAAGTTCGACGACGTGGACGTGCTGGTGACCTACGGCGACGACTCCACCCTGGCCACGCTGCAGGCCGACCCGCTGCTGTCGAAGATCCCCGCCATCGCGGAGGGCCGCGTCGCGATCCTCCCGGACGCCACGCCCATCGCCGCATCGGCGAACCCGTCGGCGCTGTCGATCCCGTGGGGTCTCGAGGACTACCTGGCCATCCTCGCCGCGCCGCTCGCGAAGTAAGCTCCGCGTCCGCCCCCCAGCGGAGAGTCGTCGTGATCTCAGCACCCGTCCTCGCGTCGGACGCCGCCACCCTGCGGCGTCCGACGGTGGTGCGCACCCTCTGGCTGCTCGCCGGGGTCGGAGTGATCCTCGTGCTCGTCGTGCTCTCGGTGTCGTTCGGAGTGCGCGCGGTCACCCTCGACGACATCGTCGCGGCGCTCTCCGGCCAGACCGATACGATCGCCCAGGCCGCGGTCGTCAAGCGCATCCCCCGCACGGTGCTCGCGCTCCTCGTGGGGGCAGCCCTCGCCCTCGCCGGGGCGACCATGCAGGCCGTCACGCGCAACCCCGTGGCCGACCCCGGCATCCTGGGGGTCTCGAACGGCGCCTCCTTCGCGGTCGTCCTCGGCATCGCGTTCTTCGGACTCAGCAACCCCTACGGGCAGATGGCCTTCGCGATCGTCGGCGCCGCGGCCGCCGCCGTCTTCGTGTACACCGTCGGCTCCCTCGGTCGCGGCGGAGCCACCCCGCTCAAGCTGGCCCTCGCGGGGGCGGCGACCTCCGCCGCGTTCGCCTCGCTCATCAGCGCGGTCATGCTGCCGCGGGTCGACCTGCTGCAGACGTTCCAGTCGTGGCAGATCGGCGGCGTCGGCGGGGCGGAGTGGCCCCGGATCGCGATCACCGCGCCCGTCCTCGCGGTCGGCGCCCTCATCTGCTTCCTGTGCGCCCGGGGCATGAACTCCCTCGCGCTCGGCGACGACATGGCCAAGGGCCTCGGCGAGCACGTGCTGCGCACCCGGATGCTGTCGGCCCTCGGCGCGGTCATCCTCGCCGGCGCGGCGACGGCCATCGCGGGACCGATCGGGTTCGTCGGGCTCATCGTCCCGCACATGTGCCGGATGCTCGTCGGTACCGACCACCGCTGGCTGCTGCCCTTCTCGGCCCTCGCCGGCGCGGCGCTGCTCACCGCGAGCGACATCGTCGGCCGCGTGATCTCGCCGTCGTCCGAGGAGATCCAGGTCGGCATCATCACCGCGATCATCGGGGCGCCGTTCTTCATCTGGATCGTCCGCCGACAGAAGGTGCGGGAGCTGTGAGCACGACCGAGCACACCCTCGTCCGCGGCGACGAGTCCGCCGCCGCCCGCACCGCGCGCATCATCGCCGGCCGCCGGGCACGTCACCGCCGTCATGCCGTGGTCACGCTCGCCCTCGGGGTCGTCGTGATCGTGCTGTTCGTCGTGGCGCTCATGGTCGGCAACACGTTCTACCCGCTCGACGAGGTCATCCGCGTGATCCTCGGCGAGACGGTGCCCGGTGCGTCGTTCACCGTGGGCGACCTGCGCCTGCCGCGGGCCGTCCTCGCGATCCTCACGGGCCTCGCGTTCGGCATGGCGGGCGTCACCTTCCAGACCATGCTGCGCAACCCGCTCGCCTCGCCGGACATCATCGGCATCTCGAACGGCGCCGGCGCCGCCGCGGTGTTCGGCATCGTCGTGCTCTCGCTCAACGGCCCTGCCGTCTCGCTCCTCGCGCTCGTCGGCGCCCTCGTGACGGCGCTGGCGATCTACCTCCTCGCCATCAAGGGCGGCTTCGCGGGCACCCGCCTCATCCTCATCGGGATCGGCGTCGCGGCGATGCTGCAGAGCGTCATCTCCTACCTGCTGTCCCGGGCCGCGAACTGGGACATCCAGACCGCGATGCAGTGGCTCACCGGCAGCCTCAACAACGCGTCCTGGGAGCGGGTGCTGCCGATGGCGATCGCCGCCGCGATCCTCGTGCCGCTGCTGCTCTCGCAGGGGCGGGCGCTGGGCACGCTCCAGCTCGGCGACGACTCCGCCGCGGGGCTCGGCGTGCGGGTCACCGCCACGCGCCTCGTCTTCATCCTCGGCGCCGTGGCCCTCCTCGCCTTCGCGACCGCCGCCACCGGGCCGATCGCGTTCGTCGCGTTCATGGCCGGACCCATCGCCGCGCGGCTCACCGGTCCCGGCGCCACGCTGCTGCTGCCCAGCGGCCTCGTCGGGGCGGTGCTCGTGCTCGGCGGCGACCTCATCGCCCAGTTCGCGCTCGGCGCGCGCTACCCGGTCGGCGTGGTCACCGGCGTCGTCGGCGCGCCGTACCTCATCTATCTGCTCATCCGCACCAACCGCACCGGAGGCTCGCTGTGACCGCCGCCCACCGCCTGTCCGCCGAGGGGGTCACCCTCTCGTACGGCGACCGCACCGTCGTCGAGGGCCTCGACCTGCAGATCGCGCCGGGGAAGATCACCACGATCGTCGGCGCGAACGGCTGCGGCAAATCGACGCTGCTGCGCGCCCTCGCCCGGCTGCTGTCCCCGGGGGACGGGGAGGTCGTGCTCGACGGGAAGTCGATCCATGCCCGGCCCACGAAGGAGGTCGCGCGCATCCTCGGCCTCCTGCCCCAGTCGCCCGTGGCCCCCGAGGGCATCGCCGTCGCCGACCTCGTCGGTCGCGGGCGTCACCCCCACCAGCGGGCCCTGTCGCGGTGGAGTGCGCACGACTACGAGGTCGTCGCCGACGCCCTGGACGCGACCGGCATCAGCGACCTCGCCGACCGCAGCGTGGACGAGCTCTCCGGCGGTCAGCGGCAGCGGGTCTGGATCGCGATGGCCCTCGCGCAGGAGACCGACATCCTGCTGCTGGACGAGCCGACGACCTTCCTCGACGTCGCCCACCAGGTCGAGGTGCTCGACCTGCTCACCGACCTCAGCGTGGCCCGCGGCACCACGATCGTCATGGTGCTGCACGACCTCAACCTCGCCGCGCGCTACGCCGACGAGCTGGTCGCCATGAAGAACGGCCGCGTGCACGCGATCGGCGCCCCGCAAGACGTCGTCACCGCCGAGCTCGTGCAGGAGGTCTTCGGCCTCCCCAACCAGATCACCATCGACCCGGTCTCCGGCAAGCCGATGGTCACCCCCATCGGAAGGCATCATGTCCGCTGAATCCACCACGACCGAGCGCCCGACCTACATCCTCACCCGCGCCGAGGTGCGCGCCGTCTCCCGCGTCTCCCCGTCGTTCGTGCGGGTGACGCTCGGCGGCGAGGAGCTCAGCGAGCTGGGCACGCCAGGGGAGGTGTACGACAGCCGGGTCAAGCTCGTCTTCCCGCCCGCGTCCGGCGTTCTCGCGGAGATCGACCGGTCGACGTACGACTGGTGGGGCTCGTACCTGTCCGTCCCGGAGGAGGAGCGCGGCTCGATGCGCACCTACTCCGTGCGCGAGCTGCGGGTCGACGACGACGGCCGCACCGAGGTCGACATCGACTTCGTGCTGCACCTGGAGCCGGGGCTCACCGGTCCGGCCTCTCGGTGGGCGAGCACGGCCGCGGTGGGCCAGGAGCTGTGGCTGGTCGGCCCGCGTCGGGGCGTCGTCGCGCACGGCGGCGCGGAGTACGCCCCGGGGGCGGCGACCTCGGTGGTCCTCGTCGGGGATGAGACCGCGGCCCCCGCCATCGCCCGCATCCTGGAGGACGCCCCGCGCGACCTCCGCGGCACGGCGTTCATCGAGGTGCCGTCGCCCGCGGACGTCCTCGCGATCGACGTTCCGGCGGGGGTGGACGTGCACTGGCTGCCGCGCGACGCCGGCGAGCCGCACGGGTTCCGCCTCATCCCCGCGGTGCTCGAGCACCTGGGCGACGACGATGCCGGGGACGAGATCCGCGTCACCGACATCGAGGGGGAGGACCTCCTCTGGGAGACCCCGGAGTACTCGAGCCTGGGAGAGGAGATCGCGCCCGACGACGCGGCCGGCCGCTACTTCTGGATCGCGGGCGAGAGCGGTGTCGTGACGACGCTGCGTCGGCACCTCGTGAAGGACCTCGGGATCGACCGCGCGCAGGTCGCGTTCATGGGCTACTGGCGCCGCGGCGTCGCGATGCGGGGCTGAGATGACCGACGCCATCGATCGCCACAGCCTCGCGGGGGAATCCCTCGTCCTCGGCTACGGCCGCACCCGGGTCGTGCACGACGTCTCCCTGCGCCTCGCGCCGGGCCGGGTGACCGCGCTGATCGGACCGAACGGCAGCGGCAAGTCGACCGTCCTCCGCGCGCTCGCGCGGCTGCACCGCATCGAGGCGGGGACCGTGAGCGTCGGCGGCGCGGAGTCGCGCGACGCCGCCACCCTCTCCGCCAAGGAGTTCGCGAAGACCGTCGCGATGCTGTCGCAGTCCCGGCCGCACCCCTCCGGGATCGAGGTCGCCGACGTGGTCGCCTACGGCCGCCATCCGCACCGCGGGCGGTTCTCCGGCGTGAGCGACGCCGACCGTGCCGCCGTGGCGCGCGCCCTCGCCCTCACCGGCCTGTCCGCGATGGCCGCCCGTCCGGTCGACCAGCTCTCCGGCGGCGAGCTGCAGCGCGTCTGGCTGGCGACCGCACTCGCCCAGGACACCGGGGTGCTGCTGCTCGACGAGCCGACCAACCACCTCGACCTGCGCTACCAGGTGGAGACCCTCGATCTGGTGCGGGAGCTCGCCGACGACCACGGCACCGCGCTCGGCGTCGTGCTGCACGACCTCGACCACGCCGCCTCGGTCGCCGACGACGTCGTGCTGATGCACCGCGGCCGGGTCCACGCGGCGGGGGCTCCCGCCGCGGTGCTCACCGGCGAGAACCTGTCGCACGTGTACGGACTGCGCATCGACACCGCCCTCGACGAGGAGACCGGCCTGGTGCGGGTGCGTCCGCGCGGCCGCCACCACGGTCGCCTCCGCGCCCCCTCCGCCTCCTGATCCCGACCCCTGAAGGAACCACCGATGAAGAAGACCCCCCTCGCCGTGCTCGCCCTCGGCGGCGCCCTCACCCTCGCGCTCGCCGGCTGCGGCACCACGCAGACGCCGTCCGCCGAGGGGTCCGACGCCCCGACCTCGACGAGCGCGGGCTGCACGGACGACACCACGAGCACCTCGACCGGGGCGGTCTCCGTCACCGACGATCTCGGCCGCACGGTGGAGCTCGACAAGCCGGCCGAGCGGATCGCGGTGCTCGAGTGGCAGCAGATTGAGGACGCCCTGTCGCTGTGCGTGACGCCGGTCGCGGTGGCCGACGCCGAGGGGTACAGCACCTGGGTCACGGCGGAGGAGCTGCCGGAAGGCGTCGTGGACGTGGGCACCCGTCAGGAGCCGAACCTGGAGACGCTGTTCGGCACCGATCCCGACCTCGTGATCGTCGAGGTCAACGCCGCGGACGACCCCATCGTCGCGCAGCTCGAGGCTTACGACGTGCCCGTGCTCGCGACGATCGGCGCCGATGCGAAGGACCCGATCGCCAAGATGCTGAACACCTTCGACCTCATCGCGCAGGTCACCGGCCGCGAGGAGCGGGCCGACGTCGTCACCGAGGAGTTCCAGGACCACCTCGACACCGCGAAGGCCGAGCTCGCCGACCGCGACCTCGCCACGACCGACTTCGTGTTCTTCGACGGCTGGGTCGACGGCGGCAACGTGGCGCTGCGTCCGTTCGGCCAGGGCTCGCTCGTCGGCGAGGTGGGCGAGGAGCTCGGGCTGACGAACGCCTGGACCGGCGAGGTCGACCCCGTGTACGGCCTCGGACAGACCGATGTCGAGGGCATGACGACGGTCGGCGGCGCGAACCTGTTCTACACCGGCACCGCGGACCCGGACTCCGAGAGCTTCGTCGACGCCCTCGCGGACAACCCCGCCTGGACCTCGCTCCCCGCGGTGGCGGAGGACCGCCTGACCGCGTTCCCGGCCGGCATCTGGACCTTCGGCGGCCCGCGCTCGACCGCGCAGATCATCGACGGCTACCTCGAGGTGCTCTCGAAGTGACGGAGACCCTCCGCCTCGACGACACGACGGCGACCGCGGAGCCCGGCGCCCCGGCGTCCGCCGTCCCCGTCGGGGAGGAGGGTCGGAAGCCCGCGGTGTGGACGGGCGTCGGTGTGCTCGTCGCTCTCGCCGTCGTGCTGGTCGCGGTCGCCTGCTGGCACCTCACCCAGGGCACGAGCGGCGCGGTGTTCGCCGACACCGACGTCCTCTGGGGCTCGCGGGTGCCGCGGCTCGCCGCCGGTGTCGCGGTGGGCGTGGCCCTCGGGGTCGCCGGCATCCTGCTGCAGTCCCTCGCCCGCAATGCCCTTGCGTCGCCGGACACGCTGGGCGTGACCGCCGGGGCCTATCTCGCCGTCACGGCGCTCGCCGCATTCGGGATCGCCGTGCCGGTGTGGGCCTCCGGGGCGGTGGCGTTCGCGGGTGGCATCGTCGCCGCGGGCATCGTGCTCGGGCTCGCCGGCGGGGCGGGGTCGTCCACGACCCGCATCATCCTCGCCGGCACCGCGCTGGCGCTCGCCTTCCAGGCCGCGACCTCGACGCTGCTCATCCTGTTCGATGAGGAGACCAAGGGACTGCTCGCCTGGGGGAGCGGGAGCCTGTCGCAGCTCGGACTCACCGCGTTCCTCCGGGCGGCGCCGGTCGTCGTGGTCGTCACGGTGCTCGCGCTCCTGCTCGCGCGGCGCCTCGACATCCTCACCCTGGGGGACGACACGGCCTCGTCGCTCGGCGTGCCGATCCGGTCGACGAGGACCATCGGGATCCTCCTCGCGGTCACCCTCACGGCGGTCGCGGTGACGCTCGCCGGGCCGATGGGATTCGTGGGGCTGTGCGCGCCGGTGCTCGCGCGGCTGCTGACGCGGGTGGTGCCGAGCCTGAACCGCCATGTGCTGCTGATCCCCGCGTCGGGGCTCCTCGGCGCCCTCGTCGTCATCCTCTCCGACGCCCTCCTGCGCGCGGTGATCGGCGCGGAGGCCGCGATCCTCATCCCGACCGGCGTCGCGACGACGCTGCTCGGCGCGATCGTGCTCGTGCTCATGGCCCGACGCCTCCGCGACGCCGGTCCCACGCGCGAGCCTCCGCGGGTGCGCTTCGGCGTCCGCAGCCGCCTGCGCTTCCGGATCACCCTCGCCCTCGTCGCCCTCGGCGTGGTCGGGGTGCTGCTGCTCGGACTGCTCGCCGGGCACACCTGGCTGCTCACCGGCGACATCGCGCTGTGGCTGCAGGGCCAGGCTCCCGCGCCCATCGCCTTCGCCCTCGACGAGCGCGCGCCGCGGATCGTGGCCGCCGTGGTCGCCGGCGCCGCGCTCGCGCTCTCCGGCGCCGTGATCCAGGGGGTGAGCCGCAACCCGCTCGCCGACCCGGGCATCCTCGGCGTCACCGGCGGCGGCGGGCTCGGCGCGGTGCTGGTGATCACGAGCATCACGTCGTCGACGGGCGGGATGATCGCGGGAGCCGTCACGGGCTCGCTGCTCGCCTTCGCCCTCGTCTACCTGCTGTCGTGGCGGGGAGGTCTGAACGCGGACCGGTTCCTGCTGATCGGCATCGGGGTCTCGTACTTCACGGTCTCCCTCACGACCTTCCTCCTGCTGCGGTCGAACCCGTGGGACACCCCGAAGATCTACACCTGGCTCTCCGGCACGACCTACGGGCGGGTGTGGGAGCAGGTCGTCCCGCTGGCGATCGTCCTCGTGATCGCGGTGCCGTTCGTGGTGATGAGTCGCCGAGAGCTCGACGTGCTGTCGCTCGATGAGGACACCCCGCGACTGGTCGGCATCCGGCTGGAGCCCGTCCGGTTGACGCTGCTGCTGGTGGCGGCCGTCCTGGCGGCGCTGAGCGTGACGGCGATCGGGGTCATCGGCTTCGTGGGGCTGGTGGCGCCGCATGCCGCGCGGGCACTGGTGGGCGCACGGCACTCGCGGGTGATCCCGACGGCGGTGCTCCTCGGCGGGCTGCTCGTCGGCATCGCGGACACCATCGGCCGGACGGTGATCGCCCCCGCGCAGCTTCCGGCGGGCCTGGTGGTCGCGCTGATCGGCGCCCCGTACTTCGTCTGGCTGCTCTGGCGCTCCCGCTGACCCGCTTCGAATCGCGCAAATGGCCCCATTCCCGGAGGAAATGGGGCCATTCAGGCGATTCGAACGGGGTTACCGGGCCAGGAACTGCGTCAGCGCGGCGTTGACCTCGTCGGCGTGGGTCCAGAGGAGGCCGTGCGGGGCGCCCTCGACCTCGACGTACTCGGCCTCAGGGACGGCCTGGCGGAAGCGGCGGGCGGTCGCGTCGATCGGCAGGATGTTGTCCTTCGTGCCGTGCAGGATCAGGGTGGGCTTGCCGGCGGCGGCCACGGCCTTCACGTCGTCGCGGAAGTCCTCGATCCAGGTCGGGACCACGGCGTACGCGGCGACCGGGGCGCTGGTGACGGAGAGGTTCCAGTTCGCGTCGACGACCTGCTGGCTGATGCGCGTGCCGAGGTTCTCGTCGAGGTTGTAGAAGTCCGTGTAGAACTGGGTGAACCAGGCGTAGCGGTCGCCCTTGGCGGCGGCCTCGATCCCGTCGAAGACCTCCTGCGGCACGCCTTCCGGGTTGTCGTCGCGCTGCACGAGGAAGGGCTCGAGCGACGCGAGGAAGGCGAGCTTCGCGACGCGCTCGTGGCCGTAGCGGCCGACGTAGCGGGCGAGCTCCCCGGTGCCCATGGAGAACCCGACGAGCACGACGTCGCGGAGGTCGAGGGTCTCGAGCACCGTGTTCAGGTCGGCGGCGAAGGTGTCGTAGTCGTAGCCGGAGCCGACCTTGGAGGACTGCCCGAAGCCGCGGCGGTCGTAGGTGATGACGCGGTACCCCTGGGCGAGGAGCTCGCGGGTCTGGCGCTCCCAGCTGTGGCCGTTGAGCGGATAGCCGTGGATCAGGACGACGGGCTGGCCGCTGCCCTGGTCTTCGTAGTAGAGCTCGATCGGGGTGGTGTTCTCGGTGCCGACGGTGACGTAACCCATGATGTGTTCCTTTCGGTGCCGGTGAGAACGATCGTTCTCGCCTGATGTGATCAATCTAGAGAACGTTCGTTCTCGTGTCAAGTAGACTTCTGGACATGACCGAAGACGAGGCCCGCGAACGCATCCTCTCCGCCGCGGAGGAGCTGTACTACCGCAAGGGCTACGCGGCGGTCGGCATGGACGAGCTGCGGGCTGCCGCCGGGGTGTCGCTGCGGCGCGTGTACTCGCTGTTCCCGGCGAAGACCGACATCGTCGCGGCGGTGCTCACCCGGAAGCACGCCGAGTGGGAGCAGGGGCTCACGGCGGCCGTGGCGCAGAGCGGCGACGACCCGCGCGCCCGCCTCCTCGCGGTCTACGGCTACCTGGAGGACTGGTTCTGCAGCGACGGGTTCCGGGGCTGCGCCTTCATCAACGCGTTCGGCGAGCTCGGGGGGACGAGTCCCGAGGTCGCCGCGATCGTCCGCGCGCACAAGGCCTCGTTCCAGCAGTACATGGCGGAGCTCGTCGCGGCCACCGGTGCCCCGGCGGGTCTGGCCGCCCAGCTCTCTCTCCTCGCGGAGGGCGCGCAGAGCACCGCGGCCATCGGCGCCGACCCGGAGGCCGCCGTGCACGCACGCCGCGCCGCCGAGGTCCTGATCGACGCCGCCCTCGCCCCGGCCTGATGCCCATTCGCTAACTTGGTTAGCGAAACCGCGAGGTCCTGTCAAGGCCACTGCCTTCCGCGCCCGCCCCGCGTAGGGTGCGGGCATGGAGACCTCGACGAAGGGCATCGCCCGCCAGAGCCTCGTGATCGCCGCCGCCGTGTTCATGCTGATCGCCGCGGCCATCGGCGCCGGAGCATTCGGCGGGGACTCCGTCGACGAGCTCCAGAACGGGGCGCTCTCGGCGCAGGGCTCGTACCTCGCCCCGGCCGGGCCGGCCTTCTCGATCTGGTCGCTCATCTACGTGGGACTCCTCGCCTGCACCGTGTGGCAGGCCCTCCCCGCCCAGCGCCAGGACGAGCGTCAGCAGGCGGTCGGCGGCTGGATCGCCCTCTCGATGGTCCTCAACGGCCTCTGGCTGATGACCGCGCGGTACCTGACGCTGTGGCTCACCGTGCTCGTGATCGCGCTGCTGCTCGCGACGCTCGCGCGCATCATCGTGCTCCTCGGCCGGTTCCCCGCCCGCTCCCTCGCCGACCGCCTCCTCACCGACGGGGCGAACGGCCTGCACTTCGGCTGGGTCACGATCGCGACGGTCGCCAACACCGCCGCCTGGCTCACGCAGACCGTCCCGGAGATCGGGGTGGATGCCCCTGACGCCTGGGCCGTCGCCGTGCTCGTCGTCGTGCTGGTGATCGGCGCGGCATCGGCCTGGTTCACCGGCCGCCTCGCCCCGGCGCTGGCAACGGCCTGGGGGCTGAGCTGGCTCGCGATCGGGCGTCTCACGGGCGAGCCGGAGAGCACGCCCACCGCCGTCACCGCGATCATCGTCGCCGTCCTGCTCGTCGTCGTCGGCGTCGTGGCCGTCCTCCGCCGGCGGCGCCGCGCCGGCACGCACGACCGCGCGCCGCTCGGCCGCTAGAGCACCAGTCGGTAGCCCATCCCCGATTCGGTCAGCAGGTGCACGGGCACCGAGGGCTCCTGCTCCAGCTTCTTGCGGAGCTGCGACATGTACAGCCGGAGGTAGCCGGAGTCGGACACCTGCGCGCTGCCCCAGATCTCCTTGAGGAGGTCCTGCCGGGTCACCAGCGCGCCCGGGTGCCGCGCGAGGTGCTCCAGCATCCGCCACTCGGTCGGCGTGAGGTGCACACGGGTGCCGGCACGGGTCACGGTCTTCGTCGCGAGGTCGACGACGACATCCCCGAACGCGACCACGGACTCCCCGTTCGCGGCGACCGCGCGGCGGGAGAGCGCCCGGAGCCGGGCCAGCAGCTCGTCCACCTGGAAGGGCTTCGTGACGAAGTCGTCCGCCCCGGCATCCAGCGCCTCGACCTTGTCGGCCGAGCCCGTCCGCCCCGACACGACGATGATGGGCACGCTCGTCCAGCCGCGGAGGGCCTGGATCACCTCGATGCCGTCGAGCCGGGGCATGCCGAGGTCGAGCATGATGAGGTCGGGGTGAGTCTGCGCCGCGGCGGCGATCGCGGCGGCGCCGTCGGCGGCCACGACGACCTCGTAGCCGTGGGCCGCGAGGGTGATCCGCAGCGCCCGCACCATCTGGGGGTCGTCGTCGGCGATGAGGAGCTTCACTCCGTGCCCTCCGTGTCGGCGGTCCCTGCGGCGAGCGGCAGGGAGATGACCATGGTGAGTCCGCCCCCGGGGGTGTCCTCCGGTGTCAGGCTACCGCCCATGCCCTCGGTGAATCCGCGGGAGAGGGCGAGCCCGAGCCCCAGCCCGGTCGTGTTGTCGGTGTCGCCGAAGCGCTGGAACGGCTGGAAGATCGCATCGCGCCGCTCGGGGGCGATCCCCTCGCCGCGGTCGACGATCCGGATCTCCGCCCGATCGCCCAGCCGGCTGCTCGACACGAGCACACGGCTGCCCGCCGGCGCGTGCCGGTGGGCGTTGGCGAGCACGTTCACGAGCACGCGCTGGAGCAGCACCGGGTCGGCGTGCAGCGGCGGGAGGTCGGGATCGAGCGCGAGCTCGACGTCGGCGGGGCCGAGGCCGAGCTCGTCCACCGCGGCGAGCACGGGGCCGGCTGCGTCGATCCGCTGCGCCGAGACCGCGAGCACCCCCGCCTCCACCCGGCTCACGTCGAGGAGGTCGGTGACGAGGGTGGAGAGGCTCGCGAGACTCTCGTCCGCGGTCTCCAGCAGCTCCGCGCGGTCCTCGGCGGACAGGCCGTGCGCGCCCCGGAGCCCGCCGATCGCCGCAACGGCCGAGGCGAGCGGCCGCCGGAGATCGTGACTGACGGCGGAGAGCAGGGCGCTGCGCACCTGATCGGTCTCGGCGAGGGCCTCCGCCTCCCGCGCCGTGGCTCGCAGGTCGGTGTGCTCGATGGCGGCGGCGAGCTGGGCGACGATCGCGTCGAGCAGACGGCGCTCCGGACCGGCGATCGGCTCGCCGTTGAGCTCCAGCACGGCCCGCGGGCCCCCACCGGACGCGACCCCGACCGGGATGGTCGTGGCACGGCCGTCCGGCACGGGCTCGCCGTCGCTCGCCAGCACGTCCCCGGACGGGGTGAGCAGCCGCACGCCGCTCAGACCGAACGCCTCCCGGGTGCGGCTGACGAGAGCGAGCACGGCGTTGTCGCCGCGGAGCACGTTCCCGGCGACGGCCGCGAGGAGCTCCGCCTCGGCGGTCGCCCGCTGCGCGGTCCTGGCCCGGCGGGCGGCCTGGTCGACGATGAGGCTCACGAGGATCGCGATGATGACGTAGAGGGTGAGCGCGAGCACGTGCAACGGGTGCGCGATCGTGATCGTGAACAGCGGGGCGACGAAGAGGAAGTCGAGGGTGATGCCGGAGAGCACAGCGGCGAACACGGCGGGGCGGATGCCGCCGATGAGGGCGACCACCACGACGAGGAGCTGGTAGGCGAGCACCTCGGCGGTGATCGACTCCGGGCTGCGGACCGTGAACATCAGCCAGGAGAGCAGCGGACCGAACACCAGGGCCACGCCGAAGCCCAGCGCCTGACGCCGCCAGCCGAGCGCACCGCCGGTGATGCGGGGGAGGGCGAGCCGGCCGCCCGCCGCGGCATGGGTCACGATGTGCACGTCGATGTCGCCCGAGCGGCGGATGACCTCGGCGCCGATCCCCGGTCCGGTGAGCGCGGCGGCGAGGCGGCCGCGGCGGCTCACGCCGATCACGAGCTGCGTCGCGTCGGCGCCCTGGGCGAACTCGACGAGCGTCGCGGGGATGTCGTCGCCGACCACCTGATGGTAGGTCCCGCCGAGCGACTCGACGAGGGAGCGCTGCGCGGCGAGGGCGCCGGGGGTCTCGTCGCGCAGCCCGTCCTGGGCGGTCACGTGCACGGCGAGCAGCTCCCCGCCGGCGGACCGGGCGGCGATGCGGGCCCCGCGGCGCAGCAGCGTCTCGCCCTCCGGGCCGCCGGTGAGGGCGACGACCACGCGCTCGCGTGCCTGCCACGCTCCGGCGATGCCCTGTTCGGCGCGGTAGCTGCGGAGCGCGCTGTCGACCTCGTCGGCGAGCCACAGCAGGGCGAGCTCCCGCAGGGCGGTGAGGTTGCCGAGGCGGAAGTAGTGCGAGAGCGCGGCATCGATGCGCTCCGCGGGGTAGACGAGGCCCGCGGCGAGGCGGTCGCGGAGCGTCTGCGGCGCCAGGTCGACGACCTCGATCTCGTCGGCGGCGCGGACGACCGCGTCCGGGATGGTCTCGCGCTGGGCGATACCGGTGATCTTCTCCACGACCGCGTTCAGCGACTCGATGTGCTGCACGTTCACGGTGGTGACGACGTCGATCCCCGCGTCCAGCAGCTCCTCGACGTCCTGCCAGCGCTTGGGGTTGCGCGAGCCGGGAGCGTTCGTGTGCGCGAACTCGTCCACGAGCGCGATCTCCGGGCCGAGGGCGAGCACCGCGTCGAGGTCGAGCTCGGAGAGGACCACCCCGCGGTGGGCGTCCTCCCGTCGCGGCACCTCGGGCAGCCCGGAGGTCAGGGCGGCCGTGGCCGCACGGCCATGGGTCTCGACGATCGCGATGACCACGTCGCGGCCCTCGTCGCGGAGCCTCCGGCCCTCGGCGAGCATCTCGAAGGTCTTCCCGACCCCCGGCGCGGCGCCGAGGAGGACGCGCAGTCGTCCGCGGCGGTTCCGGTCCGTCGCGGGGCGCGGCGGCCGCTCTGCGCTCATGCACCCTCCCGGTCGTCGAGTGCGAGATTCAGCTCCGCGACGTTGATGCGCTCCTCGCCGAGGAACCCCAGGTCCCGCCCTTGAATCCTAGACTCCACCAGCGCCCGGACCTCGTCCTCCGGCAGGTCGCGGGCGGCCGCCACCCGCGCCACCTGCAGCAGGGCGTACGCGACGCTGATGTGCGGGTCGAGACCGGAGCCGGACGCGGTCACGGCATCCGCGGGCACCGTGGACGGATCGACCCCCTCCCTGGCGGCGATCTCGGCCTTCCGTTCGGCGATGGCGGCGACGAGGTCGGCATTCTCCGGCCCGAGGTTGCTGCCGCTCGACGCTGCTCCGTCGTATCCGTCGCCCGCCGCCGAGGGGCGGGACTGGAAGTACTCCGGCAGGGCCTCGCCGTCGGCATCCGTGAAGGACTGGCCGATGAGCGCGCTGCCCCGGTCGCCGGGAAGCATCGAGCCGTTCGCCTGCGCGGGGAGGAGGAGCTGGCCGATGCCGGTGACGAGCAGCGTGTACCCGACGCCGAGGACGAGGGTGAGGACGAGCATCGCGCGGACGGCGACACCGGCGGTGCGCACCGTGGTGCGGGTGGTGGACGACATGGCGTTCCTTTCGAGCCCGGTCAGAAGCCGGGGAGGAGGCTGACGAGGAGGTCGATGAGCTTGATGCCCACGAACGGGGCGATGGCGCCGCCGAGGCCGTAGACGAGCAGGTTCCGCTGCAGGATCTGCGAGGCGCTCGCCGGCCGGTAGGTCACGCCGCGCAGCGCGAGCGGGATGAGGAACACGATCACGATGGCGTTGAAGATGATCGCGCTCGTGACCGCCGAGGCCGGCGAGTGCAGCTGCATGATGTTCAGCGCCGCGAGTCCGGGGAACACGCCCATGAACATCGCCGGGATGATGGCGAAGTACTTCGCGATGTCGTTCGCGAGCGAGAACGTCGTCAGCGCGCCGCGGGTGATGAGCAGCTGCTTCCCGATGCGGACGATGTCGATGAGCTTGGTCGGGTCGGAGTCGAGGTCGACCATGTTGCCGGCCTCCTTGGCCGCCGAGGTGCCCGTGTTCATCGCGACGCCGACGTCGGCCTGGGCGAGCGCGGGGGCGTCGTTCGTGCCGTCCCCGGTCATCGCGACGAGGCGCCCGCCCTCCTGCTCGCGCCGGATGAGGTCGAGCTTGTCCTCCGGGGTGGCCTCGGCGAGGTAGTCGTCGACGCCGGCCTCGGCCGCGATCGCCTTCGCGGTGAGGGGATTGTCTCCGGTGATCATGACCGTGCGGATGCCCATGCTGCGCAGCTCGTCGAACCGCTCTCGGAGGCCGTCCTTGACGATGTCCTTGAGGTGCACGACCCCGAGGATCCGATGGGTCCCTGAGCCTGCCGAAGGGCCCTGCACCGCGACGACGAGGGGCGTGCCGCCACCCGAGGCGATGTCGTCGGTGAGGGTCGTGAGCTCGTCATCGGGGGTCTGCCCCAGCCAGGCCGCCACGGCCGAGGCGGCGCCCTTGCGGATCTGCGTGCCGTCGGCGAGGTCGAGACCGCTCATGCGCGTCTGCGCCGTGAACGGGACGACGACGGCGTCCGCCGGGGCCTCGACCCGGATCCCGCGGGCGGCGGCGAGTTCGACGATCGATGCGCCCTCCGGCGTCGGATCGGCGAGGGAGGACAGGGCGGCGGTATGCAGCAGCTCCGCGGCGTCCACTCCGGTGAGCGGCAGCACAGCGTGGGCGCGGCGGTTGCCGTGGGTGATGGTGCCGGTCTTGTCGAGGAGCAGCGTGGTGACGTCGCCCGCGGCCTCCACCGCCCGCCCCGACATCGCCAGGACGTTGCGCTGCACGAGTCGGTCCATGCCCGCGATGCCGATGGCGGAGAGGAGCGCGCCGATCGTGGTCGGGATGAGGCAGACGAGCAGGGCGATGAGGACCGGGATGCTCACCGGTGACGCCGCGTACGAGGCGATCGGATTCAGTGCGAGGACGACGACGACGAACACGATCGACAGGCTCGCGAGGAGGATGTTCAGGGCGATCTCGTTCGGGGTGCGCTGCCGGCTCGCCCCCTCGACGAGCGCGATCATGCGGTCGACGAACGTCTCGCCGGGCTTTGACGTGATACGCACGACGATCTGATCCGACAGCACCCGGGTGCCGCCGGTGACGGCACTGCGGTCGCCGCCGGACTCGCGGACCACGGGGGCGCTCTCGCCGGTGATGGCCGACTCGTCCACGGTGGCGATGCCCGCGACGATGTCGCCGTCGCCCGGGATCAGCTCGCCCGCGGAGACGATCACGAGGTCGTCGCGCTGCAGCTCCGCCGACGACACCGTCTCCGTCTCGCGCTCCTGGGTCCCTGAGCTTGTCGAAGGGCCCACCACCCGTCGCGCCATCGTCTGCGTGCGGGTGTTCCGCAGGCTCGCGGCCTGGGCCTTGCCCCGCCCCTCGGCGACCGACTCCGCGACGTTCGCGAAGAACACGGTCAGCCAGAGCCAGATCGCGATGCCCCACGTGAACGCGGCCGGGACGGGGGTGCCGCCGGAGGAGGCGGGTCCGCCGAGGAAGGGCTCCGCGATCGCGAGGACGGTCGTGAACGCGGCGCCGACCCAGACGAGGAGCATCACGGGGTTGCGCACGAGCGTCGCGGGGTTGAGCTTCCGGAGCGCGCCGGGGAGCGCCTGAGCGAGCTGGGCCCCGCCGAAGGAGCGCGGCGGGCGGGCCGAGACGGCGGGGGCGCCCTGCTGTTCGGGAGGGGTGGTCAGGAGGGTCATGGTCAGAGTCCTTCGGCGAGCGGTCCCAGTGCGAGCACGGGGAAGTAGGTGAGGGCCGTCACGACGACGGTCACGGTGAGGAGCAGGCCGGCGAACTGCGGCCGGTGGGTGGGGAGCGTGCCGGTCGTGGCCGGCACCCGCTCCTGCGCGGCGAACGATCCCGCGAGGGCCAGCACGAGCACGATCGGGAGGAAGCGCCCGAGCAGCATCGCGACGCCCAGGGCGGTGTTGAACCACGGGGTGTTCGCCGTGAGCCCGGCGAACGCGGAGCCGTTGTTGTTCGCGGCGGAGGTGAACGCGTAGAGCACCTCGCTCATGCCGTGCACGCCCGGGTTGAGGATGCTCGTGGACTCCACGTCCTCGCGGATGCCGGGGATCGCGAAGCTCAGGGCCGTGCCGCCGAGGACGAGCACGGGGACCACGAGGATGTAGAGGCTCGCGAGGGTCATCTCCCGCGGGCCGACGCGCTTCCCGAGCCACTCCGGGGTGCGGCCGACGAGCAGCCCGCCGACGAAGACCGCGACGATCGCCAGCACGAGCATTCCGTACAGACCGGAGCCGACGCCGCCCGGAGCGACCTCGCCGAGCATCATGTTCAGCAGCGGCATCATGCCGCCGAGCGCGGTGTACGAATCGTGCATCGAGTTCACGGCCCCGGTCGAGGTGAGGGTGCTCGCGCTGCCGAAGAGGGTCGAGCCGAGGATGCCGAAGCGCTGCTCCTTGCCCTCCATCGCAGCCCCGGCGAGTTCGGGCGCGGCGCCGCGTCCCGCCAGCTCCAGGGCCGACAGCGCGGCGAGCGAGGCAAGGAACAGGGTGCCCATGACCGCGACGATCGCGTACCCCTGCCGGTGGTCGCCGACCAGTCGGCCGAACGTGCGGGGGAGGGCGAACGGGATCACCAGGATCAGCAGCACCTCGAGGAGGTTCGTCCATCCGGTCGGGTTCTCGAAAGGATGGGCGGAGTTGGCGTTGAAGAAGCCGCCGCCGTTGGTGCCGAGCAGCTTGATGGCCTCCTGCGACGCGACCGGACCGCCGGGGATCGTCTGCGTGCCGCCGGAGACCGTGGCGACGTCGGTGAAGCCGTTCACGTTCTGGATCACGCCGCCCGCGAGCAGGGCCACCGCGCCGATCAGGGCGAGCGGGAGCAGCAGTCGCCCCAGACCGCGGGTGAGGTCGACCCAGAAGTTGCCGATCGTCGCGGAGCCACGGCGCGCGAGACCGCGGATCAGGGCGATGGCGATGGTGAGGCCGACGGCGGCGGAGACGAAGTTCTGCACCGTGAGGCCCGCGAGCTGCACCGTGTAGCCCATGGTCTGCTCGGGCGAGTACGACTGCCAGTTGGTGTTCGCGACGAAGGACGCGGCGGTGTTGAACGCGAGTCCCTCCGGCACGGCGGGCAGGCCGAGCGACGCGGGGAGGAAGGCCTGGAGCCGCTGCAGCCCGTAGACGAGCAGGAGGCCGACGAGCGAGAAGAGCAGGACGCTGCGGGCGTAGGCGCGCCAGGTCTGCTCGGAGCGGGGGTCGACGCCGATCACCCGGTAGAGCCCGCGCTCGATGCGCAGGTCGCGTCCGGAGGTGTAGACGTGCGCGATGTAGTCGCCGAGGGGGCGGTAGAGGAGCACGAGCACGACCACGACGGCCGTGATCTGGAGGACGCCGTACAGGACCGTCGCGTCCATCAGAAGCGCTCCGGGGCGACGAGCGCCACGACCAGGTAGACGACCGCGGCGACGGCGAGGACCGCGGCGAGGATCTCGAAGACGATCATGCGCGGTCCACCGCCTTGGCGATGAGGGACACGAGGGCGAACAGCGCCAGGGTCAGCGCGAGGTAGATGATGTCGAGCACGTCCTCGATCCAACTGCGCCGCCCGGCCGCATCCGCCGATCCTCACGTTTCCCCTACGCCCCGTTCCCCGGATGCATGCGGGTTGCTCACGGAGACGGCCTTCGAATCGCGCACCTGGTCCCCAACCCGCGGCGGATGCAGCCAGGTGCGCGATTCGAAAGGGGGCGCCGGCCCTATGCTCACGAGGTGGGAATCAGACGGATGCGGATCGGGATGGGGACGGGGATCGTCGCCGGGCTCATGGTGGTCGCGCTCGGGTGCGTGCTCACGGGGTTCCTTCCGCCCACGGACGCCGGTGCGCTCGGGGAGCGGATCGCGCCGGTGCTGGGGTTCGTCGTCGCGATCACGATCGTCGCCGAGCTCGCCCGCGACGCGGCGGTGTTCGACGTCGTCTCGCAGCGCCTCGCGCGGTGGGGCCGCGGCCGCGTGGTCGTGCTGTGGGGGCTGGTGGTCGTGCTCGCCGTGGTGAGCACCGTGTTCCTCTCGCTCGACACGACCGCCGTGATCGTCACCCCTGTCGTGGTCGTGCTGGCGCAGAGCATCGGCGTCTCCCCGCTGCCGTTCGCCCTGGCCACCGTCTGGCTCGCCAACACCGCGTCGCTCGCGCTGCCGGTCTCGAACCTCACCAACCTGCTCGCCGCGCCCGCGATGGGGGAAGGCCCCGGGGCGTTCATCGCCCTGAGCTGGGCGCCCACGCTCGTGGGGATCCTGGTGCCCGTCGCGATCCTCACCGTCCTGCATCGACGCACGGTCTTCGGCACGTACGAGACCCCCGTGCCCCGGCGGCCCGCCGATCCGACGCTGTTCTGGAGCGCCACCGGCATCCTCGTCGTGCTGATGCCGCTGCTCGCGCTGACCCCCGACGTGTGGATCCCCGCCACGGTCGCGGCTCTCGCGTTGATCGCGCTGTTCGCCGTCCGCCGCCGCCACGCTCTGCGACTGTCGCTCGTCCCGTGGCAGGCGCTCGCGCTCGCCGCGTCGTTGTTCGTCCTGGTCGAGACCGCGCACGCGCAGGGGCTGCTCGACTTCCTGACGTCACCGACCGCGAACGGCGACTCTCTCGGCGACCTGTTCCGGCTCGCGGCGCTCGGGGCTGTGAGTGCGAACGCGATCAACAACCTCCCGGCCTACCTCGTGCTCGAACCCGCCGCAGGGGACCCGGTCGCCCTGATGGCGTTGCTGATCGGCGTGAACCTGGGTCCGCTCATCACGCCGTGGGCCTCGCTCGCGACACTCCTCTGGCACCATCGCGTGACGGCGCTCGGGGTCGAGATCCGCTGGGGCCGCTTCGCGCTCTGGGGGGCCGTCGCCGCGGTGCCCACCGTAGTCCTCGCCACGCTGGCCCTGGCAGCCTCCTGACCCCTTTCGAATCGCGCACTGTGCTGCACATCCGGCCGAGATGGAGCACAGTGCGCGATTCGAACGGGGGTCAGACGCGGCGCATCTCGGCGGCCAGGGCGGGGTGGACCGCGTCGAACCGGGCGGCGATGCGCTCCCGCACCTCGGGGGCCTTGTTCTGGCTGAGCTTGGCACGCGCATCGAACCGAGTGACCCGGAGCCGCAGGCCCACCGTGCCCTTCGCGGCTCGTCGGGTGCCCGCCTCGTCCTCCGCGAGGCTCCGCCCGTGCGGCTGCCCACTCTCGAAGTGGTCGGTGAGCCGGGTGAGCATGGCGTAGTTCTCCTCCGCGGTGAGGATCTCGGGTGTGCCGGAGAGGTGCGCGGTGACATGGTTCCAGGTCGGCACGAGGTCCCCCGGCGCATAGAGGCTCGAGGACACGTAGTCGTGCGGCCCCTGGATGATCACCAGGATCTCGTGTCGACCGAGTTCGTGGAGCTCGTCGTCCGGACGCCCGAAGTGGCTCACGAGCACGATGTCGTCCTCGTCCTCCTCGAGCAGCACCGGGTAGTGCGAGGCGACGAGGCCGGCGGAGGCCGGTGAGACGAACGTCGCCCACGGGTGGGCGCGGATGAGGCGCTTCACCTCGTCGGGGTCGGTCATGAGGTAGCGGGGGGTGTGACGCATGGCGCCTCCTGTCGGGTGTGGGTGGGGGTGGGAGGAGAACTGCGGGTGCGCACGGCGAGCCCGGCGCACACGACAACGGCGAGCCCGCCGAGCACCGTGGCCCCACCGACGTCCTCATGGAAGAGGAAGGCGGCCCAGGTGATGCCCATGACGGGCTGGACGAGCTGGATCTGACTCACCTGCGCCATCGGGCCGATGGCGAGGCCGCGGTACCAGGCGAAGAATCCGAGGAACATGCTGACCGCGGCCAGGTAGGCGAACGCGAGCCACGCGGTCGGGCTGGCGACGGGCGGGGCGGCGAGCCCGGCGGCCACGGCCACCGCGAGCATGACGGGAGCTGCGAGCACCAGGGCCCAGGAGATCGTCTGCCAGGCGCCGAGCTCGCGCGCGAGCAGGCCGCCCTCCGCGTAGCCGACGGCCGCCGCGATCACGGCGCCGAACAGCTGGAGGTCGGCGGGGCGGAGGGCGCCGGGCGTGCCGTTCTGCACCGTCGCGAAGACGAGGGCCGCCGCGGACCCGAGAAGCGCGAACACCCAGAACGAGGCGGACGGGCGCTCGCGGGTGCGGATCACGACGGCCACGGCGGTCGCGGCGGGGAGGAGGCCGATCACGACCGCGCCGTGGCTCGCCGGCGTCGTGGTCATGGCGAACGAGGTCAGCAGCGGGAAGCCGGCGACCACACCGAGCGCGACGACCGCCAGACGGGCCCACTGGACCGGGCTCGGCGGCTGCTGACGGGTGGTGAGGAGGACGACCGCGGCGAGCGCGGCGGCGACGACCGCGCGGGCGGAGCCGATGAACAGCGGCGAGAGTCCGCCGCCGAGGGCGATCCGCGTGAACGGGAGCGTGAACGAGAAGGCGACGACGCCCAGCAGCCCCCAACCGGGACCGGCGGCGCGGGATAGCAGTGTTCCGTTCGGACGGATAACGCTACTGTGTTCTTTCATGAGTCAGGATAGCACCGCGCGGATCGTGGCCGGCCTCCGGGCGTGGATCGCTATGGCCGCCCCCGGCGCCCGCCTCCCCTCCAACCGCGCGCTGACGGCCGAATACGCCGCGAGCCCGGTGACCGTGCAGAAGGCCGTGCAGCAGCTCGTCCGCCTCGGGCTCGTCGACGCGCGACCCGGCGTCGGCACGTTCGTCCGCGCCGCGCGCACGGTCCTGCCGGCGGACTACGGCTGGCAGTCCGGAGCGCTGGGGGCAGCCGCCGTACGCCTGGACGGCCTCTCCTCGGCGCAGCGCCCGACCTCGCCGGACGCGATCGGGCTGCACTCCGGGTATCCGGCTCCGGATCTCCTCCCCGAGCGGCTCGTGCGCCAGGCCCTCGTCCGCGCCTCCCGGACCGCGTCCGCCCTCACCCGCTCGCCCGCGGCCGGCGAGCCCGGGCTGCAGGAGTGGTTCGCGGCGGAGCTGGCCGCGGCGGCCCCGGCGGGGATCACGGTTCCGACCGCCCGCGACGCCGTCGTCATCTCCGGGAGTCAGAGCGGACTGAGCTCGATCTTCCGGGCGGTCGTCGGCGTCGGCCGGCCGCTGCTCATCGAGTCGCCGACCTACTGGGGCGCCCTGCTCGCGGCGGAGCAGGCGGGGGTCGTGCTCGTTCCCGTCCCCTCCGGGCCGCAGGGTCCGGATCCGGACGCGGTCGACAGGGCGCTCGCCGAGACCGGAGCCCGCGCGTTCTACGCGCAGCCCACGTTCGCGAACCCCACCGGCGCGCAGTGGCCGGCGGCGACGGGGGAGGCCGTGCTCGACGCGGTCCGTCGCCACGGCGCCTTCCTCATCGAGGACGACTGGGCGCACGACCTCGGCATCGACGCCGACCCGCGCCCCGTGGCCGCCTCCGACCACGACGGCCATGTGGTGTACCTGCGCTCGCTGACGAAGAGCGTGTCGCCGTCCCTGCGGGTGGCGGCGGTGATCGCGCGCGGTCCCGCCAGGGATCGCATCCTCGCCGATCGTGCCGCGGAGTCGATGTACGTCAGCGGCCTCCTGCAGGCCGCCGCTCTCGACGTGGTGACCCAGCCCGCCTGGCGCACACACCTCCGCGGCTTCCGGGAGCAGCTGCGCTCGCGGCGCGACCTCCTGCTGTCGTGCCTGACCGCCCAGGCGCCGACCGCGCTGGTGGAGGCCGTGCCGGTGGGCGGGCTGAACCTCTGGCTGCGGCTGCCGGACGGCACCGACGCCGCCGCGGTCGTCCGGGAGTGCGCGGCGCGCGGCCTCGTCATCGCGCCGGGGAGCGAGTGGTTCCCCGCAGAGCCGTCCGGTTCCTACGTGCGGCTCAACTACGCGAGCGCCGACCCGTCCCGCTTCCCCGAGGCCGCGACGATCCTCGGCGCGGTCCTCGCCGGCTCCTGACCGCCGCCGTCAGGACTCGGACGGCGGCCCGGCGGGGCGGTGTGCCCGGCGCCCGGACACCACGACCGGCCGCCCCGCCCGCTCCTGCCCGGGCAGCGGACGCGAGCGCCGGCCGTAGATGAGCTCGGACGAATCGAGCAGCCACGGCACCAGGGTGATCGACACCCCGTGCACGAGCATGAGCTGGTTCGCGAGGCGGCGGGCGCGCCGGTTGTGCAGGAAGTTCTCCCACCAGTGCCCCACGATGTACTGCGGCAGGTAGACCGTGACGACGGAGGAGCCGTGCTTCTCGCGGTACTGCCGGATGAACTGGGTCACGGGCTGGGCGAACGAGCGGTACGGCGACTCGACGATCACGAGCGGCACCGGCACGAGGTGGTCGGTCCACTCCTGCTGCAGGCGCGCGGCGTCGTCCTGCGACACGGCCACGTGCACGGCGAGGGTCTTGTCGTGCTTGGCGGCGATCGCGTAGTCGATGGCCTTCATCACCGGCTTCTGCAGGTGGTTCACGAGGACGATCGCGACGTCGCCGGAGGCGCCGAAGCGGGTGGTGTCGTCGATGGCGATCTCGTGCTCGACGTCCCGGTAGTACCGCTTGACGCCGATCATGAGGAACGCGAGCACCGGGATGGCGAAGAACACGAGGTAGGCGCCGTGCGTGAACTTCGTGATCGTCACGATGACCAGTACGAGCACCGTGAGCGTCGCCCCGGCGGAGTTGATGAGCAGCCCCACGCGTGCGGAACGCCGGTCCGCGGCGCCGTCGCCGTTCGGCGGGGCGGGTGCTCGGAGCAGCCGTCGCCAGTGCCGCACCATGCCGATCTGGCCCAGGGAGAACGACACGAAAACGCCGATGATGTAGAGCTGGATCAGCGTCGTCAACCGGGCCTGGAACACCACGAGCACGGCGATCGCGGCGATCCCGAGGAGGATCATGCCGTTGGAGAACACGAGCCGATCGCCGCGGGTGTTCAGCGACTTCGGGGCGTAGCCGTCGCGGGCGAGCACGGCGCCGAGCAGGGGGAAGCCGTTGAAGGCGGTGTTCGCCGCGAGGAGCAGCACGCAGGCCGTGGCCGCCTGCACGATGAAGAACGGGATGCTGCCGCCGCCGAACGTCGCCGCGGCGATCTGCGCCATGAGGCTCGGCTGCGGGGTCGTGCAATCGAACCCGATGAGGTCGCAGGGGTTCTCGGCGTAGTGCACACCGGCGATGAGGGCGAGGGCGGTGAGTCCGGAGAACAGGCAGATCGCGATGGTCCCCATGAGCACGAGGGTCGACTGGGCGTTGCGCACCTTCGGGGCCCGGAACGCGGGCACGCCGTTCGACACGGCCTCGACCCCGGTCAGCGCGGAGCAGCCGCTGGAGAACGCCCGGAGGATGAGCAGCAGCACGGCCGCCTGGCTGAGGCTCTCGGCCTGCACGGCGAACTCCGCGCTGGACGCGATCGGGGCGTCGCCGAGTGCCGTCCGGACGAGCCCGGTGACGATCATGATGCCGACCGAGCCGATGAACACGTACGTGGGGATCGCGAACACCAGCGACGCCTCCCGCACCCCACGGAGGTTCACGATGATGATGAGCACGACGAAGCCGACCGCGAGCTCCACGCGGAGCGGGTCGAGCGCCGGCACCGCCGAGATGATGTTGTCCACCCCGGACGCGACCGACACGGCCACCGTGAGCACGTAGTCGACGAGGAGGGCCGCGGCCACGATCACCCCGGGGATCTCGCCGAGGTTCTTCGACGCGACCTCGTAGTCGCCGCCGCCGGAGGGGTACGCCTTGATGAGCTGCCGGTAGCTGAGCACCACCACGAGCAGCAGCACGACGACGGCCGCGGCGACGAGCGGGGTGAACGACAGGAAGGTGAGGCCGCCGATGAGCAGGATCATCACGAGCTCCTGCGGGGCGTAGGCCACCGAGCTCAGCGCGTCCGAGGCGAAGATCGGCAGCGCCATGCGCTTGGGGAGGAGCTGCTCGTCGACCTGGGCGCTCGTCAGCGGGTCGCCGAGCAGGATGCGCTTGGCGCGCGGCGGCGCGTCCGGGGTCGGCCTCGTTTGTTCTGACACGTCCGGCGACACTACGCCGACCGGGGACGCCCTCACGGGATCCTCACGGAATCCCTACGGCCCGGTGGCGCTCCCTCACGGAATCCTCACGGCCTGCCGGTATCCTTGCGTCAGTGGGGGATCAGGTCGTTCTGGGGGTCATCGCCGTGGCGATCGGCCTGGCCGCGGGCGTCGTCCTCTTCGTGCCCTTCGTCGCGATCAGCTACCGCCGCCGCGGACGCCTCTCGCTCGGCCGCACGCTGCTCTGGCTCGCGGCGCTCGTCTACTTCTGGGCCATCTGGACGTACACGCTGCTGCCGCTGCCCGATCCGGACGCCATCCGCTGCGTGGGGGCGATCACCGACCCGATGTCCGTCGTGCGCGACGTGCAGAAGGCGTTCGCGGCGCCGGGCAACCCGCTGCGCCAGCCCGCCCTGCTCCAGCTCGTGTTCAACGTGCTGCTGTTCGTCCCGCTCGGGGCGTTCCTCCGCGTGCTGGGCGGCCGCGGCCTCCCGACCGCGCTCCTCGCCGGCTTCGGGCTCTCGCTGCTCGTGGAGACCACGCAGCTCACCGGCGTCTGGGGCCTGTACCCGTGCGCCTACCGCTTCTTCGACGTCGGCGACCTGATGACGAACACGACCGGAGCCGTGCTGGGCTCGGTGTTCGCTCTCGTGGTGCCCCGGTCGCTGCGCGGCCTGCAGGCGCGGGCGGATGCCGACGAGCCGCGCCCGGTCACCCGGGGTCGCCGCGCGCTGGCGATGCTGTGCGACGGACTCGCGAACGGGTTCGTCGTGCTCGCCGGGGGCGTCGCGGTGCAGCTCTGGCTCGAGTACGTCGTGCAGGACCGTCAGGCCGTTCTCGACGGCACCCTCGCCGGCACGGTGAGCACGGCGGTCGCCTGTGCGCTGTGGCTCGTGGTCATCCTCGTCACCGGCCGCTCGGTGGGAGACCTCGCCGTGCAGCTGCGCTACACCGGGTCGCCCCTGCCGGCCGCGCTCGCCCGGATGCTGCGCTGGGCGGGCGGCATCGGCGGACTCACGGCTCTCGGGATGCTCGGCGGGGTGTTCGACGCGCTCTCCTCGGTGCTGATCCTCGTCGCGGTCGTGCTGCTGTTCACCACCCGTCAGGGGCGCGGCCTCCCCGGTCTTCTCTCCGGCCAGCACCTCGAGGACGCCCGCGTCACCGCGAAGAGTTGAGCACATTATGTACATAAGAGGTACTCTGTACATATGAACACTCTCAGCCGCAGCGTGCCGTCGAAGGATCTGCGCGATCAGCTGGCCGACGTTCTCGGCGGTGTCGCGTACGGGGCGGAGCGGGTGGGGGTGACGCGTCACGGCAAGCTCACCGCGGTCGTGATCGGCGTCGACGACCTGGAGCTCCTGGAAGAGCTCGAGGCTGCGCGGGATACGGCGGAGTTCGGAGCGGCGAAGGAGGCGGACGACGGGGGTCGAGTCTCGCTCGATGACCTCCGTGCGGAACTCCCGTGACGCGGTACCGCGTCGAGTTCACGACCGCAGCGGCGAAGGAGGTCCGCAAGCTGGATCCTCAGCTCCGTCGGCGCATCCTCGCCGGGATCTCCGACCTCGAACGGGAGCCTCGTCCGCACGGCGTCCGCAAGCTCGCCGGGTTCGACAACGCCTGGCGCGTGCGGATCGGCGACTACCGTGTGCTCTACGAGGTCGTGGACGAGCGGGTGCTCGTCACCGTGGTCCGCGTCGCCCACCGGCGGGACGCCTACGACCTCTGACGGCATCCGGAATCCACAGGGGTTTCCGATCACGGATCGATAACGTCGTCCTCATGAGCGTGATCCCCGTCGACGAGCACCTGATCTCCGAGGCGAAGGAGCTCCGCGACCAGCTGCAGCGCTTCCTCCGCGAGTACGAGTTCGGGATGCGCGAGGTGGAGACGAAGATCTCGATCCTCCGCGACGAGTTCACCCACGATCACGCGTACAACCCCATCGAGCACGTGAAGAGCCGGCTTAAGTCGCCGGACAGCATCGTCGAGAAGATCGCCAGGAAGGGCATCGACGACCCCGACTTCGACCGCATCCGTGCCGAGATCACCGACATCGCCGGAGTGCGGGTGACATGCAGCTTCGTCGCGGACGTCTACCGGCTGTTCGATCTGCTGACCGCGCAGGATGACGTGACGGTCCGCACGGTGAAGGACTACATCGCGAACCCGAAGCCGAACGGGTACAAGAGCCTGCACGCCATCATCGAGGTCCCCGTCTTCCTCTCGACGGGCGCGCTGTCCGTGCCGGTCGAGGTGCAGTTCCGCACCATCGCGATGGACTTCTGGGCGAGCCTGGAGCACAAGATCTACTACAAGTTTTCCAACCAGGTGCCCGCGCACCTCGTCGACAGTCTCAGCGATGCCGCCGATGCCGCTGCCGAACTCGACACCCGCATGGAGCGGCTGCATCGCGAGGCCCATGGCGTGCCGCAGCGGCAGCTCGCGCCGCCGCCTCCGCCCGCGCCGGGGACCGTCGAGGTCTGAGCAGCCCGACCCGCGTCAGGCGAGGAACTCGCGGGCGGCGGCGGACATCGCCGTGACCCCCACCTCGATCGTCGGATGGATCTCCGGCGCGAAGAACGGCGAGTGGTTCGTGGGGATGTCCTTCTCCACGGTGCCCGCGGCGACGGCCTCGGCGAACCGGGCGGGGTCGACGCCGCCCCAGAACCAGAACACGAGCGGCACCTCGGCGTCGCGGGCGAACCACGAGACGTCCTCGCTGCCGGTGAACATGCCGGGGTCGACGACGGCCGACTCCCCGAGTGCCCGACGCAGCGCCGCCGAGACCCGCGCCGTGGCCTCCTCGTCGTTGATCGTGGCGGGCAGGGTGTGCTGCGTGTGGATCTCGGGTTCGCGCTCCGCGCCGGAGGCCATCGCCTCGGCGCGCACGATCCGCTCGACGCTCGTCAGCACCTTCTCCCGCACGTCCTCGTTCGGGTAGCGGAGGCTGAGCTCGAGCTTCGCCTCGGCGGGGATGATGTTGTTCTTGAGTCCGGCGTGGATCGAGCCGACCGTCACCACGGCCACGCCCTGCGGGTCGATCTCGCGCGAGGCGATCGTCTGCAGGCGCATCACGGTCGCGGCCGCCATCACGACCGGATCGATCGTGGCGTGCGGGCGGGAGCCGTGGCCGCCGCGGCCGTGCAGGGTGACGGTGAGACCGTCCGACGCGGCCATCTGGGTGCCGCTGCGCACGCCGATGATCCCGGCGGGGAGCGGGGTGACGTGCTGACCGAGCACCACGTCGGGCTTCGGGTAGCGGGCGAGCAGGCCGTCGTCGAGCATCGCCCTGGCGCCGGCGCCGTACTCCTCGGCGGGCTGGATGAGCACGACGAGGGTGCCCGACCACTCCGCGCGCGTGGCCACGAGCTTCTCGACCGCGCCGATCATCGCGGTGACGTGCATGTCGTGACCGCAGGCGTGCATGACGGGAACAGTCGTGCCTGCAGGGTCGACGCCTCTCGCGGTGCTCGCGTATGCGAGGCCTGTCTGCTCCTCGACCGGGAGCGCGTCCATATCGGCGCGCACCCACACCACCGGCCGCGGGAACTCCTCATCCTGGGTCCCTGAGCCTGTCGAAGGGTTGCGGAGCACCCCGACCACGCCGGTCACCCCGACGCCTTCTTCGACCTCGAGGCCCAGGTCGCGCAGGTGCTGGGCGGCGATGCCGGCGGTGCGCGTCTCCTGGAACGAGAGCTCGGGGTGCTGATGCAGGTCGATGTAGAGCGCTTCGAGGTCGATCGTCATGGCCAGAGCCTAGCCGGGTGTGCGCCGAGACCCCGGCGTTCCGCCGAGACCCCGGCTTCGCCGCGCCGGGAGCGCGGGGTCTCGACGGGAACGCGGGGTCTCGGCAGGGTCAGTGCACGTAGGTCGGCAGTTCGGGTCCGGGACGCAGCACGGCGTTCACGATCGCCTGGATCGCGAACTCGCTCGTCTCGCCGAGTCCGATCACCTCGGGGTGCAGGAGCCACTGGAGCTGCAGGCCGTCCATCACGGCGAGGATGGCGGCCGACGCGGCGGCGATGGTCGCGGGTTCGGTCACGCCCTCCTGCGCGCAGAGCTCGCCGAACGCCGCCGTCACCTCTCGGCGCAGGGTCGTGTAGCGCTCCTCGAAGTATTCGCGACCGGGGTGGTCGTCGGTCACCGACTCGGAGGACAGGACCGTGTAGGCCTGCACGATGCCCGGCCGCTTCTCGTTGGCGAACGCCGTGCGGACGAGGTGGAGGAACAGCTCCGGTCCGTCGGGGATGTGCTTCTCGGCGAGGTCGGCCACGTCGGCCTGGTCGCGGTAGGCGAGCACCTCGAGGAGGAGCTTCTGCTTCGAGCCGAAGTGATGCAGCACGCCGGCATGCGTGATGCCGACCTGCTCGGCGACGTCGGCGAGCGTGCCGTTCGTGGAGCCCTTGTTGCCGAAGATCTCCACGGCCGCCTTGAGGATCTGCTCGCGCTTCTCCCGCGTGGCCGGGCGCACCCGGACAGCGTGCACGTCGTCCGTCATGAACCCACCTCCCCTCGTCCCGCTCTGCTTGCCAACCAACTTACTCCTCGGTAACCTCTCCACAGCTTACTTTCTCGACAGTAAGCAAAGGCAGCGGTCGGAGGCGATCCGTCGGCCGCCACGCCGCACAAGGACCCGTGCCCAAGGAGAAGCAATGAAGCTCACGAAAACCCTGATCGCCGCCAGCGCGGTCGCCGTCCTGGGCGTCTCGGCGCTCGCCGGATGCTCGGCGGGCGGTGGTTCCGGCGATGACGCCGGCTCCGCCTCCCTCACCATCGCGAAGCCCGACGGTGCGATCACCACCGAGTCGAACAACCCGTTCGTCGGCGACTCCGCCGCGTCGAAGTACGGCTACGCCAAGGTCGTGTTCGAGACCCTCGCGCTGGTGAACCAGACCGGCGACCGCGGTGTCACGCCGTGGCTCGCCGAGAGCCTCGAGTGGAACGACGACTACACGCAGCTCACGGTCGTCCCGCGCGCGGACGTCACCTGGAGCGACGGCGAGCCGTTCACGGCCGAGGACATCGTCTTCTCGTTCGAGACCGCCTCGATCCCCGCCCTCGACACGGCAGGCCTCAAGTTCGAGGGCGCCGAGGTCGACGGCGACACGGTCGTGCTGAGCTTCGGCGACTCCAAGTACGTCAACCAGGCCCGCGTGCTGCACGTGCCCATCGTCCCCAAGCACATCTGGGAGAAGTTCGAAGACCCGGCCACCGACCCCGTCACGGGTGACGACCTCGTCGGCACCGGCCCCTACGCGATGGCGAACTGGTCGACCGAGTCGGTCACGCTCGACGCGCGCGACGACTACTGGGGCGGCGACCTCGCCGTGCCCGAGCTGCACTACGTCTCGTACGGCGACAACACCGCCCTCACCACGGCCCTCGCGAACGGCGACGCCGACTGGGCGCAGGCGTTCATCCCGCAGATCGAGGAGCAGTTCCTCTCGGCCGACCCCGAGCACAACAAGTTCCTCGCCTCCCCGACCACCGGCTCGGCCACGCTGTTCATGAACCTGCAGCAGAAGCCGTTCGACGACCCTGCCTTCCGTCAGGCGCTCGCCTGGGTGATCGACCGCGACGCCTACGTCGACATCGCGCGCGAGGGCGCCAGCGAGGCCGTCTGGTCGGTCACGGGCCTGTCGTCGATCCTCGAAGACGAGATCCAGCCCGAGTTCCAGGGCGTCGACTACAAGGTCGACGCCGAGAAGGCGCGTGACCTGCTGGAGACCGCCGGGTACACGTGGAAGGACGACGCCCTGATCGACCCGGACGGCACGCCCGTCTCGTTCACGCTCTCCGTCCCCTCCGGCTGGAGCGACTGGAACACGGCGCAGGAGCTCATCGCCGAGGACGTGAAGGACAGCATCGGCGCTGAGGTCAAGATCGACATGCCCGACTGGGGTGGCTGGGCCGACCCCCGCGACAACGGCACGTTCTCCGCGATAATCCACTGGCTGGAGGACAGCGGCACCGCCTACGGCCTGTACACCTCGACCATGGACCCGCGCTGGATCTCGCCCGAGGGCAAGGCCGGCTTCAACTTCGGCCGCTTCGACGACCCGGAGGCGACCGCCGCGCTGAACACCTACGCCAACGCCTCATCCGACGAGGAGCGCACCGCCGCGATCGACACGCTGCAGACGATCTTCTCCGAGCAGGTGCCGGCCATCCCGCTGGGCGCCCACCCGCTGCTCGGCGAGTTCAACACGCGCAACTACGTCGGTTGGCCGTCGGAGACCGACACGTACGCGTCCGCCGACCCGACGCAGCCGAACATCGTGCAGATCCTCACGAAGCTGAAGCCCGCCGAGTAGGACTTCGACAGGCTCAGCCACCCACGGCGGGCTTCGACAGGCTCAGCCACCCATCTGGGTCCCTGAGCCTGTCGAAGGGCCCGCCCCCCACGAAGGACACCCCCATGCCAGATCCCCTGCTCACCGTGCGCGATTTCTCGGTCGTGTACGACGTCGATCCCCCCGTCGAGGCGGTGAAGAACGTGACCCTCGAACTGCAGCGCGGCGAGATCCTGGGCCTCGCCGGGGAGAGCGGATGCGGCAAGACCACGCTCGCCTACGGGGTGCAGCGCCTGCTGCGTGCTCCGGCCGTCATCACCGGCGGCAGCGTGACCTTCCACGACGCGACCGGCATCGACATCGACATCAACGCGCTGGACGTCGACGCGATGCAGCGATTCCGCTGGGACAAGGTGTCGATGGTGTTCCAGGGCGCGATGAACGCCCTCAACCCCGTGGCCACGATCGGCTCCCAGTTGGAGGACGTGTTCGAGATCCACCGCCCCGACATGAACCGCAGGCAGCGGCGTGCCGAGGCCGAGGAGCTGCTCGAGATCGTCAAGGTCGGCCGTCAGCGCGTGCGCTCCTTCCCGCACGAGCTCTCGGGCGGCATGCGCCAGCGCGTCATGATCGCCATGGCCCTGGCGCTCCGTCCGCAGCTGATGGTCATGGACGAGCCGACGACCGCGCTCGACGTGCTGGTGCAGCGGGAGATCCTCAAGCAGATCTCGCAGCTGCGGCACGAGTTCGGCTTCTCGGTGATCTTCATCACCCACGACCTCCCGCTCCTGCTGGAGATCAGCGACCGGATCGCGATCATGCGCGAAGGAGAGATCATCGAGCTCGACACGGCGGAGCGCATCTGGACGCAGCCGGAGCACGAGTACACGAAGACGCTGCTGTCGTCGTTCCCCCGGCTCACCGGGGAGAGAGGGGTGCTGGTGCGATGACCACCCTCGAATTCCGCCATGTCACGAAGGCGTACAACGTCCGAGGCGCAGGGCAGATCAAAGCCCTCGACGACGTGAGCTTCACCCTGACGTCGGGCCAGACGATCGGCCTGGTCGGCCAGTCCGGCAGCGGCAAGTCCACGATCGCGAAGATCCTCACCCAGCTCGAGACCCCGACCAGCGGCGAGGTGCTGCTCGACGGCACGCCGATCCCGCGCCGCGGCAAGGGCCTGCGAAGGTATCGCCAGCAGCTGCGGATGGTGTTCCAGGACCCGTTCGCCTCGCTCAACCCCTACCACTCGATCCGCTACCACCTGGAGCGTCCGCTCCGCCTCGACGACGTGGTGCCGAAGAAGGAGACCGAGAACGAGGTGCGCCGGCTCCTCGACCGGGTGCGCCTCGATGCGGACGCGGTGATCGACCGCCGCCCCCACGAGCTGTCGGGCGGTCAGCGGCAGCGTGTGGCCATCGCACGCGCCCTGGCCTCGCGGCCGTCGCTCCTCGTCGCCGACGAGCCGGTGTCGATGCTCGACGTCTCGATCCGGCTCGGCGTGCTGAACCTGCTCGCCGACCTGCAGCGCGAAGAGGGACTCGGTGTGCTCTACATCACGCACGACCTGGCGACCGCCCGGCACTTCAGCGACGAGATCATGGTCCTCAACCAGGGGCGCGTCGTCGAGTACGGCACCGCCGACGATGTGATCCTCAACCCGCAGGATCCGTACACCCGCGAGCTGCGCGCGGCTTCTCCCGATCCAGAGAAGCACTTCGCCGCGGCGGCATCGAACGGAGGCGCGCTGTGAGCTCCGCTCTCCCCCAGCTCGACGACAACGACCTCGTCGCCCGCGATGCCCTGGAGGTCGGCACCACGGCGACCAGGGCAGAGCGCACCAGGCGGCCGGTGCCGTGGCGCTTCTTCGCCGGTCGCGCGGCGTTCTACCTGTTCACGCTGTGGGCGGCGATCACGATCAACTTCTTCCTGCCCCGCCTCATGAAGGGCGACGCGGTCAGCTCGTACCTCGCGCGCAACCGCACCGTGAGCCCTGAGGCGGCGGAGGCCCTGCGCGTGCTCCTCGGCATCGACACCGACAAGTCCATCTGGCAGCAGTACCTCGAGTACTGGGGGATGCTGCTGCGCGGCGATCTCGGCATCTCGACCCTGCACGGTCTGCGGCCGGTCGCCGAGGTGCTCGCCGCCGCCCTGCCCTGGACGCTCGGGCTGGTCGGCATCGCGACCATCATCTCGTTCGCGATCGGCACGCTGCTCGGAGCCGTCGTCGGGTGGAAGCGCGGCAGCAAGCTCGACGCGATCATCCCGGTGACGACGTTCTTCAACACGATCCCGTACTTCTGGCTGGACTCATCGCCATCGCGATCTTCTCCTCGACCCTGAAGTGGTTCCCCTCATCGCACGCCTACGACAAGGGGCAGTCGCCGGAATGGAGCCTCGACTTCATCGGCCAGGTGATCATGCACGGCACGCTCCCGGCGCTGACCATCGTGGTCGCCTCGCTCGGCGGGTGGGTGCTCGGCATGCGCAACATGATGCTGACGGTGCTCGACGACGACTACATCACGGTCGCGCAGGCGAAGGGCATGCCCAACAAGCGGGTGCTCTGGGGCTACGCCGCCCGCAACGCGGTGCTGCCGCAGATCCAGAGCTTCGCGCTGTCGATCGGCTTCATCGTCGGCGGCACGATCGTCATGGAGATGGTGTTCAGCTATCCGGGTGTCGGCAAGCTGCTGCTCGATGCGACCAACGCCAAGGACTTCGCCCTCATGCAGGGCGTGTTCCTCGTGATCACGCTGTCGGTGCTCGTGGCCAACATCCTCGCCGATGTCGTCTACGCCTACCTCGACCCGCGCACGCGCCAGATGGAGTCCTGACATGACTGTTCCCACCACCGCAGCGAACACAGCGCCGGACGGATCGGCCGTCGTCTCCGGCATGCCCGAGACCGCCACGCTGCGCACCCCGCCGGCCGGGACGCCGCCCCGCAAGACCTTCTGGTCGCAGCTCGCGCAGGCGTTCGCGATGTTCCGCAACCCCAAGTCGATCGCCGGCCTCCTCATCCTCGGGGCGTTCGTGCTCATCGCGATCTTCGCCCCGTGGATCGCCCCGTACGGACCGACCCAGAAGGACCGCACGGCGCTGCGTCAGCCGCCATCCTGGGAGCACTGGCTGGGCACGACGCACATGGGTGAGGACGTGCTGAGCCAGATCATCTACGGCACCCGCGGGGTGATCGTCGTCGGCTTCCTCGCGGCGTTCATCGCCACGATCATCGCGATCACGATCGGTGTGATCGCCGGCTACGTGCGCGGCTGGAAGAGCGAATCGCTGTCGGCGCTGACCAACGTGTTCCTGGTGATCCCCGGCATCCCGCTGATCATCATCATCGCCTCGCAGTTCGAGAACCCGCCGCTGATCGTGATCGCCGCGGTGCTCGGGATCACCGGGTGGGCGTGGGGCGCCCGGGTGCTGCGCGCGCAGACCATGTCGTTGCGCAACCGCGACTTCATCCAGGCCGCCCGCGCGAACGGCGAGCCGCTGCGCCGCATCATCACGGTCGAGATGCTCCCGAACCTCATGGCGCTCATCGCCTCGAGCTTCGTCGGCACCGTGACGGCAGCCATCCTCGGTCTCACGACCCTGGCCTTCATCGGCGTGATCCCGGTCAGCAACCTCAACTGGGGGACCATCCTGTTCTGGGCGCAGCAGAACGGTGCCTTCCCGCGACTGTGGTGGTGGTACGTGCCGGCAGGGCTGTGCATCGCGATCATCGGCGTCGCGCTTTCGCTCATCAACTTCGGCATCGACGAGTACGTCAATCCGCGACTGCGGTCGGCCGGTGAGCGGGCCAGGGCGATGAAGAAGAAGGGGCTGAACGTGAACGACGCCGTCACGGCCGTCCGCAGCGTGCCCCTGCCGAAGAAGGCTCCCGATCCCGTATCGTCGGCGACCTCGCCGGGCGCTTCCGGCGCCACCGACTCCGCGAACACCGCGACACCGCACACGAACCAGAACACGAAGTGATGACCTCCCAGACTCTGATCACGCAACTCCCGTACCAGGACCCCGCTCTCTCGATCCCCGAACGCGTGGCCGACCTCCTCGGCCGGATGACGGTGGAGGAGAAGGTCGGGCAGATGCTCCAGCTCGACGCCCGCGACGACATCGACGACCACGTGCTCCGGCGGCACGCGGGATCGATCCTGCACGCCTCGGACGAGCGTCTGCGGCGGGCCGCCGCCCTGGTCGCGCAGACCCGGCTCGGCATCCCGCTGCTCGTGGGCGAGGACTGCATCCACGGCCACTCGTTCTGGCCCGGAGGCACGATCTACCCCACGCAGCTCGGCATGGCAGCCTCCTGGGATCCGGCACTCGTCGAGCGCGTGGCGCGGGCGACGGCCGAGGAGGTCGCCGTGACCGGCATCCACTGGACGTTCTCGCCGGTGCTGTGCATCGCCCGCGACCTGCGCTGGGGGCGGGTGGGGGAGACGTTCGGGGAGGACCCGTTCCTCATCGGGGAGCTCGCTTCGGCCATGGTGCGCGGCTATCAGGGCGACGGGCTCGACGACCCCACGGCCATCCTCGCGACGGCCAAGCACTTCGCCGGCTACTCGGAGACGCAGGGCGGACGCGACGCGAGCGAGGCGGACATCTCCCCGCGCAAGCTGCGCTCCTGGTTCCTGCCGCCGTTCGAGCGGGTCGCCCGCGAGGGCTGCCGGACGTTCATGCTCGGCTACCAGACGACCGACGGGGTGCCGATCACGCTGAACGAGTGGCTGCTCAGCGACGTGCTCCGCGGCGAGTGGGGTTACACCGGCACCCTCATCACGGACTGGGACAACGTGGGCCGGATGGTGTGGGAGCAGCGGGTGCAGCCCGACCTCACCCATGCCGCGGCCGCCGCCGTGCGCGCCGGGAACGACATGGTGATGACCACGCCCGGGTTCTTCGAGGGGGCGCTGGACGCGGTCGCCCGGGGGCTGCTGCCGGAGGACGCCTTCGACGACGCGGTCTCCCGCATCCTCACGCTGAAGTTCGAGCTGGGGCTCTTCGAGGACCCCCGGCTGCCCCGCGACGACGTGTCCGCCGTGGTCGGCAGCGCCGCGCACGCGGAGCTCAACCTCGAGATCGCGCGCCGTTCGCTCGTGCTCCTGGAGAACGACGGCGTGCTGCCGCTGGATGCCGCGGCCCCGCTGCGGGTGGCGGTGACCGGGCCGCTCGCGGACGACGCGCAGACGCAGCTCGGCGACTGGGCCGGCGGTTCGGGTCAGGCGGGCTGGCTCGACGGACAGCCCCGCGAGATGATCACGACCGTGCTCGACGGCCTCCGTGCGGTGGACGCGTGGACGGTCACGCATGCACGCGGCGCCGACATCCTCACGCTCGCCGACGACCCCCGCGGCACGCACTTCCCGGACAACCAGCCGCGTCCTCCCGTGGTGCAGCCGTGCCCGCCGGATCCTGTGCTCATCGCGGAGGCGGTGGCCGCTGCCGAGGCCGCCGACGTCGTGGTCGCGGTGGTCGGCGATCGCATCGAGCTCGTGGGCGAGGGGCGGTCCACGGCCACGCTGGAGCTCATCGGCGGGCAGAACGCCCTGCTCGACGCACTCATCGAGACCGGGAAACCCGTCGTCGTGGTGCTCCTCGCGTCCAAGCCGCTCGTGCTCCCGCCCTCAATGCAGCGGGCGGCGGCGGTGGTCTGGGCCGCGAATCCGGGTATGCAGGGCGGACGGGCGCTCGCCGACATCGTCACGGGTGCCGTGGAGCCCTCGGGCCGGCTGCCCATCTCGTTCGCGCGGCACGTCGGGCAGCAGCCGACCTACTACAACCAGATCCGTGGTCAGCACGGCGACCGTTACGCCGACCTCACCCAGGCGCCCGCGTGGGCCTTCGGCGAGGGCCGGTCGTACACGACCGTGACGTACGCGGAGCTGGAGCTGGAGCAGACGGGGCTGCGCCTCGGCGACACCGTGGTGGGGCACGTGACCGTGACGAACACGGGGGACCGGCCCGTCCGCGAGACCGTGCAGGCGTACGTGCGGGACGAGGTGACGAGCGTGAGCTGGACCGATCGCGAGCTCAAGGCCTTCCGGCAGGTCGACCTCGCGCCGGGGGAGAGTGCGCGCGTGCGGATCGAGGTCCCCGTCGCGGACTGCACGATCGTGACCGCCGCCGGCGTCCGGACCGTGGAGGCCGGCGCCTTCACGCTCCTCGTCGGCCCCAGCTCCCGCGAGGAGCACCTCCTCCCCGCCCCCTTCGAGATCTCCCCGTCCTGATTCCACGGCCTCGATTTGACCTCAAGTGCGCTTGAGGTTTTACCGTGGAGGGCGTGAGTGGGACAGAGAAGAAGTCGCGATGACGTATGTGATCGCACTGCCGTGCGTCGACCTCAAGGACAAGGCGTGCATCGACGAATGCCCGGTCGACTGCATCTATGAGGGGGAGCGGTCGCTCTACATCCACCCCGACGAGTGCGTGGACTGCGGAGCGTGCGAGCCGGTGTGCCCGGTCGAGGCGATCTACTACGAGGACGACCTGCCCGACGAGTGGCAGGACTACTACAAGGCCAACGTCGAGTTCTTCGACGAGATCGGCTCGCCCGGCGGCGCCGCCCGCACCGGACTCATCCGTCACGACCACCCGCTCATCGCCGCGCTCCCGCCCCAGGAGGTGCACGAGTGACTCCGCGCATCGCCATCGTCGGCGCGGGACCCGCAGGCATCTACGCCGCCGACCTCCTCCGGGCTCAGGTGCCGGAGGCGGCCATCGACCTGTACGAGAAGCTCCCCGCTCCGTACGGCCTCGTCCGTTACGGCGTCGCCCCCGACCACCCGCGCATCCGCAAGATCATCGACGCGCTGCACGACGTGCTCCTCCAGCCTGGCATCCGGCTGCGCGGCAACGTCGAGGTCGGCGTCGATGTGACGGTCGACGAGCTCCGCCGGGCGTACGACGGCGTCGTCATCGCGACCGGAGCCGACCGTGACGTGACGTTCGACGTGCCGGGAGCGGACCTCCCCGGATCGTTCGGCGCCGCGGATTTCGTGGCCTGGTACGACGCGCACCCCGACGTCGCGCGGGGCTGGGGCCTGGAGGCGGAGGCCGTGGCCGTGCTCGGGGCGGGCAACGTCGCCCTCGACGTCACGCGCATCCTCGCGAAGCACGCCGCGGCGCTGGAGTCGACCGACACCCCCGACCACATCCTCGACGCGCTCGCCGCGAGCCGGGTCCGCGACGTGCACCTCTTCGCCCGTCGTGGCCCCGCCGATGTGCGCTTCTCAGCCCTGGAGCTGCGCGAGCTCGGGGAGCAGCACGATGTGGAGGTGATCGTCGATCCCGCCGACCTCGCGCTCGACGACCACGCCGCCCGCATGCTGGAGCAGTTCTCGCAGCGCCGCATCATCGTGCGCACCCTCACGGAATGGGCGCAGCGTCCGTCCACCGAAGCCTCCCGGCGCATCCACCTGCACTTCCGGCATCGACCCGTCCGCGTCCTCGGCACGGACTGTGTGGAGGGCATCGAGTTCGAGCGCACGGCCTCCGATCCGCTCGGCCGCATGATCGGCACCGGCGAGCTCGTGCGGTACGAGGTCGGCGCCGTCTACCGGGCGATCGGCTACCTCTCCTCGCCCGTGCCCGGCGTGCCGTTCGACGCGGCGCGGGGCATCGTTCCGAACGCGGAAGGACGGGTGCTCGATGCCGACGGCACGCCCGTCCCGGGTCTCTATGCGACCGGCTGGATCAAGCGCGGGCCGATCGGGCTCATCGGCTCGACCAAGTCCGACGCCGCGCAGACCGTGCAGCATCTCGTGGAGGACCTCGCCGCGACGCCGTCCGCCCGCATCGACCGCGACCCGCCCCTGGACCTCCCCGGCGTGGTGGACTGGGAGGGTTGGTTGCGCATCGACGAGGCCGAGCGCCGCGCCGGAGCCGTCCGCGGCCGGGAGCGCACGAAGCTCGTCGACCGCGCGGCCATGCGCGCCCACGCGACCCCCACCCCCATCCCTCTCGAGGAGAGCACCCGATGACCCCCGACCCGCACACCACCCCGCACCCCGCCGCTCCGGTGCCCACGCCGGTCGGGGAGGGGCTCAAGGCGGCGTTCCGCACCCACCCCGCCGGTGTCGCCATCATCACGGCGCAGGGTCCGGACGGCCCCGTCGGCCTCACGGCGTCGAGCGTGTCGTCGGTCGCGGTCGATCCGGCGGCGATCGTGTTCTCGGTGACCAGGGCGACCGGGAGCGCCGGGGCCATCCTCGGCGCCGAGACCTTCGTCGTGCACCTCATCGACGACGAGCACTCCGCGCTCGCCCAGAGCTTCGCGGTGAGCGGCTCCGAGCGCTTCACGCCCGAGCAGGGCTGGACGACGCTGCCGACCGGCGAGCCGCACCTGGCGGAGGCCCGTGTCGCCCTGCGCTGCCGGGCGATCCAGACCGTGCCCGTCGGTTCGTCGACCGTGGTGATTGCCGAGGTGCTCGAGGTGCTCACCGGGCGCCCCGCCCGCCCGCTCGTCTACATCGACCGCCGATTCCACGCCCTGTCCCACGACACCGCCCTCTGACCCCGTCACGAAAGGAACCCCCATGTCCACTCCGTACACGCTCCCCGAGCTGCCCTACGACTACTCGGCACTGGAGCCCCACATCTCCGGCAAGATCATGGAGCTGCACCACTCCAAGCACCACCAGGCCTACGTGACCGGCGCGAACACGGCGCTGGAGCAGCTCGCGGCGGCCCGCGACAGCGGCGACCTCGGAGCGGTCAACAAGCTCGAGAAGGACCTCGCGTTCAACCTCGGCGGCCACATCAACCACTCCGTGTTCTGGCAGAACCTCTCGCCCGAGGGCGGCGGGGCTCCGGAGGGCGAGCTCTCGGCGGCGCTCGCGGACTCGTTCGGGTCGATCGACGGTTTCCGCGCGCACTTCACCGCGACGGCCCTCGGCGTGCAGGGCTCCGGTTGGGCCGTGCTCGCCTGGGACTCGGTGGGCGCTCGTCCCGTGATCTTCCAGCTCTTCGATCAGCAGGGCAACGCGCCGCTCGGCGTCATCCCGCTGCTGCAGCTCGACGTGTGGGAACACGCCTACTACCTCGACTACCTCAACGTGCGGGCGGACTACGTCAAGGCGTTCTGGAACCTCGTGAACTGGCCCGACGTGCAGCGCCGCTTCGAGACGGCGCGCACCGCGACCGCAGGTCTCCTCGTCCCCTGACTCCTTCGCCGACCCGGCCCCTTGCGTGCGCCCCGGCCCGTTGCGATCGTCCGCAACGGGCCGGGGTGGCCGCAAGGGGCCGGGTCGCGTTCAGGCGAGGGTGAGGAAGAGCTTCTCCAGGTCGGGCAGGGGGACGGCGTCGTCCTGCGCGGGGTCTTCCAGGCACGTCTTCATGGCGGAGGCGATGATCTGGAACCCGGCCTTGTCCAGCGCGGAGGTCACGGCGGCCAGCTGCGTGACGACGGCCCGGCAGTCGCCGCCGCTCTCGACCGCGGCGATCACGGCGCCGAGCTGTCCCTGGGCGCGCTTGAGGCGGTTGGCGATCTTGCGCTGCGTGTCGGTGTCGACGGTGGTCATGGTCCCTCCCTGAAGGCCGGCTGTGCGCTCCACTATACCCCCGGGGGTATAGTGTCTGGATACCCACCGGGGTATCGAGTGAGGAGAGAACAAATGTGTCGAGCAGTCCGTTGCCGTACCTGCGGGAAGACCACCTGGGCGGGGTGCGGCCAGCACGTCGACGCCGTCCGCCGCACCGTGCCGGCGTCGGACTGGTGCACGGGCCACCCGAAGGACGAGGCCAAGGGCGGTCTCCTGTCCCGGCTGTTCGGGCGATGAGCGCGCCGCTCCGCGTCGTCATCGTCGGTGGCGTCGCCGGCGGCATGTCGGCGGCGACCCGGCTTCGGCGGCTCGAGGAGTCCGCGGACATCGTCGTCTTCGAGCGCGGGCCCGAGGTCTCCTACGCCAACTGCGGCCTGCCCTACTACGTGGGCGGCGTGATCGAGGAGCGCGACGCCCTCCTGCTGCAGACCCCGGAGTCGCTGCACCGCCGCTTCCGACTCGACGTCCGCGTCCGTCACGACGTCGTCGGCATCGACACCGCGCGCAAGACGGTCGAGGTCGTCGATCTCGACAGCGGCCACCGCAGCACCCACCCGTACGACCGCCTCGTGCTCGCCACCGGTGCCCGGCCTCGCGGCGACGAGCCGACCGGGGCCCTCCCCGCGCGGAGCCTGCGGACCGTGGCGGATGCCGATGCGATCGCCGCGGCCCTCCGCCCCGGCCTGCCGGTGGTCGTCGTGGGCGGCGGGTACACGGGACTCGAGGCCGTGGAGAACCTCGTCGCCCGGGGGGCCGCGGTCACCCTGGTGCAACGCGGTGCCCAGCTGCTCGCCCCGCTGGATCCGGAGATGGCCGCCCCTCTGGCGGCCGAGGTCCGGCGCCGCGGGGTTGACGTGCGACTCGGCGTCGAGGTCGTGGCCACGGCCGCGGATTCCGTGACCCTGAGCGACGGTGCCACCCTCCCCGCGGAGTTCCTCGTCGATGCCTCCGGGGTCGTGCCCGAGGTCGGACTCGCCCGCGCCGCCGGGATCCGTCTTGGCGAGACCGGCGGCATCGCGGTCGACGAGGCGTGCCGCACCAGTGCCCCGGACGTCTTCGCGGTCGGCGACGGCGTCGAGAAGACCGACCTCATCGGCGGCGGTGCGGCGCTGGTGACCATGGCCGGTCTCGCCAACCGCCACGGCCGCATGGTGGCCGACGTCATCGCGGGTCGGGAGGAGTCGGCGCGCCCCGCCCTCGGCACCGGCATCGTGCAGGTGTTCGGCCTCGCCGCCGCGAAGACCGGCTGGAGTGAGAAGCAGCTCCGTGCCGCGGGCCGCGCGTTCTTCGCCGTGCACGTGCACCCCGGATCGCACGCGGGCTACTACCCGGGCGCGGAGACCCTGTCGATGAAGCTCCTCGCCGACCCCGCCACCGACCGCATCCTCGGGGCGCAGATCGTCGGCCGTGACGGCGTGGACAAGCGGATCGACGTCATCGCGACGGCGCTGCAGGCGGGCATCACCGCCTCCGGTCTCGCGCACCTGGAGCTCGCGTATGCTCCGCAGTTCGGCTCCGCGAAGGATGCCGTGAACATCCTCGGATACGTGGCCGAGAACACCCGCAACGGCACCACGCCGACCCTCCAGTGGCACGAGCTCGACGGCGCCCTGCGGGCGGGATCGACCCTCATCGACGTCCGTACCGCGGCCGAGCATGCGAACGGCGCCATCCCCGGCGCCAGGAACATCCCGCTGGACGAGCTGCGCGACCGTCTCGACGAACTGCCGGACGGGCCCCTCGTGGTGCACTGCCAGGTCGGCCTGCGGGGGCACATCGCCACCCGGCTGCTGCGGCAGCACGGGCGCGCGGTGCGCAATCTCGACGGCGGCTACCGGACCTGGCAGGACGCGACCGGGGCCTGACCCGCGGTCGGCTCAGACGAGTCGCGCCGTCGTGCCTCGGACGTTGAGCTCGTACGGAAGGGCGGCGGGCGGCCGCACGGCATCGGGGTCGGTGAGCTTCGCGAGGACCGCGTCGGCCGCCCGCTCGCCCTGGCCGAGCGGGAACTGGTCGACCGTGGTGAGGCGGAAGAACTCGCCGAGCTCATGGCCGTCGATGCCCACGATGGACAGGTCGCCCGGCACCGCGAAGCCGAGGTCGCGGGCGGCGAGGAGCGCCCCGATCGCCATCTCGTCCGAGGCGGCGAACACCGCGGTGGGGCGAGGCCCCGGGCGCCCGAGGAGCTGCTTCGCGGCGCGGTAGCCGCCCTCGACCGTGAAGTCGGCCGGCTCCAGGAACGCGGGGTTCAGGGGGACGCCGGCCTTCGCCAGCGCCCTCTCGAAGCCGAGCCGGCGGTTCGTGGGGATGTGGAAGTCGATGTCGAATTCGGGGTTCGCGCCGATGTGCGCGATCTCCGTGTGCCCGAGTCCGAGCAGGTGCTCCGTCGCGAGCTGGGCCACGGCGACGTCGTCGACCGTGAGTGTGTCGAGCTTCGGGTTCGGGCCCCCGATCGCGATCACGGGGAGCCCGAGGTCGAGGAGCTGCTGGGTCTCGTCCTCGTCCAGCTCGATGGACACGGCGATCACGGCGTCCACGCGCTGGCGGCGCAGGAACGTGTCGAAGACGTGGCGGCGCACGTCCTTGTCGGCGGTGATGTTGTAGAGCGTGATGTCGTAGCCGGCGCGCATGAGCGCGGCGGACACCCCCGACAGCACGGTGCTGAAGAACCAGCGGTCGAGGAACGGCACGACGACCCCGATGTTGCGCGTGCGCCCCGACGCGAGGCTCGAGGCGCGGGAGGACACGACGTACCCGAGGGAGGCGGCAGCCGCCTGCACGCGCTCGCGCGCCGACTCGGACACGTGCCCGCGGCCGCTCAGCGCGCGGGAGACCGTCGCGGTGGAGACGCCGGCGAGCCGGGCGACCTCGTCGATGCTCGCCATCGTCTGTCCTTCGGATCGGAGACGCCCGTGACACGCCCCGGGTGGAGCGCGTCACGGGCGCAGCGGTGTCAGGCCTTGGTGTACCAGACGGCGGTGTCGACGGGGACCTCGGGGCCGTCGAACGGCTGGCTGCGGAGCAGGACGACCGCGCCCTCCGGGAGGTCGAGCGGAGCCGTGCCGAGGTTCGCCAGCACGTGCACCTCGCCGCGGCGGAAGGCGACGGCATCGGGACCGGCGTCCTCCCACACCAGCGAACCGGTGCCGAATCCGAACTCGCGACGGCCGGCGAGAAGGCGCTTGTACAGGGCGAGGGTCGACGCCGGGTCGACCTCCTCGACGTCCCGGGCGTAGGCCGCCCAGTCCGCGGGCTGCGGGAGCCACGAGAGGCCGGTGTCGTTGAAGCCGAAGGCGGGAGCCTCCGCCTCCCACGGCAGCGGCACGCGGCAGCCGTCGCGGCCGTAGCGCTCGCCGTTCGTGCGGAACCAGGTCGGATCCTGGCGGTACTCGTCCGGGATCTCCATGGCCTCGGGCAGGCCGAGCTCCTCGCCCTGGTACAGGTAGGCCGAGCCGGGGAGCGCGAGCATCAGCGTGGTGGCCGCGCGGGCGCGGGCGAGGCCGATGGCGGTGTCGGGCTTGTCCGGGGTGTTCGGGCCGATGCCCTCGCCCTGCGGGTTGTCGATCGTGAGGGCGAGGCGCGTGGCGTGCCGGACGACGTCGTGGTTGGACAGCACCCAGGTGCTCGGGGCGCCGACCGCGCCGAACGCGTCCAGCGACTCGCGGATCACGTCGCCGAGTGCCTTCGCGTCCCACGCCGTCATCAGGTACGGGAAGTTGAAGGTCTGGTGCATCTCGTCCGGACGCACCCAGAGGGCGGTCTCCTTCAGCGTCGGCATCCAGGCCTCGCCGCACAGGGCGCGGTCGCCGTCGTACTCGGCGAGCACCTTGTGCCAGTCGCGGTAGATCTCGTGCACGCCGTCCTGGCCCCAGTAGGGCACGTTCGACTCGCCGCCGCCCATGGAGTCGGCGTCGGTCGGCGGCGTGTAATCCGGCAGGCCCTCGGTCTTGATCATGCCGTGGGCCACGTCGACACGGAAGCCGTCGACGCCGCGGTCGAGCCAGAAGCGCAGGATCGAGCGGAACTCCTCCTGCACCTCCTCGTTGTTCCAGTCGAAGTCCGGCTGCGTCGCGTCGAAGATGTGCAGATACCACTGGCCGGGCGTGCCGTCGGCCTCCGTCACGCGCTGCCACATGCCGCCGCCGAACACCGACTCCCAGTTGTTCGGAGGCAGCTCGCCGTTCTCGCCGCGGCCGTCGCGGAAGATGTAGCGCGCGCGCTCCGGGCTGCCCGGCGCCGCCTTGAGCGCCTCCTGGAACCAGGGGTGCTGGTCGGACGAGTGGTTGGGGACGAGGTCGACGATCACCCGGATGCCACGGGCGTGCGCGGATTCCAGCATCGCGTCGAAGTCGGCCAGCGTGCCGAACAGCGGGTCGACGTCGCGGTAGTCGGCCACGTCGTAGCCGGCGTCGCGCTGCGGGCTCGTCATGAACGGGCTGAGCCAGATCGCGTCGACGCCGAGCTCCTGCAGGGCGTCGAGGCGGCTCGTGATGCCCGGCAGGTCGCCGATGCCGTCGCCCGACGCGTCCGCGAAGGAGCGGGGGTAGATCTGGTAGATGACGGCGCTGCGCCACCACTCGGAACCGGGGGCTGCGATCTGTTCGAGCTGTGCCATGCGATCAGGCTACTGCAAACGCTTACAGTCCCGCCACCACAGGTATCGAAACGGTTCGGAGCTCTTTCTTCCCCTCTCCTCCGACCCACCCCTTTCCGTCCTGTCT
>NZ_QCXO01000126.1:0-79702 GCF_023383675.1 Microbacterium sp. ER1
GGGGCGTCGGGGGTCAGGGGGCGGAGGTCAGGGCGAGGTCGCCGGTCGCGATGCGCCGGACGACGTCGATGAGGAGCCGGCGCTCGACCGGCTTGATGCGCTCGTGCAGCGTGTGCTCGGTGTCGTCGACCCGGATCGGCACGCGCTCCTGGGCGAGGATGGGGCCGGTGTCGACCCCGTCGTCCACGACGATCACGCTGGCGCCCGTCTCCCGGACGCCCGCGGCGAGGGCGTCGCGGACGCCGTGCGCTCCGGGGAACTCCGGGAGGTACGCGGGATGGGTATTGATGATCCGCGGCGCATAGGCGGCGACGAGGGAGGACGGCAGCAGGCGCATGAGGCCGCTGAGCACCACGAGGTCCGGCGACCAGACGGCGAGCTGACGGCCCAGCTCCTCGCCCCACGCCTCGCGGCTCTCGTGCTCGTGCCACGGCACGGTGAAGCTGGGGATGCCGAACTCCTCGGCATGGGCCAGCCCGTCGGCTTCGCGATCCGCCCCGACGACGACGACACGCGCCGGGAAATCGGGGTGACGAGCGGCCTCGAGGAGGGCGCGAAGGTTCGAGCCGGCGCCCGAGATGAGTACGGCGACCGTGAGCACGCGCCCAGTCTACCGGCGTGCCGCACAGGCACCGTCCCGACCGCGGGGCGGGCAGGGCCGCTAGGGGCGATCGTCCTCGACGGGTCCGCGCGGTGTCCCGAGGTCGCGCAGCGCGTCCAGCGGCGCGGTGTCTTCGGAGGACGGGAAGCCCGGGTGCGGGCTCCGGTCGTCGCCGGCGTCCTCGGAGGCCAGCGTGGACATCTCGGCGATCCAGCGGTCCGTGCGCTCCTCGGCGAGTTCGTCCCGGTGACGGGGCGACAGCAGCAGGATCGCCGCACCCACGAGGACCTCCGCGCCGAGGGACAGCGCGAACGGCAGCACCGCCGGACCGACCGTCCCGAGGCGTCCCGGCCCCATCGACCCGTTCGCGAACATCGCGGCGAGCGCGGCGACACCGGCCGCGACCGCAGCGATCCCCACGGCGATCACGGTCCGCTGCGGGATGCCGAGCGGTGTCCCCTCCCACACCAGACGCGAGCGGACGGCCCACCCCGCGAACGCACCGGCGGCCACGGGGATCAGGACCACGATGAGCATCCAGATCGAGGAGTTCTCCGGCAGCAGGCCGAACGCCGGGATGCCGGGCACGACGCCGAGCTGGGTGCCGGCGGGCGACACCGCGGTCCCCGCACCGACCGCGAACCCGGGCCCGGCCAGCCACGCGGCCGCCCACACCACGAAGGTCGGCAGATACGCGAGCTGCCCGAGGGTCAGCACGGTCGCGCCGAGGGCGTCGACCCGCGCCGCCTGGAACAGCGCGACGACCTCTCCACCGCGCGTGAGGACCGACAGGGCGACGGCCAACGCGGCGGCTCCCGTCACGCCCACGAGCGCGAACGCGGCGCCGCGCACGATCGAGGAGGGCACCGGCGCCCAGTCCTCCCTGGCGTCCAGGACGTCATGGACACGGTCGAGCAGTCCGCCGTCGCCGTCCTCCCATGCCACCCGCACGGCGCCGCACACCGCGCCCACGAGGTACACAGCGGGCGGCAGCAAGATCGCGAGAGCCAGCGGGACCGGCGCGGCCCCGAGCGCCGATGTGAGGGCGACGACCGTGGAGATGACGGCGAACACGACGGTCCCCGACAGCGACCCCAGCAGCCATGCCCCGGAGCGCGCCGCGCGGCCCCCGGAGCGCGCGGCGAAGAGCAGGGTGAGGAGCAGGAAGGCCAGCGGCGTGACCGAGACGACGAACCGCGCGGCGTCTGCGGGGATCGCCAGGGCGACGAGCAGCGTGTCCGGGATCGTGATCTCCAGGGGGACGCCGTGGCCGAACTCCCAGAGCGTGCCGGTGAGCGGCCAGAGTGCGCCCCAGTCGGCGGTGATCCCGAAGGCCAGCGTCCAGAGGAGCGTCAACGGCGCCAGCAGCACGACGAGCCCGATGGCCGCCGCGATGGCGGCATCGAGGGCGGCGAGGAGCGCGACGAGGAGGCGTTGCATAGCGCTTCCGAGACTACGACGAGTTCCTTCCCGTCCCCCGTGGGCGCGCGCGGGGGCGGCGACACGGTAGCGTTTCTCCGGAGGTTTCCCGATGACAACTGCCCCGCCCGCCCCGGCGTCCACCGGCCCCACCGGTACCCTGGACCGCTTCTTCGAGATCAGCAAGCGCGGATCGACGATCGGCACCGAGATCCGTGGAGGCCTCGTGACGTTCGTCACGATGGCCTACATCGTGATCCTGAACCCGATCATCCTGTCCGGAAAGCCGGACGTCGCCGGCGACATGCTCGACTTCAACGCCGTCGGCGCCGCGACGGCCCTGACCGCCGGCGTCATGACGATCCTCTTCGGCGTCGTCACCCGTCTGCCGTTCGGCTTCGCCGCCGGTCTCGGCATCAACGCCTTCGTCGCGTTCTCCGTCGTCGGCCAGGTCACCTGGCCCGAGGCGATGGCGCTCGTGATGATCAACGGCGTCGTGATCGTGCTCCTCGCCGCCACCGGGCTGCGGAAGGCGATCTTCGACGCCGTACCGTTCCAGCTGAAGATCGCGATCACGGTCGGCATCGGCCTCTTCATCGCGTTCATCGGGTTCGTCAACTCCGGCTTCGTCACCGCGACCGGCGCCTCGTCCCCGCCCGTCGGCCTCGGCGTCAACGGCTCCGTGGCCACCGTGCCGAGCCTGCTGTTCGTGATCACGCTGCTGCTCACCGGCATCCTCGTCGCACTCCGCATCAAGGGCGGCATGCTCATCGGCCTCATCGGCGGCACCGTGCTCGCGGTCGTCGTCGAGGCGATCTGGCACATCGGCGCCCGCGGCGTCGACGATGAGGGCAATGTCGTCAACCCCGGCGGCTGGGGTCTCACCGTCCCGGCACTGAACGGCTCCCCCGTCAGCGTCCCCGACCTGAGCCTCATCGGCGCCGTCGACTTCTCGTTCGACCTCGGCAAGGTCAGCCTCGTCGCGCTCGTGATGATCGTCTTCACGCTCCTCTTCACGAACTTCTTCGACGCCATGGGCACCATGACGGGTCTGGCGAAGGAGGCGAACCTCGCCGACGACAACGGCGACTTCCCGCGCATCAAGTCGGCGCTGGTGGTCGAGGGCGTCGGCGCGATCGCCGGTGGTGCGACCTCGTCGTCCTCCAGCACGGTCTTCATCGAGTCCGGCGCCGGCATCGGCGAGGGCGCCCGCACGGGACTGGCGAACGTCGTGACGGGCATCGTGTTCCTCATCGCGATGTTCCTCACCCCGCTGACCTCGATCGTCCCGACCGAGATCGCCGCCGCGGCCCTGATCATCGTCGGTGCGATGATGATGGCCCAGATCCGGCACATCGACTTCGGCGACTTCCGGGTCCTGCTGCCGGTGTTCCTCACGGTCTCCGTCATGCCGCTGACGTACTCGATCGCCAACGGCATCGGGGCGGGCTTCGTGAGCTGGGTGCTCATCCACGCCTTCTCCGGCAAGGCCAAGACCATCAGCCCGCTGCTGTGGGTGGTCGGCGCCGGCTTCCTCATCTTCTTCGCCCGCGGTCCCATCGAGGCCCTCTTCGGCGTCGGGATCTAACCCCGCTTCGAATCGCGCAAATGGCCCCATTCCGACACGGAATGGGGCCATTTGCGCGACTTGAGGGAGGTGGGAGCTCCACCGTCAGGAGGAGTGGGCCGGGGCAGACGGCTCGCCGGAATCGCGTGATTGGTCCCATTCGGCCGCGGAATGGGACCAATCGCGCGACTTGAGGGAGGGGGCGGCAGGAACCGGGGGTATGACGAAGGCCCCGGGGTGGAGCCCGGGGCCTTCAGGTCAAGCGTAGCTCAGATCAGAGCGACTCGATGATCTCGCGCATGAGAGCGGCGGTCTCGGACGGCGTCTTGCCGACCTTGACGCCGGCGGCCTCGAGGGCCTCCTTCTTCGCCTGCGCGGTACCGGCCGAGCCGGAGACGATCGCACCGGCGTGACCCATGGTCTTGCCCTCGGGGGCCGTGAAGCCCGCGACGTAGCCGACGACGGGCTTGGTGACGTTCGCCTTGATGTACTCGGCCGCACGCTCCTCGGCGTCGCCGCCGATCTCGCCGATCATGACGATGGCCTTGGTCTCGGGGTCGGCCTCGAACGCGGCGAGCGCGTCGATGTGCGTGGTGCCGATGACCGGGTCGCCGCCGATGCCGATGGCGGTCGAGAACCCGAGGTCGCGCAGCTCGAACATCATCTGGTAGGTCAGCGTGCCCGACTTCGACACGAGACCGATCGGGCCCTTGCCGGTGATGTTGGCGGGCGTGATGCCGACGAGCGCCTCGCCGGGGGTGATGATGCCGGGGCAGTTCGGGCCGATGATGCGGGTCTTGTTGCCCTTGCTCTGCGCGTACGCCCAGGCCTCGGCCGAGTCGCCCACGGGGACGCCCTCGGTGATGACGACGAGCAGCGGGATCTCGGCGTCGATGGCCTCGATCATCGCGTCCTTCGTGAAGGCGCCGGGGACGAAGGCGATCGACACGTCGGCGCCGGTCTCCTTCATCGCCTCGGCGACCGAGCCGAAGACGGGGAGCTCGACGGCGTTGCCGTCCTTGTCCGTGTGGGAGACCGTGGTGCCGGCCTTGCGGGCGTTGACGCCGCCGACGACCTGGGTGCCGGCCTTGAGCATCAGCGCGGTGTGCTTGGTGCCCTCGCCGCCGGTGATGCCCTGGACGATGACCTTGGAGTCCTTGTTGAGGTAGATCGACATGTTCTGTTCCTTAAATCCTGTCGAAGCGTCAGGCGTTGGCGAGCTCGGCGGCCTTGTCGGCGCCCTCGTCCATCGTGGCGGCCAGGGTCACGAGCGGGTGCGCGTAGTCGGCGAGGATCGCGCGACCCTCGTCCACGCGGTTGCCGTCGAGGCGGACGACGAGCGGCTTGGAAGCCGTGTCACCCAGCGTCTCGAGGGCGCCCTTGATGCCGTTGGCGACGGCGTCGCACGCCGTGATGCCACCGAACACGTTGACGAACACGCTCTTGACCTGCGGGTCGCCGAGGATGACGTCGAGGCCGGCGGCCATGACCTCGGCCGAGGCGCCGCCGCCGATGTCGAGGAAGTTGGCGGGCTTGACGCCGTTGTGGTTCTCACCGGCGTAGGCGACGACGTCGAGCGTCGACATGACCAGGCCCGCGCCGTTGCCGATGATGCCGACCTCGCCGTCGAGCTTGACGTAGTTGAGGCCGGACGCCTTGGCCTTGGCCTCGAGCGGGTCGGCGGCGTCCTTGTCCTCGAGCGCCTCGTGCTCGGGGTGGCGGATCTCGGAGGCGTTGTCGTCGAGCGTGACCTTGCCGTCGAGCGCGATGATGTCGCCGTCTTCGGTGCGGACGAGCGGGTTGACCTCGACGAGCGTCGCGTCCTCACCCTTGTAGACGTCGTAGAGCTTCACGAACACGTCGGAGACCTTCTCCACGAGGTCCTCCGGGAAGTTCGCGGCGCGGGCGATCTCGACCGCCTTCTCCTTGTCGATGCCGGTCAGCGGGTTGACCTCGACGCGCGCGAGCGCCTCGGGCTTCTCGACGGCGAGCTGCTCGATCTCCATGCCGCCCTCGACGGAGCAGAGGGAGAGGTAGGAGCGGTTGGCACGGTCGAGCAGCACGGAGAAGTAGAACTCCTCGGCGATGCGGGCGCCCTGCGCGACCATGACGCGCTTGACGACGTGGCCCTTGATGTCGAGCCCGAGGATGGCCTTCGCGGCCTCGTACGCCTCGTCGGGGGTCTTGGCGACCTTGACACCGCCGGCCTTGCCGCGGCCTCCGGTCTTGACCTGGGCCTTGACGACCACGACACCGCCGATCTTCTCGGCAGCCGCCTTCACCTCCTCGGGGGTGTCCGCGACGATGCCGGCGAGGACCGGCACTCCGTACTTCTCGAAAACGTCTCGTGCCTGGTACTCGTACAGATCCACTGTGCTTCCTTCACTGGGCTGCGGTCTGGTCTGGTGATTCTCTCGATGTCGAGACATCGACCAGTCCCCCAGCCTACTACCGCAGGCTGAGCGCTCCGACGCCCCGACGCCCTCCCCGACGCGCCGACGCCTCCGGTACGATTCTTGAGCGTCGAGGCAGGGGAGACGAGATGACGGACACCTTCGACTGGTCGGATCCGGTGGCGACACGCGCACGCATCGAGCAGCAGGTGAAGGACGCGGAGCGCCGCGCCGCGCAGGCCGCGCAGGTGCGCGACGACATCGCAGGCGTGCGGGAGCAGGCGACCTCTCCGGGCCGCGACGTCACCGTGACGGTGGACGCCTCCGGGCGCCTCGCCGACGTCGCGCTCACGGATGCCGCTCTGCAGCGCTCCCCCGCCGCCCTCGGCGCCCTCATCGTCACCCTCGCCGCCACCGCGCAGAAGGCGGCGGGCGCGCGGGCGGTCGAGATCGCGGCGGAGGCGTTCGGCGCGGAGGACGCGGCGGTCGCGCATCTGCGTGAGGAGATCGCCGAGCTCCCCGACCCGAGTCAGGACGGCCGACCGCAGATCGAGTACCGCTGATGGCCGAGCTGATCGCCGTCGACACCGAGACCGTCCGCCAGCACGCCCAGCGCGTCGCGCAGATCGCCGCGGACGTCCGGCTCGCCGAGAACGCCGCCGGCTCGATGAACGTGGGCGGCGGCGCCTTCGGCGTGATGTGCGCCTTCCTCGTCCCCCCGGCACAGATCGTCTCGTCGATCGCCGCCGGGGCGATCACCGCCGCCGCGACGATGCTGGAGAAGTCCGAGGAGCAGCTCCGCGGCCTGGCGGACGACTTCGATGAGGGAGAGCAGCGTCAGCTCGATTCGATCCGCGGGCTGCTGTCGTCCGTGGAGGGCGCTCGCCGATGACCCCGCCGAACCCGCTGGTGGCGGGACCGATCGACCCGACGACACCGTTCAGCGGAGCCGGTCTGCTCGAGGACGGCTACGACCTCGTGAACGCGATCGAGAGCGGGGACTGGGTCTCCGGAGGACTCGCGTCCTTCTCCGCCCTCGCGAACACCGTGGCCACGGCCATGGATCCGCTCGGCTCGCTGATCGCCGCGGGATTGGGGTGGCTGATGGACCACCTCGAGCCGCTCAAGGGCTGGCTCAACGACCTGACCGGCGATGCGGGCGAAGTCGCCGGTTTCGCGGCGACCTGGGGCAACATCGCGCAGCAGCTGGAGCAGGCGGGCGAGACCCTCGACGCCCGCCTCTCCGACGTCAGCTCGATGTCGGGCGAGGCGATCGCGGCCTACCTCCGGCTGCAGTCCGACGTCGCCGCCCACATCTCCGCGGCCGCTGCCTGGGCCGGCGGGATGAAGACGGGCATGGAGACCGCGTCCATGCTCGTGCAGATCGTGCACGAGCTGGTCCGCGACACCCTGTCGCAGCTGGTCGGCTCCCTCATCTCCTATGCGAGCACGCTCGTCGTGTCGCTGGGCACCGCCACCCCGTACGTCATCGCGCAGGCCACGAGTCGCGTCTCGGCCATGACCGCCCGGATCTCCGGCACCGTGCTCAAGCTCGTGGATGCCGTAACAGCCCTCACGAAGCACCTCGACGAGCTCAAGTCGCTGTTCCAGCGCCTCGGCGACCTCTTCTCGCGCGGCCCGGGCGGTGGGCATGGCCCGTCCGGCCCCGGAGCCCCGCACGGCCCTGACGGCAGTTCCCCCGGGGGCTCGTCCCCCGACGGCTCGTCTCCCGACGGCACCTCGCCTGGCGGCTCCGGCCCCGCGGGCCCCAGCGTGCGCGACCAGAGCACGCTCACAGACGAGCAGATCCAGACGTACCTCGACCGCAACTACCCGGAATACGCTGACGACTTCGCGGACAACGGCACGCTCCCGCCCGACGTCCAGATCCCCAAGGGACCGGACGTGCTCCAGCCCGACGGGAGCATCGACTGGAGCCAGGTTCCCGGCGAGGGGTACGTGCTGGATTCGGGCGGGGAACCGATCCGGCAGCCGCACACTCCACAGGTCGGGGACGTCCTCGACCGCTACGGTCCTCCGGAGGGCCGTTACACGTCCCCGGTCCCCGAGAGCGGCCCGTATACCTACGATCAGCGGTCCCTCCCGTATGTGGAGAACCCGGCCCACTACCACCGCTATGAAGTGGTCGGCGACATGTCCGATCTTCGGAGCGTCTACGACCGCGCTCCGCAAGACGTCAAGGACGAACTTCTGGCGGGCGGGTTCAAGCCCGAGTATCTGGGTTCGCAGGGCTACCGAGGAGACATCGCGCCCGGGTTCGGCTCGACGGGTGGCGGGGTGCAGGTCCAGCTTCCCCTCACGGCCGCACAGTTGATCACACTCGGCGTATTGAAGGAGATTCCATGACCGAGCTCACCTCCGACGACGTGCAGCGCATCATCGCCGATGAGAAGCTCACCGCCACCGCGAACTGGTTCGGCCCCACCGGTCGACCACAGTCATCGGCGTGGATCGACCGCGACGGCGACGCGTGGATCGTGTGGGAGACGGACGAGCGCGGCGGCAGATTCCACGATCCCGTCCGCTTCGACTCGGAGTCGGAGGCGTTGGACTTCTTCCTGCGGATCGCGCGCCGCTACCGGGCGTCGGACTCGCACGCCGTCCGACGGATCGAGGGCCGGGAATGACGGAGCTGTGGATCGGACCCGACGGCGTCGCGATCGATCGCGAGCCGCTCCCCCGCGGCGCGGAGGTGTGGGACATGTACGGGTCGCTCAACACGCGCTACGTCTACCTCGTGGAGAACGGACGGCCGGCCGCCTATCCGGAGCGCTCCCTGCCCTGGGTCGAGAACCCCGCGGCGTACCACCAGTTCCTCGTCGTCGGCGACTGCGTCCACATCCGCGCGGCATACGAGCGCTCGGAGGACGCCGTCCTCCGACGGGACCTGGACGACCTCGTGGACATCGGCTACTACCGCTGGGACTCCCCGATCTTCCGCGGCACGGTGGCCCCGGCCTTCGGCGACCCCGGCGGCGCGACCCAACTCGTGCTGCCCCTCCCCCTCACGTTCTACCTGCGTCTCGGCCTGGTCCGGGAGCTGGCCGTCCCCGGAGCATCCGCATGAACCGCGACACCGTCCTCGCCGACCTCCGCGCGCGTGGCTCCGTCGGCTTCTGCTTCTTCGACGACCCCCGGGGCAAGACGAACACCGTCGTGGTGTCGTACGGCAGAGAGGGTTTCCAGACCTGGATCCAGGACGAGCGCGCCCAGCCGATCGAGGGGTCGCTGCGGGTGTTCGCCGCAGAGCAGGAGGCGCTGGCCGACTTCGCCCATCGCGTGCAGCTCTGGAACCGCGTCAGCGGAGTGCTCTCCCCGGGGCCGTCGGGCGCCGGTGCCGCGGCGGTCTAGGCTTTCGCCATGCACGAATCCGCAGAGCTGCGCACCGGGGGCGTCGTCGCCGCCGCGCTCGAACTCTTCAGCGCCCAGGGGTTCGACCAGACGTCCGTGGAGCAGATCGCCAAGGCCGCCGGCGTCTCCCGGTCGACCTTCTTCCGGCAGTTCGGCGGCAAGGAGGACGTGGTCTTCGCCGATCACGAGGTCCTGCTGGAGCAGCTCCGCGAGTTCCTCGACGAGGGGCACGACGATCCGTGGGGCGCGGTCTGCGCCGCATCGGAGTCCGTGTTCACGCACTTCGCGAACGACCCGGAGCTCGCGCGACGGCGCTACCAGATCGTGCGGGAGGTGCCGGTGCTCCGCGAACGCGAGATCATCACCGTGTTCCGCTACGAGCGGCTGTTCGACGAGTACCTGCGCAGTGCCCTGCCGGGGGTGGATCCGCTGGACGCGGTGGGCTTCGCCGCGCTCGTGACGGCGGTGCACAACCACGTGCTGCGGCAGCTCCTGCGCGGACGGAAGAAGGTGCCGCTGTCCACCCTCCAGTCCGCGCTCGCGGATGCACGTCGGCGGTACGGCGTGGGCGAGGCCGCCGACGCGGGCGCTCCGGACGATGTGGTCGTGGCGGTCTTCCCCCGGTCGATGCCGATCGCCGAGGTGACCAGGAGGCTCCGCTCCGAGCTCGACTGAGCCGACCGAGGCGGTCGTGGTACCGAGTATCGAGGAGTACGATACCTGGTGTCACGAAGGAGCACCCATGAGCACTGAAGCCTCCCCCTTCCCCGGCGAGCGCGTCTCGTCCTACGACGTCACCGGGCGGCAGGACAGCGACTACTACGCGGTCTTCGCCGACATCCCCGCCGCCGACCGGGAGGCCTGGGACCGCGCGAAGGCGTACGTCGATGAGGTCGCCCCGCAGATGGCCGAGGCGTGGGACCGCGCCGAGTACCCGCTCGACGCCGCACGCCGCATGGGCGAGATGGACCTCGTCGTCGACGGCGTCGACCACCCCGCGCTGACCCGGCTCTCCCCGCTCGCCGCGGGCCTGGTCAACATGGAGATCTCGCGCGGGGACGGCTCCCTCGGCACGATCCTCGCGGTGCAGGGCGGGCTCGCGCTGCGGACGCTCGCGCTGTTCGGCTCGCCCGCCCAGCAGGACCGCTGGCTCACGGCACTCGCCGACGGCACGGTGCTCGGTTCCTTCGCCCTGACCGAGCCCGACCACGGCTCCGACTCCGTCTCGCTGGAGACCGTGGCCCGCCGCGACGGGGACTCCTGGGTGCTCCGCGGTGCCAAGAAGTGGATCGGCAACGGCGCCTCGGGCGGGATCACGTTCGTCTGGGCGCGGGTCGACGACGAGTCCGCCGCCGAGCACGGCGCGGTGCGGTGCTTCCTCGTCGAGCAGGACACCCCCGGATACACCGGCACCGTGATCCGCGGGAAGGCCTCCCTGCGCGCGATCCATCAGGCCCACATCCGCCTGGACGACGTGCGGGTGCCGCGGGACGCGGTGCTGCCGGGGACGAAGAGCTTCAAGGACGCCTCGACCGTGCTGTACGCCACCCGGTCCGGGGTCGCGTGGTCGGCGCTGGGTCACGCGACGGCCTGTTACGAGGCGGCGCTGGCCTACGCGAAGGAGCGTGTGCAGTTCGGCAAGCCGCTCGCGAAGTTCCAGATGGTGCAGGAGCGGCTCACGCACATGCTGGAGGATCTGACGGCGATGCAGCTCTACTGCCGCCGCATGGCCGATCTGGAGCAGGCGGGGGCGCTGCGGCCGACGCAGGCCTCGCTCGCGAAGTTCCACAACACCCGGGCGGCCCGGCGGATCGCCGCGACGGCGCGGGATCTCCTCGGCGGCAACGGCATCCTCCTGGAGAACGGCGTCATGCAGCACCTGGCCGACATCGAGGCCATCCACACCTACGAGGGCACCGAATCCGTGCAGGCCCTGCTGCTCGGCCGCGACATCACCGGGATGAGCGCCTTCGCCTAGCCCTTCGAATCGCGCACTGTGCTGGATTCGGCGGCCGGATGCAGCGAAGTGCGCGACTCGAAGCGGAGGAGGCGGTCGCGGTCGTCCCAGGGGTCGACGGGACGGAAGCCGCGGGACGCGTAGAGCCGGATCGCGGCGTCGCGCCAGTCCCAGACCGACAGCCGCACCGCGCCCTCGGCCTCCACCAGGACGGCGTCGAGCAGCGCGGAACCGACGCCGCGACCGCGGACCGCCGGATCCGCCCAGAGCCGCTTGATCTCGGTGTACCCGGCATGCGGAAGCGCGATCACCACGCCGACCGGAGCCCCGGCGAGCTCCGCCACGAGCACCCGTCCGCCGGCGTACGCGGTCGCCGGATCGCGGACCTCCGGCCGGTACCGCTCGGGGAGTTCGGCCTCGGATTCCGCGGGGTCACCCAGGACGTCGTGCTTCTCCTGCTCGGTCTGCCGGAGATACGTCGACACCGCGGCACCGACGAAGGCCGCGTCACCCGGCCACTCCGCCTCGCGGACGGTGACGCCGCGGCGCGACGCGGAGGCGGCGGGCATCAGTCGCAGCCGCAGCCGCCGGCGGGGGTCTTCACCATAAAGCACACGTCGCACACGCCGTAGTCGCGCTCGACGGGCTTCGGAGCCGCGGGCGTGCGGGGAGCGGCGGGGGTGCGCGGCGTCGAGGAGCGCTTGGCCTTGACCGGGGTCTGCGGGGCGAACTCGCTCGGGTGCGTGACGTAGAAGTAGGGCGCGCGCCCCTCGCTGGGCTGCAGCCGGAGGCGGGTCGAACCGACGGTCACGACCTCGTCCTCCGTGAAGCCGTTGGTGTACGTGCGGCCGATGTGCAGCGCCGCCCCCTCGCGGCGGATCGCCTCGATGTAGCGACCGCGGTCGATCAGCGAGGTCACCCCCGCGGCCTCGACGATCTCGGTGATGAACGCGTGGTTCACCGGATCGATGCGGTGGGCGCGGAGCGCCTCGGGAAGCGAGCGGTACGGACGGGAGGTGCCGGCGGGGGTCGGGCCCTGGACTTCATTCATCCCTTCCAGGATCGCACGGCGCAACCCCCTCCGCTGACCGCGGACTCGCGTGCGAGACTGGCCGCATGGCACTCGCGACGATCATCGGATCCGGACCGAACGGCCTCGCCGCCGCCGTCTCCCTGGCCCGCGCCGGCTACCAGGTGCGCGTGCTCGAGGCCGCGGACACGGTCGGAGGCGGCCTGCGCACCCAGGAGGCCACCCTCCCGGGCTTCCGTCATGACGTCTGCTCAGCCGTCCACCCTGCGGCCGTGGCCTCGCCGTTCTTCCAGGCGTTCGGGCTCGACGAGCGGATCGAGTGGATCCGCCCCGAGATCTCGTTCGCCCATCCGCTGGACGGGGGCCGTGCCGCCATCGCCTGGCGCGACATCGAGCGCACCGCGGCCGAGCTCGGCATCGACGGCGACGCGTGGCGGCGCCGGCTCCGCCCCCTCAGCACCCACATCGACGGCGTCACGGACTTCACCGGGAACCAGCTCCTCCGCCTCCCGCACGACCCGGTCACCGCGGTCCGCTACGCGATCCGCATGCTCGACCAGGGCACTCCCCTGGCGCGCGCCGCCTTCCGCACCGAGGAGGCGGCCGCGCTCATGGCGGGAGTCGTCGCGCACGCGAACTCCCCCCAGCCCACGCTCGCGGGGGCTGCGGCCGGGCTCCTGCTGGCCGGACTCGCCCACGCCGGCGGCTGGCCGTACCCCCGCGGCGGCTCGCAGGTGATCGCCGACGCCCTCATCGCCGACCTGGAGGCTCACGGGGGCTCGATCGAGACCGGCACCCGGGTCACCGACCTCGCCGCGCTGGACTGGGGAGACCCGGACCGCGGCGACGTGCTCCTGCTCAACACCTCCCCCCGGATCGCCCTCACCCACCCGGACATCCCGCCGTCGTATGCCCGTGCGCTCCGTGGGTACCGCTACGGCGCCGCGGCGGCCAAGGTCGACTTCGCGCTCGACGGCCCCATCCCGTGGACGAACGAGCACGTGCGGAACGCGCCCACCGTGCACGTGGCCGGGACGAGGGACGAGGTGTGGAACAGCGAGAACGCGGTCGCCGTCGGTCGCGTGTCCGAGCGCCCCTACGTCCTAGCCGTCCAGCCGTCGCTCTTCGACCCGACCAGGGCACCCGACGGCAAGGCCGTGCTCTGGGCGTACATCCATGTGCCGAACGGCTCCGACCTCGACCCGACCGAGCTCATCACCGCGCAGGTCGAGCGGTTCGCGCCGGGCTTCCGCGACCGGATCCTCGCCCACCACGCGGTGCCGGCGTCCTCCCGCGAGGCGATCAACCCGGCCGAGATCGGCGGCGACATCTCCGGCGGCGTCTTCGATATGCGTCAGGCCCTGCGCCGCCCCGTCCTCTCCCCCGCGCCGTGGCGCACACCGCTGCCGGGCGTATACCTCGCGTCGGCCTCCACGCCGCCCGGGCCCGCGGTCAACGGCATGGCCGGGTGGCACGCGGCTCACACCGTGCTCCACGACGCCGGCACGCCCGCGGAGCTCGACGACCTGTTCGGCTGACCCTGCCCTTTCCCCCGCTCGCCGCCCGGTCCAGGATGGGTGCATGCGCTACGAGATCCCGGCCCCTATGCTCGCCAAGGCCGTCGCGGCCGTCCCCGACCCCGACAAGACCCCGGGTGGGCTGCTCTACGAGCCGAAGTGGGACGGGTTCCGGGGGCTCATCGCCTGGGACGGCGAGACGGTCGAGATCGGGTCCCGCGGCGCGAAGCCCCTCACGCGCTACTTCCCGGAGCTCGTCGATGCGATCCCTGAGCTGCTGCCCGTGCCCTGCCTCCTCGACGGCGAGATCGTCGTGGCCACGGGTCCGCACGGCGCGCAGCGTCTGGACTGGGAGGCCCTCAGCCAGCGCATCCACCCGGCCGCCTCCCGGGTCGCGAAGCTCGCCGTCGAGACCCCGGCCCTGTTCATCGCGTTCGACCTGCTCGCCTCCGGTGAGGACGACCTGCGCGACCAGTCGTTCGAGAAGCGGCGGGCCCGGCTGGAGACGCTCATGGAGTCCGTGGAGCACCCGCTGCACCTGACCAGGACCACCCGCGACCGTGACGCCGCCGTCCGCTGGCTCCAGGAGTTCGAGGGCGCGGGCCTCGACGGCGTCGTGGCCAAGCCGCTGGCGCAGCCGTACGCACCGGGGAAGCGCACCCTCTTCAAGATCAAGCACGCGCGGACCGCCGACGTCGTCGCCCTCGGCTACCGCATCCACAAGTCCGGCACCGGGGTCGGGTCGCTGCTCGTCGGGCTCTACGACGCCGAGGGGACCCTGCGTCAGGTCGGCGGGGTCGCGGCATGGAGCGACGCGAAGCGGAAGCAGCTCGTGGAGGAGCTCGCACCGTTGGTCGAGCGTGACGAGGACGGCGCGGCGGTGACCGGCGAGGGCGAGCGCTCGCGGTTCAGCGGGTCGAAGGATGTCTCGTTCGTGCGGCTGCGTCCCGAGCGGGTGCTGGAGGTGCGGTACGACCAGCTCGAGGGCGCCCGCTTCCGTCACACCGTGCAGTTCGAGCGGTGGCGGCCGGACCGCGACGCCCGCTCCTGCACGTACGACCAGCTCGACACCGTCGAGGGCTATGACCTCGCCGACGTCCTGAGCTGAGCCCGCTCAGTCGTCGACGGGGTTGCCGTCGGCGTCCCAGTTCGCGGCGTTCTTCTTGCTCGGCTGCACGCGCGGCGGCTCGCCCGGCATCTTCGGGAACTCCGGCGGGAAGGGCAGCTCCCCGAGGCCGTTCGCCGTGTCGCGCTCCCACCACTCCAGGAGCGTGTCGATGCGCCCGGGCTTCGCCTGCATGTCGGCCCACGGGTCGCCGACCTCTTCGAGCCGCTGCGGGATGCTCCGCACGGTGAAGGCGCGCGGGTCGAGATCGTCGAGCTCCTCCCAGTGCACGGGCGTCGCGACGGTCGCACCGGGGAGGGCACGCGGACTGTACGCGCCGGCCATCGTGCGGTCGCGGTTGGCCTGATTGAAGTCGACGAAGAGGCGCTCGCCGCGCTCCTCCTTCCACCAGTTCGTCGTGACCCGGTCCGGCATCCGGCGCTCGAGCTCCCGGCCGGCGGCGATCACGGCATGCCGCACGTCGAGGAACTCGTGGGTGGGCTCGATCGGGGCGAAGACGTGCAGGCCCCGGTTGCCGCTCGTCTTCGCGAACGCCTCGAGGCCGGCCTCCCGCAGCACCTCCCGCAGGGCGTGGGCCGCGGGGACGGCCTCGGCGAAGCCGGTGCCCGGCTGCGGGTCGAGGTCGATCCGCAGCTCGACAGGGTTGTCGGAATCGGTCGCCAACGACGCCCAGGGATGGAAGACGATGGTGTTCATCTGCACCGCCCACACGATCGCGCTGGTGCGGTTCAGGACGATCTGAGGATGGCGGCGGCCGCTGTTGTACGTGACCGTGACGGCGTCGACGAAGTCCGGAGTGCCCTTGGGCGGGTTCTTCGAGAAGAAGCCCTCCGGCCGCGGTCCTCCGGCGGTCCCCACGCCGTCCCGGAAGCGCTCCAGGGACACCGGCCGGTTGCCGTTCGCCGCGAGGAACGGCACCGACACGAGCTGCACGTACTCGGCGAGCTCGGCCTTGGTGATGCCGAGGTCGGGCCAGACGACCCGGTTCGGGCTGGAGAGCGCGACCTCACGCTCTCCATCGGTGTCGGCGACGGTCAGGGTCACGCGTTCAGAGGCCATGCTCCGACCCTAGGGCGCGGTCACGACCCGCGGAACCCCCGGCGACTCCGGGTGTGCGCGCCGTCAGTCCTCGATCCGCACCGCGCGCACGAGCACCGGCGCGAGGGCGTCGCGCTCCACCACCATGGAGGGCCCTGCGGAGTCGATGATGACGCCGGCCATCTCGGAGTGGCTCGACAGCACCTTCGCGAGCTGGTCCGGCTCGAACGGCAGCGGGCGATCGCCCCGGCCGAGCGCGATGACCTCCAGCGGGTGCGAGAAGAGCTGGAGGAAGCGGCGGCCGTCGGCGGTCTGCGCCTCGGCGATGCCGACCTGCCCGGTTCCGGATCCGTCGTTCACGGCCACCCACATGCGCGTTGTGGCGAGAGCCTCGCCCACCTTGGCGGGCGAGTCCTGCTCCCGCGGTGCCGCGAGCAGGGACTTCACGGTCATGTCGACGTCGGCCTGCTCGAGCGTCTTCTGCAGGAGCTCGGTGGGGAACACCACACGATGCGGCGCGGACGCGTTGTCGATGATGAGACCTGCGAAGTCGCCGGAGACGACCTGCTGCATCACCGAGGTCGTCGGCTGGGCGACAGCGGAGGTCGCGGACGGGTCGGCTTCGAGCTGCACGGAATCCCGGACGGCGGCCGCCGAGCTGAACGCCAGCATGAACTGGCGCTCCCCGTCGCGGACCACGGCGACGGCGAGCGGCTTGCCCTCGCTGATCTGCGCGCGGGCATCGCCGTTCACGCGGATGTAGAGGTGCCCCTGGAGAGCCTGGCGGAGCACCCCGAGGAGCTGCTCGTTCGAGGCCCCCGCCTCGATCTGCGCCAGGGACTCGCGCAGGAGGACGTTGTCCTTCATCCCCGCCACGGTCTCGGTCTGCTCCGGCGGGAGCGCGGGAGCGAGCGGGAGCTTCCGCTCGGCCGCCGGTGCCGCGGGCTCCGCGGTGGAGCTCGGCGGCGTCGGCGCGGCAGCGGGCGCCGCGGCTGCCGCCGCGGCCTCCGGATCCGGAAGCGCGACCTCGGGCCCGGCTTCGGCGCCGACACCGCGGAACGCCTGCACCGAGATGCCGACGGTGGGCGAGGCCTCGGCCGTCGGAGCCTCCGACTCCTCGGTCGCCGTGCTCGCGTCCTCCTCGCTCTCGGTGGCCGGAGCGGCGGAGGGGGCGGGAGCGACGGCGTCGTCGCCGGACTTCTTGCGGCGGGAGAAGAGGGCCATGGGAGCCAGCCTAACCGTGTCTCCCCGCCCTCTCCGCCGCGACGTCAGAGCTTCTGGATCGGGGCGACCTTGATGAGCAGCTTCTTCTGCCCTGCCGTGTCGAACCGGACATGGGCGATGCGCTTGGCGCCTTCGCCCGTGACGGCGTCGACCCTCCCCTCGCCGAAGTCGTCGTGCCGGATGCGGTCGCCGGCGGCGAGCTCGAGGTCGCCGTTGTCGCGCATCTTGGCGGTGACGCGGTTGGGGATCTTGTCCATCGCCGTGGAGAGCGGCTTGAGGGACTCGCGGGGCAGGGCCTTCACGCCGAAGCGGTCGCCGGACCCACCGGAGCGACGGGCGTTCAGCGCACGCGACTGCATGCCCCCGCGGGAGTTCACGTCGCCCGGGGACTGCCTCCAGTCGATGAGGGAGGCCGGGATCTCCTGCAGGAACCGGCTGGGCATGGCGACCGTCACCTCGCCGAACTGCGCGCGGGTCATCGCCAGGGACAGGTGCAGGCGCTTGCGGGCGCGGGTGATGCCCACGTAGAACAGGCGTCGCTCCTCCTGCGGTCCCCCGGGCTCCCCCGCCGAGATGCGGTGCGGGATGAGGTCTTCCTCCACGCCGGTGACGAAGACCGCGTCGTACTCCAGGCCCTTGGCGGTGTGCATGGTCATGAGCGAGACCGATCCGGACTCGTCGTCGAGGTCGTCCGCGTCGGAGACCAGCGCGACCTCGGTGAGGAAGTCGGTGATGGTGCCTTCGGGGTTGTTGCGCGCGAAGTCGCGGGTCACGGCCACGAACTCGTCGAGGTTCTCCACGCGGGCCTCGTCCTGCGGATCGCGGCTGGCGCGCAGCGCGTCGAGGTAGCCGCTCTTGGAGAGCAGCAGGCTGAGCCCGTCCGCCACGGAGGTGGGCGGCGGCACCTCGCCCGTCGGCGGCAGCGTGATCGCGGTCGCCTCGGCGAGCACGGCGTCGAGCTGGGCGATGGCGGCCTGGATCTTCGGGCCGACGCCGAGCTGGCCCGGAAGCGACAGGGCGTCGCGGAAGGAGATGCCGTGCTCCTCGGCGAAGCGGGCGATGGCGGTCTCGGTGACGTCGCCGATGCCGCGCCGCGGCTTGTTGAGGATGCGGCGCACCGCCATCTCGTCGGCGGGGTTGGCGACCGCCACGAGATAGGCCAGCGCGTCCTTGATCTCGGCGCGCTCGTAGAACTTCGTGCCGCCCATGATCTTGTAGGGCACGGCCGAGCGGATGAAGATCTCCTCCAGCGCGCGGGACTGCGAGTTCGTGCGGTAGAAGACGGCCATCTCCGAGTACGGCATGCCCTTGCGGTGCAGGGCCTCGATCTCGTCGGCGACGAACTGGGCCTCGTCGTGCTGCGAGTAGCCGGTGAAGCCGATGATCTTGTCGCCCTCGCCGCGGTCGCTCCAGAGCTTCTTGTCCTTGCGGTCGAAGTTGTTGCCGATGACGGCGTTCGCCGCGGAGAGGATGTTCTGCGTCGAGCGGTAGTTCTGCTCGAGGAGCACGACCTTCGCCCCCGGGAAGTCGCGCTCGAACTCGCTGATGTTGCGGATGTCCGCGCCGCGGAAGGCGTAGATCGACTGATCCGAGTCGCCGACCACCGTCAGCGACGCCCCGGCCTCACCGGCGCCCGGCGCCGGCTCGGGGTCGGGCTCGAAGATCATCATGCCGTTGGAGGCGTAGGGCTCGGGGGTCGCGCCGACGCCGGACACCGGACGGGTGAGCTCGTGGATGAGCGCGTACTGCGCGTGGTTGGTGTCCTGGTACTCGTCGACGAGGATGTGCCGGAAGCGGCGGCGGTAGGTGTCGGCGACCTGGGGGAACGCCCGGAACAGGTAGACCGTCTGCCCGATGAGGTCGTCGAAGTCGAAGGCGTTGGCCTTCTGGAGCTGGCGCTGGTAGTCGGCGAAGACCTCGACGAAGACGCGCTCGGCCGGGTCGCTCATGTTGGCCTGTCGCGCGTAGGACTCGGCATCGGAGAGCTCGTTCTTGAGCTTGGAGATGCGCCCCTGGACCGCCGCCGGGGTGAGGCCGTAGGCGTCGGCCTCGTGCTCCTTGACCAGCCGCTTGAGGAGGGCGCGGGAGTCTCCGGAGTCGTAGATGGTGAAGTTCTTGGTGAACCCGAACTGCTGCGCCTCGCGGCGGAGGATCCGCACGCACGCGGAGTGGAACGTGGAGATCCACATGCCGCGCGCGGCGTCGCCGATGAGCCCCTCGACGCGCTCGCGCATCTCGCCGGCGGCCTTGTTGGTGAAGGTGATGGCTAGGATCTGGCTCGGCCACGCCTCGCGGCTGCGCAGGAGCGAGGCGATGCGGCGCGTGAGCACGCTCGTCTTGCCCGAGCCGGCACCGGCGACGATGAGCAGCGCGGGGCCGCGATACGTGACGGCCTCGAGCTGCTGGGGGTTGAGGCCGGCGAGGAGGTCGTCCTGCGCGGGGGCGCCGGAGGACTGCGGGCCGACGGAACCGGGGACGATGAGAGGGGCTTCGGTCATGACCTCTCGAGTCTAGGCGGCGGCACCGACATCGAGGTCCCGGCCTAACGGGTCTCGAGCGCCAGACGCCCCGCCAGCAGCACATAGGTCGCCGCGAAGGAGCGCCGCAGCCACGCCATCACCTTCGGCCGGGTGAGGACGCGCGTGCGCATGGTCGCCGCGAAGATCCCGTACGCGGCGAACACGACGAAGGTGACCGCCATGAAGACCAGGCTCAACACGATCATCTGCGCCGTGGCTCCGGTGCCTCCGGCGGCGACGAACTGCGGCAGGAAGGCGAAGAAGAAGATGGTCAGCTTCGGGTTCAGGAGGTTGATGAGGACGGCGGTGCGGACGATCCGCCACGACGACGCGGGCACGGTGTCCTCCTCCGCCGGCTTCAGCGAGGCGTCCCGCAGCGTCCGCCACGCGAGGTACAGCAGGTAGGCGACACCGAACCACTTGATGACCTCGAACGCGACGGCGGAGGCGTGCAGGATCGTGGCCAGACCGGTGATCGCGGCGACCATATGCGGGACGACCCCCAGCGTGCAGCCGAGGGCGGCGACGACGCCGGCCCTCGCCCCCTGGGAGATCCCGATCGCCACCGAGTACACCGCCCCGGTTCCCGGGGTGGCGACGACCACCAGGGTCGTGAGGAGGAATGCGATGCTCATGCGGCCCCTCCGTCGCGGCGGTCGGTCCGCGTGTCCTGTCTACCGGCTCGACGCATCACGCGCATCCCCCTCTTCCGCTCAGGCGATCCGCGTGCCGGGCGGCAGCCGCCGCGCGGGCGTCCGGGTGCGGCCCCATGCTCCCGCGAACAGCGCCCCGGCGAGCACGACCTGCACGCCGAGCCCGACGAACCAGCTCGGCACGGTCTCGTCGATCACCTCCTCGGCGGTCTGGGAGCCGCTCTCCGGATCGCAGTCGTCCCAGCGCTGCTCCAGCGGCGAGAGCTGCGCGCTGCGGACGCCCCACTTGATCTGCCCGTAGAGGTCGACCGGGTAGCCGTCCTTGCTGAACTCGGTGGGGGTCGCGTCGGCGAGCACGACGAACGGGTTGGCGGCGAGCGCCCACCACACGAGGTCGAACCGCGGCGCCTCGTACGTGTAGCTCTCCCAGCTCTCGCAGTCCACGTTGCCGTTGCTGTCGTAGGGGCGGCTGTAGCTCGTCGCCTCGCTGCGCACGGCCAGGCCGCCGAGCGCGAAGACGATGATCGTGCCGATGACGAGCGCCGAGACCACGAGGTAGGTGGACGCGACGGAGAACAGCGGGCGGGCGATGAGGCCGCTCAGCCCCACGCCGATCGCGGCGACGATGACGATCTCGACGGCGAGGATGAGCAGCGCCACGAACAGCACGATCGGATCGGTCCCGCCCGCCAGCAGCGACGCCGCGAGGAAGGGAACCGCCACCAGGAGGAACGCGCCGCCCGTCGCGATCGCCGCGAGCAGCTTGCCCAGCATGATGTCGCCGGTCGATGCCGCGGTGACCTGGATCGGCGCGAGCGTGGCCGCCTCCCGGTCGCCGTTGATGGCGTTGCCGCTGAGCGTCGGCGAGACGAGCACGACGAGCAGCAGGACCACGTTGACGACGATGGACGACACGCCCGCCCCGACGTCCTCCCCCCAGGAGTACACGGCGAACGACAGGCCGGTGACGCCGAGGAGCACCAGCGCGAAGACGCCGAGGAGCACGTACCAGCCGATGCTCCGCAGCCGCTGGGTCAGTTCCAGGCGCGCGATGACGCCGATGTTCGCGAGGCTCATGCTCCCGCCTCCTTTCCGTGGGGCGCTGCAGGCGGCGGGGGCGGCGGGGTCGTCCCCGCGGGCGGCTGCGGGTGCCGGAGTGCGAGGAACGTGTGCTCCAGATCGCTCTGCGCGGGTGCGAACTCCGCGACCGGCAGCCCCGCCTCCACGAGGAGACGCAGCGACCGGGCGGCGGCGTCCTCCCCGGGGAAGCCGACGAGGACGGCGCCGCGGTCCACGGCGAGGGACTCGGGCGCCAGCCCGAGTGTCGACGCGACCTGCCACGTGTCCGCGTTCAGGCGCTCCGCGGTGGCACCGGCGAGCCGCACCCGCCAGGCGCGGACCGTGCTCTGCGCCGGAGCGGCATCCACAACGGCCCCGCCGACGAGGAAGACGGCGTCGTCGACGACCTCTTCCAGCTCGGACAGCACGTGGCTGGAGATGAGGACCGTGCGCCCTTCGGCCGCGAAGCGGCGCAGCAGCACCCGCAGCTGCACGCGGGCCTCGGGATCGAGGCCCGACGCCGGCTCGTCGAGAAGCAGCACCTGCGGGTCGTGAACGAGAGCGCGGGCCAGGCCGAGCTTCTGCTTCTGCCCCCGGGAGAGCACCTTCGCGGCGGAGTCCGCGAGTTCTCCCAGGCCGACGAGACCGAGGAGGTGCTGCGCCCGCCGCTCCGCGTCCGCGCGGTCGATCCCGTAGAGGCGGGCCGTGGTCACGATGGTCTCGCGGGCCGTGAGCGAGGGCCAGGCGCCGAGGGCGTCCGGCATCCACCCCAGCACGCGACGCGCCGCGAGCGGATCGGCTTCGGGGTCGATGCCGCCGATGCGGATCGAGCCGCTGTCGGGGGCGAGCAACGAGGCGAGCATCAGGAGCAGCGTCGTCTTGCCCGCGCCGTTCGGGCCCACCAGGCCCGTCACCCTTCCCGCCTCTGCGCGCAGCGTGGCCCCTCGCACGGCCTGCACGTCCCCGAACGCCCTGCTGACGTCGTCCACCACTATTCCGGTCATGCGGTCAGTCTGGCATCGCCGGGCGCGAGCGCCGGGGACCTCCGGGCTGATGCCCAGCCGCGCCGCCCCGCGGGTGACACAATCGCTGTATGCGCACGATCCTCAACATCATCTGGGTCATCCTCGCGGGCTGGGCGCTCTTCCTCGGCTACGTGCTGGCCGGCCTGCTGCTGTGCATCCCGATCATCACGATCCCGTGGGCCATCGCGTCCTTCCGCATCGCCGCCTACGCCATCTGGCCGTTCGGCCGCGAGGTCGTCAGCAAGCCGACGGCCGGCGTCGGCTCGTTCCTCGGGAACGTGCTCTGGGTCATCCTCGCGGGGTGGTGGCTCGCGCTCGGCCACATCGTGTCGGGACTGGCACTGTGCATCACCATCATCGGCATCCCGATGGGCATCGCCGACTTCAAGATGGTCCCGGTGTCGCTCATGCCGCTCGGCAAGGAGATCGTCTCCACCCGTCAGGGCGCGTTCGACCGCACGCTCTGACCCCGACGGGTCAACTGCGGAAGAACGCCACGCCGAGATCGGGGTGGTCGACGAAGACGCCGTCCACGCCCTGCCGGGCGATCACGCCCCACTCGGCCTCGTAGTGCCCGAAAGCGCTCTTGCCTCCCGGACCGCGGTAGGGCGCCGCGAGGAAGGCGTTCTCCGGACGGCAGGTCCAGGTGAAGACGGTCAGGCCGCGAGCATGGGCATCGGCGACCAGCGTCGTGCCCGGCACCAGGAGCATCTTCTTGTCGACGCTGATCCCGTCGACCTGACCGACGAGGCGGTCCAGATTCCCGGGGGTCACGGTCTCCGGGTAGCTCAGGGCCTTCGACCCCTCGGCGACGAGCAGGTCGTACGGCTGTCCCGCCGCCTCGATCAGGTACACGAAGCTCGCGTCGACGCCCGCGGCGCGGAGCTGCCCGAGCACGGTCGACTCGAAGCTCTCCACGATCAGCGGCAGCTCCTCCGCCGCCCATCCGGCGTCGCGCAACTCCCGCGCGATGAGGGGCGCGAGGTCGAGTCCGATGCTCGCGAAATGCGTGGCGTGCTTCACCTCGAGCACGACGCCGATCGGCCGACTCTGCTCCTGCGCGGCCGCCCGCACGAGGTCGAGGACGTCGCGCAGGCGCAGGATGGGTTCCGTGCCGTCGAAGGAGGCGCTGGACGCCCGGAGCTTCGGCAGCCGTTCCCGGCAGCGCAGCGTGGACAGCTCCGCCCAGGTGAAGTCCTCCGTGAACCAGCCGGTCAGTGCGGCGCCGTCCACGCGCCTCGTCGTGCGGCGATCCGCGAACTCCGGGTGATCGGCGACGTCCGTGGTGCCGGAGATCTCGTTCTCGTGCCGCACGACCAGGACACCGTCTTGGGTGGCGACCACGTCCGGCTCGACCGCGTCGACCCCCATCGCGAGAGCGAGCTCGTAAGACGAACGGGTGTGCTCCGGTCGGTGACCCGGGGCACCGCGATGCCCGATGACGAGCGGAGATTTGCTGGGCACGCTCACAGCGTAAGGCACCCCGGGAGTGTCGCCTCACGGGTATCGTGGAGGAAAGCGACCTACGACCCCCCTTTTGGAGTGAGGCCCACCTGATGAGCAACTTCGCTTTCAACAATCCTGCTTTCCAGCAGCAGGACCCGCGCAACGTCGCGACCTACCCGGGTGCGCCCCAGGGCGCTCAGGGCGCGCAGGCCGCGTCGCTCCAGCACGGCGCGATGGATGCCGCCGCCAACGCGCAGCTCGAGGGCATGTACGCCGCTCCCGCCGCAGGCGCCCTCGAGACCGACCGGATGTCCGTCGAGGACACCGTGTGGAAGACCGCCGGCCTCTTCGGCATCCTCCTCGTCACCGCCGTCGTCGGCTGGGTGCTGACGCTCGGCGGCCTCGACGTGCCGCGCTACGACCCGTACAACCCCGCCGCCGTCAACGTGCTGCCCTGGGCCCTCGGGGCGCTCGGCGGTTTCGTGCTGGCGATGGTCATCACCTTCACCTCGCGCAAGAAGGTCCGCCCCGCACTGATCTTCGCCTACGCGGCCTTCGAGGGTCTCTTCATCGGCGGCATCTCGGCGTTCTTCGAGGTCCGCTGGCCCGGCATCGTCTTCCAGGCGACGCTCGCCACCGTCTCGGTCGTCGGCGTGACCCTCGCCCTCTTCGCGAGCGGCAAGATCCGCGCCTCGAAGAAGGCGACCAAGATCTTCATGATCGCGATGATCGGCTACCTGGTCTTCTCGCTCCTGAACCTCGTCCTCATGTGGACGGGTGTCAACACCAACGCCTTCGGGCTGTTCAGCCAGGAGATCATGGGCATCCCGCTCGGCCTCATCATCGGCGTCCTCGTCGTGATCATGGCGGCGTACTCGCTGGTGCTCGACTTCGACCAGATCCAGCAGGGCGTGCGCAACGGCGCTCCGCGCAAGTACGGCTGGCTCGGCGGCTTCGGCATCATGGTCACGGTCGTCTGGCTCTACGTCGAGATCCTGCGGATCATCGCGATCGCCCGCGGCAACAACTGACGCGATCCGTCGCGATGAGAGGCCCGTCTCCCTGGGGAGGCGGGCCTCTTGCCATATCCGGGAGGGAGCGCGCAAGGGGTTGGCACGCGATTCCGCGGCCGGGCACAGTAGGTGTCACGAAGCCCCGGCACCCCGGGGCTCCTGACCCAAGGAGCTGACTATGAGTTTTCTCGGCTTTCTTCTTCTCGGCCTCATCGCCGGAGCCATCGCGAAGCTGATCCTGCCCGGCAAGCAGGGCGGCGGATGGTTCATCACCCTGCTGCTCGGCGTCGTCGGCGCCCTGCTCGGCGGCTGGCTCGGCAGCCTGATCCTCAACCGTCCGCTCACCGAGTTCTGGGACCTCGGCACCTGGCTCCTCGCCATCGGCGGTTCGATCATCGTGCTGCTGATCTACGGTCTCATCGCCGGCCGCGGCCAGCGGGTCAACGACTGACGCAGACCCCACTCGACGCGCTCCGCGTCACCCACGCCCGTCCCTCACGGCTGCGAGAGCATCCGTGAGGGGCGGGTCTTTTCGTGCCGCGGACGGTCAGGTCAGCGCTCGGCCCCTCGCGCTTTGCGTTCTAGGAGCTCGCGCTCGCGGTCGTTGCCCGCCAGCGCCGCGGCGGTCGCGAACTCGCCGCGCGCCTCGCTCTCCCGCCCGAGTCGGCGCAGCAGCTCGCCCCGGGTCGCGGGGAGCAGGTGGTACCCGCGCAGCGCGCCGGACTCGGCCAGGTCGTCGAGCAGCCGCAGGGCGGAGGCGGGCCCGGTGGCCATGGCCACGGCGGCCGCGCGATTGAGCTCCACCACCGGGGACGGGGTGAGCCGGCCGAGCGCCTCGTAGAGCACGACGATGCGGTCCCAGTCGGTCTCGTCCACGGACGGCGCGACGGCATGGCATTCGGCGATGGCGGCCTGCAGGCTGTAAGGCCCGCGTCCGCGGCCGAGTCCGTCCGCCCGCGCCAGGGCCGCTCTCCCCCGCGCGATGCGGCTGCGGTCCCACCGCCGACGGTCCTGATCCGCGAGCAGCACCGGGTCGCCGTTCCGGTCGGTCCGCGCCGGGAAGCGTGCGGCCGTGAGCTCCAGGAGCGCGAGCAGGCCGTGCACCTCCGGTTCCCGGGGCTGCAGCGCGGCGAGCACCCTGGCGAGCCGGATGGCCTCGTCGCTCAGCTCCGGCCGCATCCACTCGGGACCGCTGCTGGCCGCGTGCGCTTCGTTGAAGATGAGATAGAGCACCCCGAGGACCGCGCCGAGCCGCGCCGCATGCTCCTCCCGCGGTGGCACCTCGAACGGCGCGTGCGCGGCCGCCAGCGTCTTCTTCGCGCGCACGATCCGCTGCTGCACGGTCGCCGTGGGGACGAGGAAGGCGCGGGCGATCTCCTCGCTCGTCAGACCGCCCACGACCCGCAGCGTCAGCGCGACCTGCGCCTCCCGGGAGAGCACCGGGTGGCACGCGATGAAGAGAAGGCGCAGCACGTCGTCGTCCACGGCATCCGGGTCCCACGGCAGCTCGTGCCCCTGCGCCTGCTCCTGTTCCAGGTCGTTCGCGATCAGCGCCAGACGGTCGTCCAGCCGCTCGCGGCGGCGCCATCCGTCCACCGCCTTCCGCTTCGCCACGGCCGTCAGCCACGCGGCGGGGTTCTGCGGCACGCCCTCGGCGGGCCATTGCCGCAGCGCGGCGACCAGGGCCTCCTGCGCGAGATCCTCCGCCAGGCCGAAGTCGCCGACCATCCGCGTCAGTGCGCCGACGATGCGCGCGGACTCGATGCGCCACACGGCCGCGACCGCGCGCTCGGCCGCCTCCTGCGCAGAGGCGGCCGAGGTCGTCGCGGGGCCCGGGAAGCCGTCCATCAGCGGACGGGGGTCACGCCTGCTCGGCGCGGCGGGCCTGCTCCTCCCGCCAGCCCGCCTCCTTCTCGATCCACTCGTTGTCGGCGGGGAAGTCCTCCGGGCCGGTCACCCGGCGCACCTCGAGGAACGATCCCGGTCCGAGCGGCGCCCGGCTCGCCCATTCCGCGGCCTCCTCGCGCGAGGAGACCTCGATGATCCAGAAGCCGTTGAAGAGCTCCTTCGTCTCCCCGTAGGGGCCGTCCGTGATGAGCGGCTTCTCGGCGCTGAAGTCGACGACGAAGCCCTCCGCCGCGTCGGTCAGGCCCTCCCCGGCGACGAGGACGCCCGCCTTCATCATCGACTCGTTGTAGCGGCCCATGGCCTCGATGACCTGTTCGAAGGGCATCTCCTGATAGGCCGCCACCGCGTCGTCGGTCGCGCGCATGATGAGCATGAACTTCATGATGTTCTCCTTGTTCCGAAGGGCCGTTCCTCGACCCTCTCATCACAGTCGTCGAACGGGAACGGCGGAGATCGACATCGGGGCGAAAATTCCTCCCGGTCTTCTGCCGAGAGCCACATCGGCATAGAGTTTCAGTTCAACCCCTTTCAGTGGAAATTCTTTTCCAGATCGAACGAGGACTCGATGAAGAGACGCATCGCCGCCACCGCCGCGGCCGCCCTGCTCCTGCTGGCGCTCCCCACGACCGCCGGAGCGGCCCCCGACGAGGAGCCGCTGACCCGGTACGTCAAGGACGCCTCCGGCACCTACGGCTACGGCACGGAGCCCGTGTACACCTATCCGGGATCCGGCGAGCAGGTCGCCATCCCCACGACGCTGACGCCGGAGAACCGCCGCTTCTCCAGCGCCTGGGTCGGGACGATCGGCAACCTGAACTTCGGCAAACCCGCCGACGCGGCGGACTTCGACGCCCGCTACGCGACGGTGCTCGACGACTTCGCCTCCTGGAACATGAACGCCGTGATCTTCCAGGTGCGTCCGCTGCTGGACGCCTACTACCCGTCGGCACTCAACCCGTGGTCCGAGTTCCTCACCGGCACCCAGGGCGCCGATCCCGGCTATGACCCGCTGCAGCGCATGGTCGAGGCCACCCACGCCCGCGGCATGGAGTTCCACGCGTGGCTGAACCCCTATCGCGTGACCAACGCGAAGATGACCTCGCCGGGGATCCTCACCGCCCTCGGCCTCACCGCGGACCAGGTGAAGGCACTCTCCATCCCGCAGTACATCGCGGCACTGAACGACGCCGGCATCCTCGCCGACGACAACTTCGCCGTGCAGCACCCCGACTGGGTCCTGTCGTTCGAGGAGAAGCTGTTCCTCGACCCCGGCCAGCCCGAGGTCCCCGCGTACGTCGCGGCCACCGTCGCCGAGATCACGGAGAACTACGACGTCGACGCCATCCACTTCGACGACTACTTCTACCCGTACCGGATCACCGTCGACGGCCAGAACGTGTTCTTCGGCGCGCAGGGTGAAGACCGGGCGACGTTCGAGGAGTTCGGCCTCACGGCGGGCTATCCCGACACCGTCGCCGGCATCGAGGCGTGGCGGCGCGACAACATCACGGGTCTGATCACCCTCGTCGGCGACGCGGTCGACGCCGGCAACGCGGCCCGCGGCACCGCCGTGCAGCTCGGCATCAGCCCGTTCGGGATCTGGGAGCACGAGGCGCTCGACCCGGCCGGATCCCACACGCCGACGAGCTCGTCGCAGACGTACAGCCAGGCGGTCTTCGCCGACACCCGCGGGTGGGTGCAGGACGAGCTGATCGACTACATCGTGCCGCAGATCTACTGGAGCTTCGATCAGGCCGCCGCCCCCTACGGGGAGCTGGCGCAGTGGTGGAGCGACGTGGCCGCCGGCAGCCGCACCCAGGTCTACGTGGGGCATGCGCTCTACAAGCACGTCAACAACGGCGGCTGGGAGCAGGCCTGGATGAACCCGGAGGAGGTGCCGAACCAGATCCGGTACAACCAGAAGCTCGACGGCATCGAGGGCAGCGTCCTGTTCAGCTACAACGACATGAAGCCGAGCGACCTGGCCGCTCTGCCCGCAGATCAGCAGCCCAAGCACGAGGCGAAGAACACCGCGATCGAGCTCCTCGAGGGCGAGGCCTTCGCCCACCCCACGCTCGTTCCGGCCAAGCCCTGGCTCTCGGACGGACAGGTGGCCGCCCCGGTGGCCCCCGAGGTCATCGACGCCGAGCTCCGCTGGCAGGCCGGCGACGCGCGGGAGGCCCGCCAGTATGCGATCTATCGCGGTACCGGCGATCCGGCGCAGATCGTCACCACCCCGGGCGCGCTGGTCGACACGGTCTGGGCAGGCGGTGCGGCGTCGTTCCGCTTCCCCCTCGCCGCCGACGAGGCCCCGGCCGCCGCGCGCGCCGCGACGGAGACCTGGGTGGTGACCGCGCTGGACGCGGCCGCCGTCGAGAGCGCGCCGGTGGCTGTCGCGGTGGACGAGCCGGTGGATCCCACCGATCCGGGAACTCCGACGGATCCCACCGATCCCGGCACGCCGGAGGACCCGGACTCCGGGGGTGACGATGACGCCGCTGCCTCTCCCGTCGGCGGCGCGTCGCGCGGCGACCGCGGCGACCTCGCCGCGACCGGCGGCGATGTCCCGACGATGGCGCTGCTCCTGGGCGGACTGCTGCTGACAGCCGGCGCCGTCACGGTCGGAGTGACCGCCTTCCGGCGGCGCACGCGATAGGACCGTCGACCGCCGGGACGTCGTCCGCGACTCCCCGGCGGTCGGCCGGGTCGCGGACGGTCAGCGCCGCGAGGGAGCGCGGACGGCCGCGGCGATCGTCGCGGTCAGCGCCTCCACGGAGCGCGCCGGGCTCCAGGCCGCCGCGACGAGCGGCGCCTCCGCGCGGAGCGCCGCGAGCCGGTCCGGATCGGTCAGGAGGTCCCGCAGGGCCTCCCCCAGCGCCGTGATGTCACCGGCGGGCACGAGCACACCTCCGCCAGCGCCGAGCACATCGCGGATGCCGTACCGCACGTCGTACGACACCACAGGGGTGCCGTGCAGCAGCGCCTCGACCACGCCGAGCGGCTGTCCCTCGAACGCGGTCGAGGTCACCAGGACGGACGCACGATCGAGCACGGTCGCCGGATCGGCGGTGTACCCGCAGAGCCGCACGCGGTCGGCGCCGTCGAGCTCGGCGATCAGCGCCGCCAGCCGCTGCTCCTCCGCACCCGTGCCCCAGACCTCCATCCGGGTGCCCGGCACGTCCGCCGCCAGGAAGGCGCGGATCGCGTGGTCGACGCGCTTGCCCGCCGCGAGTCGGCCCAGCACGACGACGAGGCCGTCCTCGCGCAGACTCTCCCGACGTTCCACGGGCTCGATGGGGTTCGGCACCACGACGTGGTTCGCGGAGGAGCCGAATCGCGCCACCACGTCGTCGCGCTGCGTGGCCGTCGGCCAGATCACCGCGTCGAAGCGGTCGGCCAGGCGGAACCACCGCGTCCAGAGCGTGTTCATGGGTGCGTCCGGCGTGTAGGGAGCCTCGACGTGCACGGTGTGGATGGGGTGCAGGATGCGCACGCGCGGGTCGTCCCAGTCGGCGACCAGTTCGCCGAGCTGACGCGATTCGCAGATCACGACGATCGGCCGGTCGCCCAGCGCCGCCGTGACGTGGTCGAGCCAGGCACCGTAGAGCCCGCGGAAGCCGTGCAGCGCCCCGACGACCGCACCGCTCTCGTCGTGGACGAGGACGGGCTCGTCCGTGAGGTGCCAGTCCGGGTCGCCGGGGATCACCGGGAGGGCCACGAAGGGACGACCCTCCGGGTCCGCGAGCACCCGGTACTCCACGTCGGGGTCGGCCGTCACCGCGTCATCAGCCGCGTCTCGCAGCCAGGCGGCGGCTCCGCCCTCCGGGGCGACGGCCTCGTCGAAGAGGTTCCGCAGACGATCCGGGTCCGCAAGCGCGCCGCGGTCGGCGAACACGCGGCGATGCTCGGCGTGATCGGCGATCGTCCCCGGATCGAAGGTCAGCAGCTGCGGACCCCGGCCCTCGCCGGCGCCCGCTCCGGCGAGCAGCCGGGCTCGCGCGAGTGTCGCGATCGTGTACCCGCCGTCCAGCCCGGGGATCAGACGGCTGGACAGCACCAGGTACTCGGCGTCCGGGAGGACCGGTGCCGAGACCGGGGGCATCGCGCCCCCTACTCCCACTCGATCGTCCCCGGCGGCTTCGACGTGACGTCCAGCACCACCCGGTTGACGTCGCGGACACCGTTGGTGATCCGGTTCGAGATCTTCGAGAGCACGTCGTACGGCAGACGGGTCCAGTCGGCGGTCATCGCGTCCTCGCTGGAGACCGGACGCAGCACGATCGGGTGGCCGTAGGTGCGGCCGTCGCCCTGCACGCCCACCGAGCGCACGTCGGCGAGGAGCACGACCGGGCACTGCCAGATCTCCTGGTCGAGCCCGGCCTTGGTCAGCTCCTCGCGGGCGATGGCGTCGGCCTCACGCAGGATCTCGAGGCGGTCAGCGGTGACCTCACCGATGATCCGGATGCCGAGACCGGGCCCCGGAAACGGCTGGCGCCCGACGATCGCCTCGGGGATGCCGAGCTCGCGGCCGATCGCGCGGACCTCGTCCTTGAACAGGGCCCGCAGCGGCTCGATGAGCTCGAAGTCGAGGTCGTCCGGAAGACCGCCCACGTTGTGGTGCGACTTGATGTTGGCGGTGCCCGCACCGCCGCCCGACTCCACCACGTCCGGGTAGAGCGTGCCCTGCACGAGGAACTTCACCGGGGCGCCGCCGTCGGCCTTCGCCTCCTCCACGAGGTCGAGCTGCACCTTCTCGAACGCGCGGATGAACTCGCGGCCGATGATCTTGCGCTTCTCCTCGGGGTCGGTCACGCCCTGGAGGTGACCGAGGAAGGTCTCCGCGGCGTCGACCGTGATGAGCCGCACACCGGTGGACTCGACGTAGTCCTTCTCGACCTGCTCGCGCTCGCCCTTGCGGAGGAGACCGTGGTCGACGAAGACGGCAGTGAGCTGGTCGCCGATGGCCTTGTGCACGAGAGCGGTCGAGACGGCGGAGTCCACGCCGCCGGACAGCGCGGAGATGACCCGGGCGTCGCCGACCTGCTCGCGGATGCGCTCGATCTGCTCGGCGATCACGTTGTCGGGGTTCCAGTCGGACGCGAGGCCCGCACCCTTGTGGAGGAAGTTCTCGAGCACGCGCTGACCGTGATCCGAGTGCTTGACCTCCGGGTGCCACTGCACGCCGTAGAAGCCGCGCTCCTCGTTCGCGAAGGCGGCGACCTTCGTGGCCTCCGTCGTCGCGAGCACCTCGAAGCCCTCCGGTGCCTTCGCGACCTGGTCGCCATGGCTCATCCACACGTTCTGCTCGGTCGGCTGCCCGCTGAGCAGCGTGCCGCCGTCACCGGAGATGACGGCATCCGTGGCGCCGTACTCGCGGAGGCCGGTGTGCGCGACCTCGCCGCCGAGGGTCTGGGCCATGTACTGGAAGCCGTAGCAGATGCCGAGCGTGGGGACGCCGAGGTCGAAGACCGACGGGTCGAGCTTCGGCGCGCCCTCCTCGTACACCGACGAAGGTCCGCCGGAGAGGATGATCGCTACAGGGTTCTTGGCGGCGATCTCCTCCGCCGTGGCGGTGTGCGGCACGATCTCGCTGTAGACCCCGGCCTCGCGGACGCGGCGGGCGATGAGCTGCGCGTACTGGGCGCCGAAGTCGACGACGAGCGCGGGGCGCTGCTGGGTCTCGGACTGTTCGGTCAACGGACACCTTCCGGGGCGATCGCGGAGGCCTCAGCGGCCTCCCGGGTGGCGAGATAGGTCTTGACTTCACGGGCGACGATCGCCTCCATGAAGAACGACAGCAGCGGGATGACGCCGCCGAGCGCGAGGAGGATGAACCGGCGGAACGGCCAGCGCATCAGGCTCCACATGCGGAAGCACGCGAAGAGGTAGACCACGTAGAACCAGCCGTGGGCGACGAGGATGAACAGCGAGATGTTGAAGCCGTCCCCGAGGGAGGTCATTTCGCACGAGTTCGTCCACGGCGCGAACAGCGACCACCATTGGCAGTCCGGCCCCGCGATGACGCCGGCGAACCAGAGAGGGCCGCCCGATCCTCCGGCGAAGAGCTCGAGGTGGATGGGCGTGTACTTCAGCACCATCTCGGCGAGCAGCAGGAGCAGCATGACTCCCGTGATGATCGACGCGATCTGGTAGAACTTCAGCGCACCGCGGATCGCCGGAAATCTGGCGACTTTCGGTTCGGGCATGCCCCCAGTCTAGTCGGCGGCGGGCGACGCCCCGACCCCGCGGAAACGACGGAGGCCGCCGGGTCTCCCCGACGGCCTCCGCCTCGTCATCCGCCGATCGGCATCAGAACCATCCGGTCAGGAGGTCCCACAGCCAGTCGACGATGTCCTTGATGATCCCGCCGATGCCGCCGGCGCGGTTGACGGTGACCGTGGCCGTGGCCTCGTCCCCGTCGGCCTGAGCCACCGCGACGGTGTACTTGCCGGGCTGGGCGTTCTTCGGCACCGTCACCGAGGTGCTGAACGTGCCGTCCTGACGGACCTGCACCGTGCCCACCTGGACGCCCTGGCCCTTCTTCGGCCGGAGCTCGACCGTGACCGTCTCGCCGGGCTGGTAGTCCTTGCCCGTGACGTCGAGCTTCTTGCCCGCGGCCACCTTCGACGAGCCGAGCGCGATGGTCCCCGCGAACTCCTCCTCGCCGGCGATCGTGAACGGCACCTGCACCGTCGTGCCCGTCGCCGGGACCTCGACCGTGAGCTGCTGCTCACCGAACACCCCGGACGGCACCGTGAAGGTGAGGGTGGCGCGGCCGCCCTCGTCGGTGGTGTCCACGATGGTCGGGTCGACCGTGCCGGCCGCGAGCTGGGTGTCGCCGAGCGACAGCGTGACCGCTCCCGGCGCCGCCTCACCACCGCTGAACGCCAGCGAGGAGAGCGAGACCGTCACCTGGTCGCCGGCGCGGTAGCCGTCGGCGTCCGCCGGACTGACGGTCACACCGACCGCACGCTGGGCGAGGTCCGGCGAGGCCGTCTTGTTCGCGTCGAACCAGTCGACCATCGACTGGAGGTCGATCTTGCCGGTGTCCCGCTTGCCCGCCCCCTCCTTGAAGGTGGCGAAGTTGTCGCCGCCCGCCGCGAGGAAGGAGTTCGCCGCCACCGTGTACTCCCCGTTCGGGTCGATCGCGGTGCCGTTCAGCGTGATCGAGGTGATCCGCGAACCCGCGGCCGCCGTCGGGTCGTACGTGTAGACCAGACCCTCGGAGACGCCGAGCTTGAGGAACGGTCGGGCCGATCCGGCGGGCTGCCACTGCTCCTCCAGCACACCCTTCAGCTGCGTGCCGGTGAGGGTCAGCGTGACGAGCGTGTTGGCGAAGGGCTGGACGGTCGCCGCCTCCCGATAGGTGACGTTGCCGTCGGGGTCCTCGGGGTTGCTCGACGCGTAGGTCAGGTTGGCACGGATGCCACCGGGGTTCATGAGAGCGATGTCCGCACCCGTGGACCACTTCTGCACGTCGGCGACGAAGTTGCCGATGGTGGACTCGCCACCGCGGTTCTCGGAGCCGTTGGTCTGCCGCGCGCGGTTGAAGTCGGCGGTGATGTCGCCCACCTTCACCGCTCCCAGCACGTCGGCCTCCGCCTTCGCCTTATCGACGATGGCCTGCACCTCCGGCACCGCCGGGTACAGCGGCTTGCCCGCGGATGTGAGGGGCTTGATCTCGTTGGTGATCGAGAGCAGCTCCTTCGTCTTCGGGTCGACCTGGATGTTCATGAGGCCGAGGTTCTCGCCGTACTGCCCCGCCGAGACGACCGGTCGGCCGTCGATGACGTGGTTGTAGGCCAGGTGCGTATGCGCCGAGACGATCGCGTCCACGTCGTCGTCGACTCCGTAGACGATCTCGCCCAGCGGCGAGTCCTCGGTGATCGCGGACAGCGCGGTGCTCTCCGCACCCTCGTGCACGAGCAGGATCACGACGTCCGCTTCGCCGTTGGCCGGATCCCCGTCACGCAGGTCGTCGGCCACGGCGTTCACCGAGTCGGCGATGCTGCGCACCTCGAGATCCGCGATGCCCTCGGGCGAGACGAGCGAGTCGAGATCCTCCGTGACGGCGCCCACGAAGCCGACGCGCACGCCGTCGAGCTCCTTGACCCACGCCGGGGCGAGCGCGGGCTCACCGGTCTCCGTGAGGAACACGTTCGAGGAGATGTACTCCCAGTCCGCGCGCTCCTGCACCCGGTCGCGCAGGTCTTCCCAGCCCTGATCGAACTCGTGGTTGCCCGCGGCGCTCACGTCCAGGCCGGCGGCGTTGAGCGCGTCGATGGTCGGGTTGTCGTCGTTGATGAAGGAGGTGAACGTCGACGCACCGATGAGGTCGCCGGCTCCGGCGAAGATCGTGTTCGGGTTCGCCGCACGGAACTGCTGCACCGCCCCCGCGAGCACGGCGGCGCCGGCCGCGGCCCCGTCGGCCTCGATACGGCCGTGGAAGTCGTTCACCGTCACGACGTCGATGTTCACCGGCGGGACCTCCGAGGAGACGCCGACGAGGATCGGGTCGTGGTCGCTGGACCGGTACGGGGTGCCCTCCTTGGTGGCGCCGAACGCGTAGCCGCGGTCGCTCCACTCCGGCGAGTTGATGCCCCACACACCGGCGCCCGTGATCGAGGAGACGAGCGACGGCGAGGCGATCACGTGGTCGAGCGAGCCGAGCTCCCCGTCGAACGTGTACGTGTACTGCCCTGCGGCCTTGTCGGCGGCCACGTCGCTCCACCCCTGCGAGGTGAACACGTCGATCGGGTCTTCCTGCCCATAGGCGTTGAAGTCGCCGATCAGCAGCATGTCGCTACTGCCGCTGCTCTCGGTCAGCTCATCCGTGAAGGCGAGGATGGCCTGCGCCTGCTTCACCCGGTCGGCGTTGAAGAACCCCTGGCCATCGGCCGGCTCTGCGCCGGCACCCTGCGGCGGGGACTTCGACTTCAGGTGGTTGGCGACGACGGTGACGACGCGGCCGTCGATGTCGAACGCCTGCGCGATCGGCTCGCGGGCGTTGCCCCACACCGACTCGTCGGTGACGGTGCCGCTGTCGCCCACCGTGCTGACGGCGTCCTTCTTGAAGATGATCGCGTTGGTGATGTAGTCCGTCGTCGCCGGGTCCTGCAGCGCCTTGGGCGTGCGCACGTAGTCCCACACGTCCGCGCGCGCGTCGGCGTTGAGGCCGGCGACGAGGTCCTTCAGGGCGGTGTCGACGGGCTTGCCGAGCTTGACCGAGTTCTCGATCTCCATCAGCGCCACGATCTCCGCGTCGAGGCCGTTGATGGCCGAGACGATCTTGGACTTCTGGATCGCGAACTGGGCGGCGTTCGCCGCACCGCGGGCGTCCGCGTTCTCGCTCTTCAGCGTCGTGAAGTAGTTGTAGACGTTGAACGACGCCACCTGCGCGTCGCCGCCCACCTCGGGGGCCTTCTCGGGACGCGGGTTCGTCGGCTCGAAGGTGACCTTGCGCTCCGCCGGGGAGGCGTCGTCGATCGGGACGACAGGCTGCAGGCGCCAGTCGTCGAAGCCCCACTGGAGCACGTAGCCGTTGGACCCGAAGTCGACGGTGTCGCCGTTGCGGACCACCGTGTCCTCCGTGAAGTACGGCTGCTGGCCCGGGTGGCCGTTGTTGGTCACCTGGATGGACCAGGCGTCGTCGAGCAGGATGCGGTTGGCGCGGTTCTCGGCCGCGATGGCGGCCGCGTCGGCCCCGGGACGCGTGGTCTCGGTGCTCTTGACGTTGAGGTCGTCGCCGGCGTTCAGCCACAGCGCCCCGTAGTTGTACAGCTGGTGGCTCGACGCGAGCCGGTAGGTGCCGGTCGGGGCGACGTACATGTTCTCGTACTGCTCGCGGTCGGCACCGCGCACGGTGTCCGGGAGCGGCGTGAGGGCCGGCACGCCCACACCGGCGGTGACGACGGAGACGTCGGCCATCGCGGCGGGAGCGATCTGGGTCTGGCCGTAGTACTCGCTCACGGTGCCGGTCACCGAGACGAGGTCGCCGATCTCGAGCGTGGGCGCGAGCGCGTTCAGGAAGACGAACACGCCATCCGAGGCGCCGGGAGTCGCGTCGGTCTCGCCGCCCGAACCCTGCGTCTGGATCACGATGCCCTTGTAGCCGCCCGTCCGGTGATCGGCGGTGACGACGCCCTCGACGCGGACGCGCTGTCCGGCCAGCGGCGAGACGTCGCCGGTGCCCTGGACCTCGGCGATCGTGGCGGTCGTGGGCTCCGTCCCCGGCTCCTCGCCCGGGTCGGTGCCGGGATCGGTGCCGCCGGAGTTCTGCGGGGTGATGGTCGCCGACAGCGCGAAGTCCGCCTTGTTGTCGTCCGCGTCCGCGCCGTCCGTGCGGTTCAGCGACCGGACGTCGGTGTTGCTCGTGGGGGCGGCGGCGGCCGCCGTCTCGAAGGTGTTCGAGGTGCCGTAGCCGAGGAGGTCGATCACGCCGTCGACGCCGACCGTCGAGCCGGGAGTCAGGGTGACCGCCGCGGTGCCCTCGACGAGGGCCAGCGTGCCGTTGGTGCCGCTCGGGCTCAGCGTCGTCGTGGCGTCGGGGGTCGGGAGGGCGGCGCCGTTGGTGCCGTTGCTGTTCCCCTGCACGAGGAAGTAGCCGCCCGCGGGGATCGTCCCCTTCAGCGGTGCGACGCCGTTGAAGGCGCCGGTCCCGGTCGCGGAGCGGTACTGCAGGGACAGGCCGTCCAGGGTGACGGGCGCCGTCGTCGGGTTGTACAGCTCCACGAACTTGTTCGTGAACGCCGCCCCGGCGCTGCCGCCGGACAGATACGCCTCGTTGATCACCACCCCGGTGCCGTCGGTGTTCGCCGACGCGGGCGCGGCCACCAGCGAGCCGAGGCTCAGGGCGGCGACGCACGTCGCGGCGAGAGCGCCCACGCGCCCTCGGATTCTGCGGTGCGAGACGGGGGTCAGGGTCTCCCCGTGCTCAGGAGCGGACATCATCGGTGCTGTCTCCTCGATCGTGTTCCGGCGCTGCTCAGGACGCTGTCATCGCACACATCGGGAACTCCCAGCGTGCGCACATGGAGCGAGCATACGGAGCGGTTCGGACATCCTCAACGGAGTTTTCCCATTGGTCACCGAGCGCTCACCGAATGGCCGCGACACCCCCTGACGAAGGTTCACACCGGGCCGACCCGACGCGCAGAAGCGCAGCATCCGACGCGCGGATGCGCAGCGGGTGTCAGGGAGCCGCGGAGCCCTGCGCCTCGTCGAACTCCTCCACCTCGCGCTCCCAGGCGTCCTTCGCCAGGCGGTACCAGAGGTAGAACGCGAAGCCGGCGAAGATGACCCACTCGGCGGCGTAGAACACGTTGAGCCAGTTGACCGGCGACTGCTCGTCGGGCGCCGGTGAGGCGATGTCCACGAGTCCCGCGGTCGCGGTCGTGGAGGCCAGGTAGGGACGGTAGACGTCGAGCTGCTCGGTGTCGTGCCAGCGGCTCAGGAGAGCGGCCGGCGACATCCGGTCCATCTGCTCCGGATCCGAGCGCGGAGGCACCGCCGGCCCCTCATCCGAGATGATGCGCCCCGCGACGGGGACCACGCCGCCGTCCGCCTCGGCTTCGAGGCGCTCCACCGCGGCATCGGCGGCCTCGCGATCCGGCGCCCAGCCGATCGCCACCGCCAGCGAGACGCGCTCGTCGACGCGGAGCTGACCGGTGACCCAGTACCCCTCGGCGCCGTCGTTGAAGCGGCTGCCCACGACGAGGAAGTCTCCGGGGATCCAGACGCCCTCGGTCTCCACGCGCTGTCCGACGAGGGGCTCGGGCAGGTACTCCCCCGGCTCCACGACCTCGTCGAGCGGTCGGACCTGCTCGGTCGCCCCCGGCGCCGGAGGATCGGTCTCGATCGCCCGCTCCAGCTGCCACTGGCCGAGCCAGGCGAACACGCCGGCGACGACCAGGCACAGCAGCAGCATCGCGACCCAGCGTCCCCGCAGCATGACCTCACGGAGGGTCGGCGGGAAGGGAGCAGGTGCGGTCACGGTGATGCGGAGACCTCAGGCCTCGTACGGAGCCAGCACGACCTCCACCCGCTGGAACTCCTTGAGGTCGGAGTATCCGGTGGTGGCCATCGACTTGCGCAGCGCGCCGATGAGGTTCGCGGTGCCGTCGGCGACCGGAGCGGGGCCGTAGAGGATCTCCTCCAGCGTGCCGATGCCGCCCACCTCGACGCGTCGTCCGCGCGGGAGCTTGGGGTGGTGTGCCTCGGGACCCCAGTGGAACCCCTGGCCGGGGGCGTCCGTGGCACGGGCCAGGGCGACACCGAGCATGACCGCGTCGGCGCCCATGGCGAGCGCCTTCACGATGTCGCCCGAGGTGCCGACGCCGCCGTCGGCGATCACGTGCACGTAGCGCCCGCCGGACTCGTCGAGGTAGTCCCGACGCGCGGCCGCCACGTCCGACACCGCGGTCGCCATGGGGGCGTGGATGCCGAGGGTGGCACGGGTGGTGGACGCCGCACCGCCGCCGAAGCCCACGAGCACGCCGGCCGCGCCGGTGCGCATGAGGTGGAGCGCCGCGGTGTATGTCGCCGCTCCGCCCACGATCACCGGAACGTCGAGGTCGTAGATGAACTTCTTGAGGTTCAGCGGCTCCGCCACGCTCGACACGTGCTCCGCGGAGACGGTCGTGCCGCGGATGACGAACAGGTCGACCCCGGCCGCGGCGACGGTGTCGTAGAACTCCTGCGTGCGCTGCGGAGTGAGGGAGCCGGCGACGGTGACGCCCGCCTCCCGGATCTCGGCGAGGCGGCGGGTGATGAGCTCGGGCTTGATGGGCTCGGAGTAGAGCTCCTGCATGCGCACGGTCGCCCGGTCCTCCGCGAGGCCCGCGATCTCGGCGAGCAGCGGCTCTGGGTCCTCGTAGCGGGTCCAGAGCCCCTCCAGGTCGAGCACTCCCAGACCGCCGAGCTGCCCGAGCATGATCGCGGTGCGCGGGCTGACGACCGAGTCCATCGGCGCACCGAGCACCGGGATCTCGAAGCCGAAGGCGTCGATCGTCCACGCGGTGGACACGTCCTCCGGGTTGCGCGTGCGCCGCGAGGGCACCACCGCGATGTCGTCGAACGTGTACGCGCGACGCGCGCGCTTTCCTCGGCCGAGCTCGATCTCCATGGTCACCCGTCCAGCCTACCCGGCACCCGGCGGCCTCCGCGGCGGTCAGCGCGCACGCGCCACCCGCCGTTCGTCCCACACCGGCTCGTCGGACTCGTAGACCTCGCCGTCCGTGCCGAACACGAGGAACCGGTCGAAGGAGCGCGCGAACCACCGGTCGTGCGTGACCGCCACCACGGTGCCCTCGAAGCGTCCGAGCGCCTCCTCCAGCGCCTCGGCCGACTCGAGGTCGAGGTTGTCGGTGGGCTCGTCGAGGAGGAGCAGGGTCGCGCCGGAGAGCTCGAGCAGGAGCACCTGGAACCGCGCCTGCTGTCCGCCGGAGAGCGATTCGAACGGCTGCTGGGCCTGGCGGACGAGGCCGTATCTGTCCAGCGCCGAACTCGCCGCGTCGCGGGGCATCCCGTCTCGGAGGTCGTCCCCGCGGTGCAGGATCTCGAGCAGGGTGCGGCCGACGAACTCCGGATGCGCGTGGGTCTGCGCGAAGAGCCCCGGCACCACGCGGGCGCCCAGCACCGCACGCCCCGTGTGCGCGACGGGACGGAGCTCCTCCGCGACCGCGGTCACGTGCCCGAGGGACGGGTCCGGGTCGGTGCCACCGCGGGCCAGCAGCCGCAGGAAGTGCGACTTGCCCGAGCCGTTGGAGCCGAGCACGCCGACGCGGTCGCCGTACCAGATCTCGGTGTCGAACGGACGCATGAGGCCGGTCAGCTCCAGCCGCTCCGCGACGACGGCCCGCTTGCCGGTCCTGGCGCCGCGGAGGCGCATGTCGAACTCCTGCGCCGGGGGCCGCTCCTCGGGCGGGCCCGCCTCCTCGAACTTCCGCAGCCGCGTCTGCGCCGCCTGGTAGCGGGACGCGAAGCCGTCGTTCGCGGCCGCCTTGACCTTGAGGTTCGCGACGAGGACGCGGAGCTTCTCGTGCTGCTCGTCCCACCGCCGGCGCAGCTCATCGAGCCGATCCATCCGGTCGGTGCGCGCCTGGTGATAGGTGGCGAAGCTCCCGCCGTGCACCCAGGCGGTCGACCCCGCCGCGCCGGGCTCCAGCGTGATCAGCCGATCGGCGGCCCTGGCGAGGAGCTCGCGGTCGTGCGAGACCAGCAGCACGGTCTTGTCGGTGGCGCGCAGCCGCTCCTCGAGCCACCGCTTGGTCGGCACGTCGAGGTAGTTGTCCGGCTCGTCGAGCAGGAGCACCTCGTCCGGGCCGCGCAGCAGCGCTTCCAGGGCGAGCCGCTTCTGCTCGCCGCCGGAGAGGGAGGTGAGCTCGCGGTAGCGCGCCCGCTCGAACGGCACGCCGAGCGCCGCCACGGTGCACTGGTCCCACACGGTCTCGTGCTCGTAGCCGCCGGCGTCCGCGTACTCGGCGATCGCGGAGGCGTAGGCCATCTGGGTGTCGTGCTCGTCGCGGTCGATGAGGGCGTTCTCCGCGGCCTCCAGCGCCTCCGCGGCGGCACGGAGGCGGGTGGGAGCCACCCGCACGAGCAGCTCGTGCACGGTCTGGCCCGGCTCGCCGTGTCCGACGAACTGGTCCATGACGCCGAGTCCGCCGTCGATGGTCACGACCCCGTCGTCGGCCGGCTGCTCGCCCCGGATGATCCGCAGCAGCGTCGTCTTCCCCGCCCCGTTCGGCCCGATGAGAGCGCTCGTCGAGCCCGCCCCGACACGGAACGACACCTCGTCGAGAAGCGGTCTGCCATCGGGAAGCGTCAGCGAGACTCCGGATGCGTCGATGTACCCCACAGGCGTGGCCGTCCTTCCGCCCGCGGACAGCGAGCCGACCAGGCTATCAGTCCGCGGGGCTTCGCGACGACCGGGACGAGCTACGGTCGTAGCTGCTCGATGCGCCCGCCGTCGCCCCATGCCCGGTCCGCGGTCAGCACCGCCGCGTCCATCCGTTCGGCGAGCGCCAGGCACAACCGGTCTCCGAGAGAGAGCCCGGTGCCCCGGGCCCAGAGCGCTGCCGCCCTTTCCGCGTCGCGATGCGAGACGGGCTCGATCGTCAGACGATAGCTGAGGAGGAGTCCGGAGGCGATGCCCCAGTCGGCCCCGGCGGCGCGCACCTTCTGGGCCACCTCCGACCAGTTCGCCGCACCGATGACGCCGCCATCGAGAGCCTGCTCCACGCGGGCGGCACCGGGCTCGTCCTGAAGGAATGCCAGCACAGCCGACGCGTCGAGGACCGTCACGCCGCGTCGTCCTGCGCAGCGGCCGCGCGGCGCTCGGCGAGCAGAGCCTCCAGGACGCTCTGCCCCTCGAGCTGACTGCGGATGAGCGCCTTCGCCTGTTCGCGAGTGAGGAGGACGACGCCACCCTCCGCTTCGATCATCAGGAGGGGAACGCCCTGATCCCAGTGCTGCCGCGCGCGCAGCTCAGCCGGAATCACCAGACGGCCGCGGTCTCCCATCGGAGCGACGAAGGTGGTATCCATCAACCCACGATACCACTGCCCGTCCTCGCGTGGTCAGTCCGCGCGGCTGAGGGTCTGCAGCACCTCGGTCTTGGGCGCCGCCGGGAGGAAGAACCGGAACTCGGTGCCCACCCCCTCCTCGCTGGTCACGTCCATGGACCCGCCGTGGGCCAGCACGATCGCCCGCGTGATCGTGAGCCCGAGCCCCACCCCCGGCACGGCGTTGCGGGTGGCCGTCGAGGCCCGGAAGAACCGGGTGAAGAGCATGCGCTGCTCGTCCTGCGGGATCCCGACCCCGGTGTCGGCGATGGCCACCTGCACCCCGCCGTCGAGGCGACGCACGGCGGCCGTCACCCGACCCCCGCGCGGGGTGAACTTGATGGCGTTCGAGAGGAGGTTGTCCACGGCCTGCCCGAGGCGTCCGGGATCGACGAGCAGCGGGATCGGCTCGTCCCCGACCTGCAGGTCCAGCTCGATCCCCTCGCGCTGCGCGTGCGGTCCCGCCGAGGCCACGGCCGTACGCACGAGCGCCGCGACGTCCGCCTCGTCCCGTTCCAGGGGGAAGCGCCCCGACTCCACCTGCGCCGTGAAGAGCAGGTCGCCGACGAGGTTCAGCAGGCGTTTCGCGTTGCGCTCGATGATGCCGACGAACTCCTGCTGGTCCTCCGTCAGCGGCTGACCCGGATCGTTCTGCAGCAGGTCGAGGAAGCCGATGATCGCGCTCAGCGGCGTCCGCAGCTCATGGGAGATCATCCCCACGAACTCGTCCTTCATGCGCGCGACCTCGACGGCTCTCGTCTCATCGGTGAGCACGAACAGGTAGCCCTGCTGCGCGCCGGACGGATCCTTGTGCGGCGTCACGGTCACCCGGGCGGGTACCGTCGTGCCGCCCGCGGTCTTGACCTCGATGTCGCCGTCGACCGTGTTCCCCGCGTCCGCCTGGGCGAAGAGCTCGCAGAGGCCCTCCGGCACGTCCGCGCGCTCGTCGGGCGCACCGGGCACGCGCGGTGCGCGCGCGACCCCCTCGCGTGCGGCGGTGTCCTCGGCCAGCATGGTCAACGCCGACGACGAGAAGAAGCGATCGACACGTACGTCGTCGAGAGCCTCGTCGTGAGAGAGCCCGAGCAGGCGGACAGCCCCGGGGTTCCAGGCCGTGACGCGCCCCTCGCGATCGGTGCCGATCACGGCCTGCGCGGTGATCGACGCCCACAGGCCCTCGAACGAGTCGAGCAGCACGCGGTACTCGTGCTCCTTCTGCCGCAGCTGCACGATCATCGAGACGTTCTCGGACAGCGCCTTGGTCCGCTCCGTGACCAGCTCCTCCGCCTGCTGCACCCGCAGGCGCTGTTGCCGGGAGAGCTCGTTCACCACGGCCGCGACGGCCGCGAAGACGAGAGGACCGACGACGCCGCGGAGCCACACGACCGCGTTCGTCGGCGGTTCGATGACGTAGGGGATCAGGAGCGCGAGCGACGTGAACGCGCCGACGACGAAGACCCAGCGGATGCCGGGCGCCGCCGCGATCCAGATCACGGGGAGCAGCACGAGCGCGCTGAAGAGCGAGGCCGCCCCTCCCGTCCCCGCGCGGAAGAGCCCCAGTCCCAGGATGTCGACCATCGGGACCAGGAGCACGATCCAGCCCTCCCGGATGTGCAACGCGCTGAGCACTCCGGCGTGGAGCGTCGCGACGAGGACGATCGCGAGGCCGGCGAGGGCGAGGGTGAGATCGGTGAACGGCAGGCTGGGGATGGCCCAGGTCATCACGCCCGCGATCGCCGCGGCGACGAGCGTCGGGACCTGCTTGATGATCGGGTTCGGGTTGTCGACGACCCGGTACCAGCGGTTCTCGGCGCGCTCCAGCGGTGTCGCCCTCATCGCGGAACCCGTTCCACGGCGCGATGGAGGTCGGCCCCGGTGATCGGCTTCGGCAGGGCCGCGTCCGCCGGCGGGTACTCCGCGACATCCAGCACCGAGCTGACGATGAGGAAGCACTCCGGATAGCGTTCGTGGATCAGGCGGCAGCAGGCCTGCCCGGAGATGCCGGGCAGCAGCAGGTCCAGGACGGCGACCTGGGGGTCGATGTCCGGGAAGGCGGCGATGGCAGACTCCGCATCGGGCGCGACGAACACGTCGAAGCCCTCCCGGTCGAGGTACCGCCCCAGGAGGGTCGCCTGATCCGGAGCGTCCTCGACGACCAGGGCGAGCGGCCGTCCGGTCATCGCAGGAGCAGCTCTCGGACGACGACGATCACGACCACGACGGCGAGGGAGATGAGCGCCTGTGGGATGAGGCGGCGCTCCTTCCGGGCGTCGGCCGCGATCTCCTCCACCTCGGCGTCGTGCGATGGTGCGTCGGTCATGAGTCGACCCGTCCGATCTTCTCGGTCTTGATCCAGGAGGCGTCCGCGCGACGCCACTCCTTGAGGTACGAGTCGGCGGTGATCGCGCACAGCAGCGATCCGTACCCGCAGACGTAGAGCAGCAGGCCCGCGAAGAAGCGTCCGGCCGGAAGCGGCTCGACCGCCCGCGCGAGCCAGATGCCGAGCATCGACACCGGCCCCCAGAGGGCGAACGCCATCAGCCACAGCACCCGCGTCTGCTCCGTCGACTCCTGCCCCGCCGCGCCGATCAGACCGTCCAGGGCCCAGGGGAACAGCGCCAGGGCCATGAGGATCAGCGCCCCGAGCCCCGGGAACATGATCGCCTCGCGCCAGGACTGCCGCCCGATGCGCGGATCGAGCTGGACGGAGTAGAGCATCGAGAAGATGTAGATGGCCGCCGCGGCGATCCACATGAACCGGAACACGAACTCCGCGACGTCGCTGTGCAGGAGCAGGAGGACGATCATCGCGGTGGCGGCGAGGAGCAGGAGCGCCGGCATCAGCAGGATCGTGAACCAGGCCAGCCCGAAGGGGATGCTGCCCAGGTTGTGGTCGCGACTCGGACGGAACCAGAGCTTCTTGTAGATCGAGGTGAGCTGCACGTTGCCGCGCGCCCAGCGCAGCCGCTGCTTCCAGAGACTGTCGATCGTCCGCGGCTCCTCGGCGAGCACCACGGCGTGCGGTTCGAACACCATCCGGCGGCCGTGGAGCTGACTCTCGAAGGTCGTCATGGTGTCCTCGGCGAGCGTGCCCGTCGGGATGCGTCCGCCGATCGCCTCGAGGTTCGCGCGGGAATGCAGCTGGGCGCCCCCGGCGAGGCAGGCGATCGCTCCCCCGACGTTCTGCGTGCGCCGTGCCGAGAGCTGGCCGATGACGTACTCGATCGCGATGAACCGGGTGAGGTAGTTGCGGTCCCTGCTGCCCTCCGCGATGTAGGCCGTGACGGCCCCGACCTCCTCGTCCGCGAGGTGCCGGGTGAGCTTGCGCAGGGAGTTGCGCGCGAAGATCACGTCGGCGTCCATGATGAGCACCGCCTCGGTCCACGGGTCGGCGAGCACGACGTCGAGGCCGTGGTTCAGCGTGTGCGCCTTGCCTTCGCCACCCTTCTCGCGTCGCAGGTGGACGACCCGCCCCGGATAGGTCGCCGCCTTCTGCTGCACGATGGCCGGGGTGTCGTCCGTGGAGGCGTCGTCGACGACGAAGACACGGAGGCGCTCGGCGGGGTACTCGAGCTGGAGCAGCCGCTCGATCGCGGGGCCGATGACGAGGCCCTCGTTCCATGCCGGGATGACCACGGCCACGTTCGGGTGGTACGGCACAGCCTTGCCGTAGTGGTTGCGGAAGGCGTGCAGCGGCAGCATGAGGAACTGCAGCCCGGTGTTGACGACGGGCAGGGTGCCGACGAACACGCAGAGGAGGAGGATGACGACGACGACCGTCTCGATCCAGGTCAGTTCGGGCATCAGCGTCCTTCCGTCCCGGTGAGCAGCGGGACGATGCGGGAGTACCGGCCGACGTCTGCGGCCACGTGGCTGTCGGTGGAGGCCACGATGCCGGCGCCCGCGCGCTCCAGGGCGTTCAGCGCCTCCGCGCCGGGGCACACCCACTTCTCGTTGACCTCGACGAGGGTGTCCGTCTCCGCGGCGGCGCGCGCCCACGCGTCCAGCCGCTCGGCTCCGAGCTCCTCCTCCGCGAGACCGATCTTCGGCAGGATCGAGAAGCAGTGCGCGAGCTGGTTGCCCGGATGGCGGCGCATGGTGGCGATGACGGCGTCCACGAACTGGTCGAGGACGTCGGCCGGCGCCCAGCCCGCGGCGATGCGCTCGCGGACCGCGGTGGGTCCGAGCGGCCCGTCCACGCCGGGGAACTGATGATCGGCGATGAGGATCCGGTCGATGCCCGCCGGAAGCGCCGGGATGTCGAGCGCGCCCGAGGCGTCGAGGATCTTCGCCTCCACTCCGGTGAGCACGGTCAGCCCGTCCGGGACGGACAGGCCGCGGACGGCGGCGAGGTACTCCGGCACCCAGGTCGTGCCCTGCCGCACGTGGTCGACGAGACGGACGGTGTCGAGACCGACGGCCGCAGCCGCGGCGACGTTCTCCTCCAGGGTGGAGACCGCGTCGTCGGAGAACGTGGAGTGGACGTGGTGGTCTCCGCGCAGGGCGGGATGACTCACAGCTCCTCCTGGTGACCGGCGTGCGCCGACACGAGCACGTCGTCGACCTCGACGATCACGTCCTCCAGGAAGCGCACGGAGGCGACCTCACGGAAGGGCACCTGCACCGGGATCTCCCGGCCGAGGAAGAGATCGGCGACGAGCGACGGGATGTCGACCCCGGCGGCGATCGTCAGCGGGAGCGCCCCGGGGAAGCGCGGGTTGACCTCGAGCAGCACGGCCCGCCCGTCCCGGTCGCGGCGGAGCTGCACGTTGGCGACGCCGACGAGGCCGATCGCCCGCGCGATGGCGGCGGCGGTCTCCTCGAGCTCGGGGTCGCGGAGCGTGCGGCCGGCGATCGCGACCCCGGAGTCCACCCGGGCACGGGTGCGCGGCACCGCCGCGACCACGCCACCGGAGGCGTCGGCGATCACATCGACCGAGTACTCCTCGCCGGGGAGGAAGTCCTGCACGATCAGCCCCTCATCCGTGGGGAGGGCGGCGAGCGCCTCCGCGTCGGGGACGAGGCGCACGCCGCGGCTGCCCGCCCCCTGCCGGGGCTTGGCGAACACGGGGAACTCCCACGCGACCTCCGCGGCATCCGGGCCGGCGAGCACGGTGCGCGGCACACGACCGGTCGGCGCGCAGCGCGCCGCGAGGGCGAGCTTGTCGAGGGCGGTGTGCAGCGTGTCGGCGGGCGGCGCGGCGAGGACCGCGGGGGCCAGCTCGTCCCGGCGGTCCGCGAGCGCGATCAGCTCCACGTCGACGGTGGAGACCACGAGGTCGAGACCGTCCTCGGCGACCATCCGCGCGATCGCCGGCACGAAGTCCGCGTCCCGCCCCGGGGGAACCAGACGACGCTGCGCCGGCGGGACGAGGTAGATGCCGCTCGCCCAGCCGTCCATGTCGGCCGCGAAGACCGTCAGATCGGACCGGCGCAGCAGGGAGCGGATCACCGCGACTCCGGCGGGGCCCCCGGCTCCGGTGACCAGTACGCGCTTCGTCATCAGCTCTCCCGTCGGGTCAGTTCATGGGCGCCGATGAACTCGGCGGTCTCGCGCACGACCTCCAGCGGCTCGACGGCCACGCCGCCGCCGAACCGCGACCAGTAGCGGGCGGTGGCCGTGACGAACTCCGGCGCGAGGTACTCCCGGTTCGCGGCGGCCTGGGACTGGAAGCACTCCAGCAGCCGCAGCTTGTCGTCGAGGAAGCGGTCGATGCGGACGAAGCGCGTGGGCCGGTAGTCGATGGTCGCGGAAGGGCTCTGGTAGCACGCGACCGTGCCGACGCGGCGCGTCGCGACGATCGTCGCCTCGTTCACCGCGCGGTGATCCTGGTGGCGGTCATGGTGCGAGTGCGTGTAGACGATGGTCGGCTGGATCTCCTGCACGACCTCCTCGATGAGGCGGACGGTCGACCCGCCACCGGAGATCTCGGTGTCGACGAGGTCTTTCACGAACAGCCGGGCGCCCACCTGCTCGGCGGCGGCGAGGGACTCGTGCTGGCGGCTGTCCGCATCACCGCCGCGCGCTCCGCGGGAGAGCGTGAGGATGGTGATGCGATCGCCGGCGGCCGCATGGGCTGCGAGGATGCCGCCGACACCGATCTCGACGTCGTCCGGGTGCGCTCCGATCGCGAGGACGACCTCACCGGTCTTCGCCTCCGCTGTCCGGCGCCGGGACTCCTCGACGAGCCGGGTGACCGACTCCACGAGCCGGGCGTTGTCGAGCGGCTTGGTGAGGAACTCGTCGGCCTGCGCCCGGAGCGCGGAGACGGCGTACTCGACCGAGACGTGCGCCGTCATGACGATGACCGGCACGGTGGGCATGAGGCGGCGCAGCTCCGCGAGGAGCTCCAGGCCGCTGAGTCCCGGCATCTCGATGTCGGTGACGACGACGTCGGGTTTCACCGCCGCGGCCTTCTCGAGCGCCGACCGGCCGTCGTCCGCGAGATCGACGACGCAGCCCGCACGCCGTTCCAGGACGGTCTTCACGAGCAGGGCGACGTCGTGGTCGTCGTCGACGACGAGGATGCGAGGGGGGACCTCAGCCATGTACAGCTCTCCTTGGGGAGATTCCCTGCCGAGGGGATTCGGCGGTGCGACCGCGGTGCCTTCATCACCGGGCCGCAGGGAAAGTCGAGCGGGGTACGTCGATTCTGGCACAGGGCTCCACCCCCGGCCCGCAGCGCTTCAGCCCGCGCGCGCCGCCCGCTTCTCCTCCTGGTAGAGCCGAATCGCCTCGTACCGCTCCGCCGACCGCGCCCGCCTCTTCGCCGCCTGCTCCTCGCGGTTCTTGGGCGGCGCCGAGGTCACGAGATCGTCGAGCAGCCGCCGCGTGGCCACGGCGATCTCGGCCACCGCGCGGTCGAAGACCTCACGGTTCGCCCGCGACGGCGCCGTCGTCCCGGAGATCTTGCGGACGAACTGGAGCGCAGCCTCGCGGCACTCCTCGTCGGTGGCCGCGGGCTCGAGGTTGTTCAGAGGCACGATGTTCCGGCACATACCGGCACCGTACGCGCGGCTCGCGGGCCGCGAAAGGGGGATGGCATGCCCGTCCCGCCGTCGCTACGCTCTGGGCTACGACCGGAACCGAGGAGAGATCATGACCGACGCACCGCCGCCCGACGCCCCGCCGCCCTACAACCCGCCGCCGCCCAGCAGCACGCCCTCGCCGTATCCCGCCGCCTCCGCTCCCCCGCCCGGCACCGCCGCCGCGCAGGACGTGCCGACGTCGCCCCCGGGGCGGGTGCTGTCGATCATCGGCCTCGTGCTGGCGTTCCTGCTGCCGCCGGTCGGCCTCATCCTCAGCATCATCGCCACCGTGCAGCTCGGCAAGGCGAAGGCTCCCAAGGGCATCGCGATCGCCGGCATCATCGTCGGCGCCGTCCTGACGATCTTCGCGATCATCGGCATCATCCTGCTGGCGACCGTGCTGGCCGGCGTGATCGGGACGTGCGCCGAGCTCGGCCCCGGGGTCTGGGACGTCGGCGGCGTCACCTACCGCTGCGGCTGACCGCACCGCTAATGACGAGGGGCCGGATGCAGCGCATCCGGCCCCTCGTGCGTCCCCTTGCGGGGGTCGCGGTCACTTCTTGTAGTTCGGCGCCTCGACGACGATCTGCACGTCGTGCGGGTGCGACTCCTTGAGCCCGGCCGAGGTGATGCGCACGAACTTGCCGCGCTGCTTGAGCTCCTCGATGGTGCGGGCGCCGACGTAGAACATCGACTGCCGCAGGCCGCCGACGAGCTGGTAGGCGACGGCCGAGAGCGGGCCGCGGTAGGGGACCTGGCCCTCGATGCCCTCCGGGATCAGCTTGTCGTCGCTGGGCACGTCGGCCTGGAAGTAGCGGTCCTTCGAGTAGGACGTCTGCTTGCCGCGCGTCTGCATGGCACCGAGCGAGCCCATGCCGCGGTACTGCTTGAACTGCTTGCCCGACTGGAAGACGATCTCGCCCGGCGACTCGTCCGTGCCGGCCAGGAGCGAGCCGAGCATCACAGCGTCGGCACCCGCGACGAGCGCCTTCGCGATGTCGCCCGAGTACTGCAGGCCGCCGTCGGCGATCACCGGGACGCCGGCGGGGCGCGCCGCGAGCGAGGCCTCGTAGACGGCGGTGACCTGCGGCACGCCGACACCGGCGACCACGCGGGTGGTGCAGATCGAACCGGGGCCCACGCCGACCTTGACCGCGTCGACACCGGCGTCCACCAGCGCCTGCGCGCCCTCACGGGTGGCGACGTTCCCGCCGATCACGTCGATGTGGGCGAACGACTCGTCGGCCTTGAGGCGCTTGACGAGGTCGATCACGCCCTGCGACTGCCCGTTGGCGGTGTCCACGACGAGCACGTCCACCCCGGCGTCGCGGAGGGCCTCGGCGCGCTCCCACGCGTCGCCGAAGAAGCCGATCGCCGCGCCCACCCGCAGGCGGCCCTGGTCGTCCTTGGTGGCGAGCGGGTACTTCTCGCTCTTGTCGAAGTCCTTGATGGTGATGAGGCCGGCGAGCTTGCCGTCCTCGTCGATGAGGGGCAGCTTCTCGACGCGGTGCTTCGCGAACAGCGCGATGACCTCGCCTGCGGCGACGCCGACGGGGGCGGTGACGAGGTTCTCCCTCGTCATGACGTCCTTGACGAACGTGCTCTGACGCTCGAAGCCGGAGACGAAGCGCATGTCCCGGTTCGTGATGATGCCCACCAGGCGACCCTCGTCGTCCACGACCGGGAGGCCGGAGATCCGGTACTTGGCGCACAGCGCGTCGACCTCCTCCACCGTCGCGTCCTGCGTCGTGGTGATCGGGTCGGTGATCATGCCGGACTCGCTGCGCTTCACGCGGTCGACGTGCGCGGCCTGGTCGGCGATCGAGAGGTTGCGGTGCAGGATGCCGATGCCGCCCTCCCGGGCCATGGCGATCGCCATGCGGGATTCGGTCACCGTGTCCATCGCGCTGGAGAGCAGCGGCGTCGCGACGGAGATCCGTCGGGTGATCCGGGACGACGTGTCGGCCTCACTGGGGATGACGTCGGTGTGCCCGGGGAGCAGCAGCACGTCATCGTAGGTCAGTCCGACGAAGCCGAAGGGATCGTGCTGGTCCATGGAATCTCCTCCTGCGCGAGTGGCGCGGATCCGGGTGCGAATGGGGGGTCGACGTCGGCCGGTGCGCGGGCGTGACCCGTATGGAGATTCTAAGCGAGACACGCCCGAGAACATTCCCAGGGCCCTGTCGTTACCGGACCGTTGGCCGGGACGATAGGTGATTCGCCGATCGCCCATTACGCTCAAGTGCGTCGTCCATCCCCGCGGTTCGACCCGAGCCCGCGGAGACAGCACTCACAGTGGAGGTTGCGTGGGACCCACAGCACTCGCCGGACCGCGAAAGCGCCCTTGGGCCTTCGCCTTCTTCGGAATCCTGATGGCGCTCGCGGCATCGCTCCTGCTCCCTCCCTCAGCGGCCTCCGCCGAGACCACGGACGACGGACAGGAGGTCACCGACTTCTACTTCGCCGGTGTCGTCACCAACGGCGACGAGCCCGTCGAAGGCGTCGTCATGACGATCGAGGGCAACGGCTTCGACGCCGAGACCGAGACGGACGCCGAGGGCAAGTGGCGCCTCTACGTGCCGGAGAAGGAGACGTACACCCTCACGGTGGACGAGTCCACGCTTCCGGACGGCGTGATCGTCGACGCGACGCAGCTTCCCGAGGGCATCCAGCCCGTCGCCGGCACCACCGCCTCGTTCGAGCTGGAGTTCGGTCTCACCGGGACGAAGATCGTCAACCTCTTCCTCGGCGAAGGCGAGCGGGTGACCGTCTCCTTCCTCGATCAGCTCCTGTCGCGACTGGTGGGCGGTCTGAACTTCGGACTCCTGCTGGGGCTCGCCTCGATGGGCGCCGCGCTCATCTACGGCACGACCCGGCTGTCGAACTTCGCGCACGGCGAGATGGTGACGTGGGGTGCGGTGATCACCCTCGTCGTCACCTCCTTCTGGCAGCTCCCGCTGTGGGCCGGCATCATCGCCGCGGTCATCGGCGGCGCGGCGCTCGGCTGGGCGCTGGACGCCGGCATCTGGAAGCCGCTGCGGCGCCGTGGTCTGGGCGTCGTCCAGCTCATGATCGTCAGCATCGGCCTCTCGCTGGCCCTGCGCTACGGCCTGCAGTACATCATCGGCGGCAACACCTACCAGCTGCCCGGCGCGAGTCCGGAGCCGATCCGCCTCGGTCCGATCTCCCTGTCGTACATCGACATGATCGGCATGGCCACGAGCATCATCGTGATCCTCGGCGTCGCGTTCTTCCTCACCCGCACCCGCACCGGGAAGGCGACGAGGGCGATCTCGGACAACCCGCAGCTCGCCGCCGCCTCCGGCATCGACGTGGACAAGGTCATCCGCGTCGTCTGGATCCTCGCCGGTACCCTGGCCGCGATCTCCGGCATCCTCTGGGCGTACTTCCGCCCCGGCGTGAAGTGGGACATGGGCATGCAGATGCTGCTGCTGATGTTCTGCGCCATCACGCTCGGCGGCCTCGGCTCCGCGATCGGCGCGCTGATCGGCTCGATCATCGTCGGCCTCGCCGTCGAGGTCTCCACGCTCCTCGGAGTGCCGACCGACCTCAAGTACGCCAGCGCCCTCGTCGCGCTGATCATCATCCTGCTCGTGCGACCGCAGGGCATCCTCGGACGCAAGGAAAGGTTGGGCTGACGCATGGACTTCGGAAGCATCTTCGGCAACACCGCCTCCTACCTCTTCAGCCCGACGACGATCGCCTACGCGCTCGCGGCCACCGGCCTCGCGGTGCACTTCGGGTACACGGGTCTGCTCAACTTCGGCATGGCGGCGTTCATGGCGATCGGCGGCTACGGCTACGCGATCTCGATCCTCACCTTCGGATTCCCGTGGTGGCTGGGCGTGCTCGTCGGCATCACCGGCGGCGCGCTCTTCGCCCTGCTGCTGGGCATCCCGACCCTGCGGCTGCGCGCCGACTACCTCGCCATCGCGACCATCGCGGCCGCCGAGGTCGTCCGCCTGATGTTCGTCACCGAGCTCTTCAAGGACTGGACGAACTCCGCGGGCGGTCTGTCCGGGTACCACCAGAGCTTCCGCGACGCCAACCCGTTCCCCCCGGGGACCTATGGCTTCGGCCCGTGGACGTACAACGCCAACGACCTCTGGGTGCGGGTGTTTGGTCTGCTCACGCTCGCTCTGACGATCCTCGTGGTCTGGGCGCTCATGCGCAGCCCGTGGGGCCGGGTGCTCAAGGGCATCCGCGAGGACGAAGACGCCGTGCGCTCGCTCGGCAAGAACGTCTTCGCCTACAAGATGCAGGCGCTCGTGGTGGGCGGTGTGATCGGTGCGCTCGGCGGCATCGTCTTCGTCCTGCCGTCGGCGGTCATCCCCGGCAGTTACTCGACGTCGCTGACGTTCTTCCTGTGGACGATCCTGCTCCTCGGCGGCGCGGCCACGGTGTTCGGCCCCACGCTCGGCGCCGTCCTGTTCTGGGTGGTGTTCGCCTTCCTCGGCGCGCTCCTGCCCGCGATGGCCACGGCCGGCTACCTGCCCATGACGAGCGCTCAGGCCGACGTGGTGCGCTACATCCTCATCGGCATCGTGCTGATGCTCATCGTCGTGTTCCGCCCGCAGGGCATCCTGGGGAACAAGAGGGAGATGACCTTTGTCAAGTGAGAACGACGCGGCCGTCACGCCCGCGAAGAGCGCTCCCCGCGCCAAGACCACCGGCCTCGCCGCGGGTCCCGCCGCCCCCGGAGTCAAGAAGGTCGACCCGATCCTCGTCGTGGACGCCGTTCAGCGGCGCTTCGGCGGCCTCACGGCGGTCGACGTCGACCACCTTGAGATCCCGCGCGGCGCCATCACGGCGCTCATCGGCCCCAACGGCGCCGGCAAGACCACGCTGTTCAATCTCCTGTGCGGCTTCGACAAGCCCAACAGCGGCACGTGGTCCTACGACGGCAAGAACCTGTCCGGCATCCCGTCGTTCAAGGTCGCCCGGATGGGACAGGTGCGCACCTTCCAGCTCACCAAATCGCTGTCGCTGCTGACCGTGCTGGAGAACATGAAGCTCGGCGCGAAGGACCAGCGCGGCGAGGGCTTCTGGGCAGGGCTGTTCCCCTTCCTCTGGCGCAAGCAGGAGCAGGAGATCGAGCAGCGCGCCCACGAGCTCCTCGCGCGCTTCAAGCTCGACGCCAAGGAGCAGGACTTCGCGGCGTCGCTCTCCGGCGGGCAGCGCAAGCTGCTGGAGATGGCCAGGGCCCTCATGAGCGACCCGAGCCTGGTGATGCTCGACGAGCCGATGGCCGGGGTGAACCCCGCCCTCACGCAGTCGCTCCTCGATCACATCCTCGACCTCAAGGACCTCGGGATGACCGTGCTGTTCGTGGAGCACGACATGCACATGGTCCGTCACATCGCCGACTGGGTGGTCGTGATGGCCGAGGGGCGCGTGGTGGCCGAGGGGCCGCCGGAGACCGTCATGGAGGACCCCGCGGTGGTGGACGCCTACCTCGGCGCCCACCAGGACGTGGACCTCGGCGCCGTCACCGGCCGTCTCCCGGTGATCTCCGACGCCGACGCGGAGCGCATCCGCGAGCAGATCGAGACCGAGGTCGAGGCCGAGGTCGAGGCCGAGGACGCCGCCGAGGAGGGCAAGGCATGAGCACCGCAACCCCCGCCGAGGGCGCCGCCCGGGCCGACGACGTGGTCGTCGAGCTGAAGGACGTGCACGCCGGCTACCTGCCGGGAGTCAACATCCTCAACGGCGCCAACCTCGTCGCCCGCCAGGGTGAGCTCATCGGCATCATCGGCCCGAACGGCGCCGGGAAGTCGACGCTCCTCAAGGCGATCTTCGGCATGGTGAACGTCCGCGAGGGCGACATCACGGTCAAGGGTGAGAGCATCGTCGGTCTCAAGGCCGACAAGCTCGTGCGCCGCGGTGTGGCCTTCGTGCCGCAGACGAACAACGTGTTCCCGTCGCTCACCATCCAGGAGAACCTGGAGATGGGCCTCTACCAGAACCCGAAGATCTTCGCGGAGCGACTCGAGTTCGTCAGCAGCATCTTCGCCGAGATCGGCAAGCGCCTGAAGCAGCGGGCCGGCTCGCTCTCCGGCGGTGAGCGGCAGATGGTGGCCATGTCGCGCGCGCTCATGATGGACCCCTCGGTGCTGCTGCTGGACGAGCCGTCCGCCGGTCTCTCCCCCGTGCGACAGGACGACGCCTTCATCCGCGTCTCCGACATCAACAAGGCGGGCGTCACGACGATCATGGTCGAGCAGAACGCCCGCCGGTGCCTGCAGATCTGCGACCGCGGCTATGTGCTCGACCAGGGCAAGGACGCCTACGAGGGCACCGGCCGGGAGCTGCTGAACGACCCGAAGGTCATCGGCCTCTACCTCGGCACCCTCGGGACCGACGCGGCCTGAGACGCGGCCCCGGAACGACGAAGGCCCCGGATGCCGAAGCATCCGGGGCCTTCGTCGTCGCTGCGTTACTTGATGCGCGAGGTGACGTTCTCGGAGTCGAACTCGTAGACGCCGATGGCAGCGCCCTTCGGGTCGTTGTTCTCGTCGAACGTGATCTCACCGGAGAGGCCGTCGTAGTCCGGCGTGCCGCCGTCGTTGATGATCGCGGCGCAGTCGGCGTAGTTGTCGCACTTCTCGCCGTCGCCGTCACCACCGGAGACGGTGATCATCTCCGCGGCGATGTCCGGGCCTTCGACCGAGCCGGCCTTCAGCGCGGCCAGAGCGATCAGCACCACGGCGTCGTACGCCTCGGCCGAGTACGTCACGGCGTCGATCGGGTCGTTGCCCTCGGCCGTCCAGACCGCGTTCAGCTGGTCGAGGAAGTCCTGCGGAAGCTCGGCGCCGGCGCGGGTGCCCTTCGAGCCCTCGAGGCTGACCGACACGTCCGCACCCCAGTCCTTGAGGTTGCCGTCGACGAGGTACAGCGACCCCGTGTCGACCCCGGCGTTGCCGAGCAGCGGCGCGATCGTGGCGAACTGGTCGTAGGAGACGACGGCGACCGCATCCGGCTTGGCCGCGGCGATCTCCGAGACCTGGGCGTTGAACTGTCCGTCGCCCTGGTTGTACGAGGCGTCGGCGACGACCTCGCCGCCGGTGCTCTCGAAGGTGGCCTTGATCGCCTCGAACAGCCCCGTGCCGTACGGGTCGTTCTGGTAGATGATGCCCAGCGTCTTGTGACCGTCCTCGGCGATCTCGTTGCCGAGCACCTCGCCCTGCAGGTTGTCGCTCGGCGCGGTGCGGAAGTACAGCGGGTTGATGCCCGTGAAGTCCGGCGAGGTGTTGGACGGGGACACCGTCAGAATGTCGGCACCCGCGTTGCCGTCGAGGATGAGCTTGGTGACGCTCGAGGACGCCGCGCCGATCATGGCGGTGATGCCGTCGTTGCGCAGGTTGGTGATGGAGGTCTCGTAGGCCTTGTTGTCGAGGTCGCCCTCGTCGGCCGTGCTGAGGTCGATCGTGATGCCGGCGTCGGCCTCGTTGATCTGGTCCACGGCGAGCTGGACGCCGGCCTCCATCGGCGCGCCCAGGAACGCGAGCGTACCGGTGGCGGGCAGCAGCGAACCGAGCTTGAGCGTCAGGTCGGCGGCGGGCTTGTCGCCACCCCCGTCCGACGGCTCCGCGTTCGGCGTGCTGCTGCAGCCCGCGATGATGAGGGCGGAGGCGCTGACCAGCGCGATCCCGGCGAAGATCCTCGCGCTGCGCGAGCCCTTCAGTGCGTTCATGATGCTCCCTTGCGTAAACGAACGTGGATGGTGACCACAGTCGGGTGCTCTAACACTAGGGCGTGCGCCCCGCGCGCAGGAGGGGCAAGTATCTCGGTGCGTTAACGATCCAGGGCCGCTGTTTCCGCCGGTGGGCGGGCGGGATCAGAGCCCCGCGGCGGGGGTGTCCCGACGGCCGCGCCGTGCGGCGAGGAGCAGATCGACGACGAAGACCGCGATCGCGATCCACACCAGGACGAACCCGATCCAGCGCTCCGGCGGCATCGGCTCGTGCAGCACGACGACCCCGATGAGGAACTGGAGGATCGGGGTGAGGAACTGCAGCATGCCGATGACGGCGAGGTCGACGCGACGCGTGCCGGCCGCGAACAGCAGCAGAGGGACGGCCGTCGCCACTCCCGCGAACGCGAGCAGCACGGCATGCGGCCCGCCCGCAGTCCCCATGGTCAGGCCGGCCGGCGTCGTCGCCACGATCACGAGCTGCACCACCGCGATGGGGATCAGCCAGAACGACTCGAGCGTCAGCCCGCTGACCGCGTCGACGGCGGGGCCGATCTTCTTCTTGATGAGCCCGTACAGGCCGAAGGAGGCCGTGAGCGTCAAGGCGATCCAGGGGACGTGGCCGTACGCCACGACGATGACCACGACCGCGATGGCCGCGATACCGACGGCCACCCACTGCAGCCGGCGGATGCGCTCCTTGAGCACGAAGACGCCGAGCAGCACCGTCGTGATCGGGTTGATGAAATAGCCGAGCGCCGTCTCCACCACGTTCCCGCTCAGCGTGCCGAGGACGAAGACCTGCCAGTTGACGTAGATGAGGAGGCCGGCCAGGGCCGTCCACCCCAGCAGCCGCGGACTCCGGACGATCGCGAGGAAGGCGGCCCATCCCCTCGTGACCGTGAGCAGCAGGAGACAGAAGACGAAGGAGAGCAGCACCCGCCAGGCGACGACCTCCCACGGACCGGTGGGCTGCAGCAGGAGGAAGTAGAGGGGCAGGACGCCCCACAGCAGGTAGGCGCTCCCGGCGTAGGCGACGCCCGCCGTCCGGGTGGCGCGGGTCGTCTCAACGGTCACCGCACAACCCTATGCCTGCGCCGCCGGGCGACGCGCCGTTCGGGACGCAGAAGAGGGCCCGGATGCCGATGCATCCGGGCCCTCTTCTGCGGACCGGGTTCCCGTCCGGCGAGCGGAGGGAACCGGGTGTGCGATCAGCGGACGACGACCGCCAGGACGTCGCGAGCCGACAGGACGAGGAACTCGTCCGCGCCGAACTTCACCTCGGTGCCGCCGTACTTGCTGTAGAGCACGCGGTCGCCGACGGCGACGTCGAGCGGAACGCGGTTGCCGTTGTCGTCGATACGGCCGGGGCCGACCGCCACGACCTCGCCCTCCTGGGGCTTCTCCTTGGCGGTGTCGGGGATGACCAGGCCACTCGCGGTGGTCTGCTCGGCCTCGACCTGCTTGATGACGATGCGGTCCTCGAGCGGCTTGATGGAAACCGACACGGTCTACCTCTTCTTTCTTGACGCTGACACGAAAGACTCGTTCGCACTCTCAACCCGAGAGTGCTAATGCCAGTGTAGGCGGTCGGCTGGCACTCATGCAATGCGAGTGCCAACCCCGATCCGGCGGCGACCGGGTCCTAGGGTGGGAGGGTGGAGATGTCCGAGCTGCGCGCCCTGCTGACCCCCGCCGGCCTCGAGCTGCTCGATGCGCTCGGGCCGGTCACCTCCACCGCCGAGGCGGCCGCAGCCGTCTCCCGGCTGCGCGCCGCCGGCCACTCCCCCGACCTCGTCTCCGCCGTCGTCGGCCAGGCGCACCTGCGCGCCAAGGCCACGGCGAAGTTCGGCCCGTTCGCCGCCCGCATGCTCTTCACCCGCGCGGGCCTCGAGCAGGCCACACGCCTCGGAGTGGCCGCCCGCCACGCCCAGCGGATCCGCCGGGCCGGCCTCACGAGCGTCGCCGACCTCGGCTGCGGGATCGGCGGCGACGCCCTCGCGTTCGCCGGCGCCGGACTGGCGGTGCACGCCGTGGACGCCGACGAGGTGACCGCGGCCTTCGCCGCCTACAACCTCGCCCCGTTCGGGGAGGACGCCACAGTACGCCACGCGACCGCGGAGGAGGCCCTCGGAGAACCGGTCCCCGGCCAGGCGATCTGGATGGACCCCGCCCGCCGCACCTCCGGGCACAGCGAGACCCGGCGCGTCTCCGCCGACGACTACTCGCCGTCGCTCGACTGGGCGTTCGCCGTCGCCGCGCAGCGCCCCACCGGGATCAAGCTCGGCCCCGCCCACGACCGCGACCGCCTGCCCACGGACGCGGAGACGCAGTGGGTCAGCGCCGACGGGAGCGTGGTCGAGCTCGTGGTGTGGTCGCGCGAGCTCGCGAGGGAAGGGGTGCGGCGCTCCGCTCTCGTCATCCGCGGCGAGCGCTCGCACGAGCTCACCGGATCCGCGGATGCCGAGGACGCGCCGGTCCGTGCGCTCGGGGCCTTCCTCCACGAGCCGGACGGGGCCGTCATCCGGGCCCGGCTCATCGGCGACGTCGCCCGCAGCCTCGACGCGGGGATGCTCGATCCGCGCATCGCGTACCTGACCTCGAACGCCGCCCTGACGAGCCCGTTCGTGCAGTCCTTCCGCGTCCGGGAGACGCTGCCGATCACGCCGAAGACGATCAACGCGGCCTTGAAGACCCACGGCATCGGCCGCATCGAGATCAAGAAGCGCGGGGTGGACGTCGATCCGGCGGCCTTCCGGCGCAAGCTGACCCTGCGCGGCGACGCCGAGGCGACCCTGATCCTCGCCCGGTTCGGCGATCAGCGCCGCGCGATCCTCGCCGACCGGGTGCCCGCCGCGGACTGAGAGAGCGTGTCAGCCCTCCGGGTCGCGGCCCGGGATGTCGACGCGGATCGGATCCCCGGGCGGGCCGGTGGTCACGAGGTAGGACTCGCCCGTCGCCGCGTCGACGACGGCGGGGCCCGAGGTCACGGTGAGATAGGGCGTCTGCCAGCGCGTGAAGTCCACCTCGATGACGGATGCCGACAGCAGCTCCCCGGTCTCCTGGTCGACGTCGAGCAACTGCACGCGGAGCCCGGACTGGACGGCTTCGTCGATCGTGGCGCACTGGCGCGAGCCGTCGGCGTCGACGATCAGGCAGCGCTGGGAGGGCCCGCTCTCCGTGCTGCGGTCGCCGAGCCAGACCGGCTGCTCGCGGAACGACCCGAGGACGGAGAGGTTGAGGTCATAGCCGTCGCCGACGAGCTCTTCCGCCCTCGCGCGCTCCGCCTCGCCGAACTGGGCGACGAGCGTGGAGCTGCCTCCCCAGCGCTGGATGCTCACCATCGGCTCGTCCGTGGTGGAGAAGAGCATGACCGCCGTCACGCTGTCGAAGGAGAAGGAGCTCTCCTCGTCGTCCGCGGAGGAGACCGGCACGGGGAGCGAGGCGTACAGGCCCGTCCCCACCTCCTCCCCGGCCAGGCAGGTCGACTGGGAGTCGGCGCCCACGTCGAGGATCAGGCACCGGGTGGCCCCGTCGTCCTGTGTGGCGAACCAGGCGAGCACCCCCTCCGCCTCTCCCACCGGGCGGACGGAGCCGGGATCGTAGTCCTCCCCGGCGAGTTCGATCCGCCGGTCCTCCTGCGCCTTCGTCAGGGGGAACGCGTCCGGTCGCGGGGCGAACAGCGCCCACCCGGCCCCCACGCCGATCGCGAGGAGAGCCGCCGACGCCACGAGCACCGGCATGAGACCGCGGCGGTTCGCGGCCGGCGCCTCGGACGCGGAGACGTCCTCCGGGTCCTCCGGCGCGGCGTCTTCCGCGACCGGCCCTTTCTCCGGCTCCGGGAGAGCGTCCGCGACCTCCTTCGCACCGCCGGGGTCCGGGGGTGCGGACGTCGCCGGCTCCTCGGACGCGGACAGGGCCGTGCGGCGGCGCTCCGCCTGGAGCTCCTCCAGCCGGAGGGCTGCGGCAGCGTCGAGCCCGCCGTCACGGCCGTATGCCGCACGCTCCAGCGCCCGGCGCTCCGCGTCGTCGTCTCCGGACTGGGGTCGGTCAGTCTCCTCCCGCACCGACGTCGCTCCCTTCTCGGATGATCACGAAGGACGGGGAGCCACCGCCCGGCAGCTCGTAGGTCGTCAGGCCGCCGGTCTCCGCGTCGGTCAGCTGCAACCTCAGCCGACCGTCGTGCTCCTGCAGCGTCTCCGTCGTCTCGCAGGCTTTCGGCGCGTCCGGTGTCGCCCCGTCGTAGACGAGGCACTGCCGCCCCGTCTCGGCCTCGGAGGCCGTCCAGATCGGGACGTCGCGGTCGTACCCCACGACCCAGATCGAGTGGGGGTCGAACCCGTCCTCGACCAGACGCGCGGCCGTGCGGGTCTCTTCCTCGTTCGCATAGGTGATGCCGCTGCCCTCACCGGAGCCGAACTCCGAGACGCCGACGGCCACCGCCGGTTCGCCGTCGGGCGTGAGGAGCAACTGCGCCATGACCTGTCGGGTGTACTCGTCGTCCCGCTGCGTCGTCACCTCGCCCCACAGCCCTTCCTTCTGGACGGCTTCCCGCTGGTTGCAGCTCGGCGTCGTGCTCTCCGCCGATCCGAGGACCAGGCAGACGCTCGCCCCGCCGTTCTGTGTCGCCATCCAGACGACCGCGCCCTCCTCCGTCGCGACGGCGCGCACCGATCCGGGGTCGTACTTCCCGGATGCGATGAGTTCGGACTGCCACCCCTGCTGCTCGGCGCTGAGCGCGACCGCGGCACCGCCGGTCCGGCCGAAGGCGAGCCACCCGATGCCGAGCCCCAGGAGGACCATGACGACCGCGGCGAGCGCGAGCATCCCGCGCGAACGGTGCCGCGCCTCGGTCACGGCGGGGCGGTCGGTCCGGGTGGCGTCGTCCACGGGCTCGTCGTCCGGCACCACGGGAGCGTCGTCTCCTGTCGGAGTCTCGCCGTCGTCCGGCACGGTGGCGAGGGAGTGCCGGGACCGCGGAGGACCGGGCTGCCGGGTCTCCTGCACAGAGCCGGCCATCGGATCCGACGTGCTCGGTCCCGGAGACGGACGCCGCCGGGCATCGTCGAGCTGTCGCAGGCGCGCGGCCTCCGCGTCCGTGAGGCCTCCGCCCGGGCCGAAGGCCTTGCGCTGCAGGGCCCTGCGCTCCTCGACATCGTCGTCGTCCGTCATGGCCATCCCGCCTAGCCGAGTCTCTCGAACTGCATCCCCGCCCAGACCAGCCAGCCGAGGCTGTACACGGTCGCGCACAGCCCCAGCACGAGCGCCCAGCGCGCGATCGCGCGGTTCTCGACGGGGCGGCGCAGCGACATGATGGCGGCGATCACGGCGACGACCGCGACCGGGATCCCCCAGCCCACGAAGAACGATGCGCCGAGCGCGACGATCGCCGCAAGCAGCGCCCACGGCGCCAGCCGCGTGTCGTCCACGGGCACGGGCTCGGACGCCGGCTCCCAGGCGTCCTCCTCCCCGTGGTCGAGGTCGGGCCCGCTCACGACCACGGGCTCGATGCCCACCGGGCCCGTGGGGAGCTTCGTGTAGCCCTCCCGCGGAGCTCCGGGAAGGCGCGCGGTCCCGGCCGGGCGCTCGACCTGCCCGCTCGCGCGCTCGACCCGCGCGCGGGGGGCGACCCCGTCCGGTTCCGGTTCCTGCGCGAGCCCGGTCACGCTGGCACCGCCTCCGCGACCTGGATCTCCGTGACCGGCAGCGTCGAGTCCGCGCCGAAGCCGAGGGTCGAGGCGGGACGCCCCGATGCGATGAGCTCGGCGGCGAGCGCGGCGATCATGGCGCCGTTGTCCGTGCAGAGGGACAGCGGCGGGATGCGCACGGTGACCCCGGCCTCGGCGGCCCTCGACAGCGCGACCTCGCGGAGCCGGCGATTCGCGATCACGCCGCCCCCGAGCAGCAGGCGCGGCACCCCGAGGTCGGCGCAGGCGTTGAGCGCCTTGGTGACGAGGACGTCGACGACGGCCTCCCGGAAGCTCGCGGCGACGTCGGCGATCGGCAGCTCGCGCGCGTCGGCGCCCGCGGCGGCGTTCTCCGCCTCGAAGCGCTCGACCCAGCGGGCGACAGCGGTCTTCAGCCCGGAGAACGAGAAGTCGTAGCGATGCTTCGCGAGGTCCGAGGCACGCGAGAGCCCGCGCGGGAAGCGGATCGCGTCCGGGTCTCCGCCGACCGCGGCCCGGTCGATCTCGGGGCCGCCGGGATACGGCAGGGACAGCAGCCGGGCGACCTTGTCGAACGCCTCGCCCGCGGCGTCGTCCACGGTCTCGCCGAGCAGCTCGACATCGGTCGTGAGGTCGCGCACGTGGAGCAGGGAGGTGTGGCCGCCGGAGACCAGCAGCGCGATCGTCGGGTACTCCAGCGGCGCCGCATCCGGGGTGAGGATGTCGGCCGCGATGTGACCCACGAGGTGGTTGACCGCATACAGCGGCTTGTCGAGGGCGACGGCGAGTCCCTTCGCCGCTCCCACGCCGACCATGAGCGCTCCGGCGAGGCCGGGGCCGCTCGTCACCGCCACCGCATCGAGGTCGGCGAGACGGACGTCGGCCTCGGCCAGGGCGGCGTCGATGGCCGGCTGCAGCGCCTCGAGGTGCGCGCGGGCGGCGACCTCCGGCACGACGCCGCCGTACCGGGCGTGCTCGTCCATGCTGGAGGCGATCGTGTTGGACAGCAGCGTGCGCCCCCGCACGATGCCGATGCCGGTCTCGTCGCAGCTCGTCTCGATGCCGAGCACCAGGGGCTCACTCATGCGGTCGCCTCCTCCGGCGTATCGGCGGGCGCCGGGTGGCGGCGCAGGTCCAGACGCATCACGATCGCGTCGACGTCGTCCGGCTGATAGTAACGGGGGCGCCTGCCGATCTCCTCGAAGCCCTCCGTGCGATACAGCCCCTCGGCCGCCGGGTTGTCGGCGCGCACCTCGAGGAACACCTCGTGCGCGCCCCGGGCGGCAGCCGTCCGCAGCAGGGCACGCAGCAGCGCGCGCCCGCGTCCCTGCCCCCGGACCTCGGCGAGGAGGGCGATGGTCTGGATGTCGGCGTCCGCGCCGCCCTGCAGGGCTCGGACCCCGCCGTAGCCGACGATCGCCCCGCCCTGCTCGTCGACGAGGTAGCGGCCGTGCGGGCTCGCCAGCTCGCTCGCCATGGTCTCCCGGCTCCACGCGTCGGTCGGGAACGAGCGCTCCTCGATGGCCATGATCGCGTCGAGGTCGTCCGGCCGCGCGTCCCGGAGCGTCATGCGCCCACCTTCTTCGGGGCACCGGGCAGGGTGACGTCCGGATGCCGCAGGTAGAGCGGCTCCTCGCCGGCGAGGACCCGGCCGGCGGCGAGCGCCCGCGCCCCCACCCGGGCGAGGTCGACCGCGGACAGCGTCGTCACGTCCACCCGGCGGAGGCCCGCGAGATGCTCGTCGGCGTCGGCGGCGCGCACGAGCACGGTGTCGGCGATCGTGCGCGGGATCCCGTCCTCGTCCTGCCCGTCGAACACGGTGACGGCGACCTCGCGGCGGCGGGCGTCGGTGACGACGGCGAACGGTCCGGTCACGGTGGCCTGGATCGTGAGCGCGGCCGCCGTGTGGCTGGGGACCGGGACGACGGGGACGCCGCGGCCTAGGGCGAACGCCCGCGCGGTCGCGATGCCGATGCGCAGCCCGGTGAACGGGCCGGGGCCCATTCCCGCCACGACGTGCGTGATGCCGTCGGACCCGCCCTCGCGGAGCACGTCGCGCACCAGGTCGCCGATCACCTCGGCGTGGCCCAGCGGGTCGGCGGTACCGGCCTCGGCACGACGCGTCCCGTCCGGGTCGATGAGGGCGACGGCGGTGCCAAGGGAGGTGTCGACGGCGAGGATCACCTCTCCAGGGTAGTCGTCACCCCGCCCGTCACGGCCGGCGATCCGACCCCGCACGGGTCAGCCCAGCGGCGCCCGCACGGGGTAGTCCTGGCCTTCGAGGATGACCTGCGCCGCCGCTCCCGTCGCCCGGTTCACGACGACCGGTGCCAGCAGGTTGACGCTGACGCCCTCGGCGGCGGGGTGGGCGACCACGAGCACGAAGGCGTCGTCCGCCGAGGAGAGAGCGAGGTCGGCGACCTGCGCGTCCGTGAGGGTCGGCGCGTACTCCGTGAGGACGGTGTTCGGGTCGACCAGGTAGAGCCGCAGGGCCTCGTCCTCGACCGCCCGCATCGCGAAGAGCCCGTCGGCGCCCTCGACCGGTGCGAGGGCGAAGTCCACATGGGGTGCCAGTCCGGGCGGCGGGGCCGTGAAGGTGAGCGCGGCGGTCATCGCAGGAAGTCCATCAGCGACGGCTGCAGCACGCGCGCGTTCACCGCGAGCGCCGAGCGGTACACGAGCTCCTGCGCCTGCAGGCGGATGAGCACCTCGACCGAGTCGACGTCCTCGACCGCGGCGCGGCGGGACTCGAGGGACACGGAATTCTGCACTGCCGCCTCCTTGGCGCGTTCGATCTGAGCCTGCCTGGTGCCGACCGCGCCCTGCACGCCCAGCATCGCCGTGCGGCGGTCGTCGATCTCCGCGAGCCGTGGTCCGACGTTGGTGCCGGAGCGGAGGTCGGCGACGATGCGGTCGACGAGGGCGAACACCGAGTCGTCGCCCGTGCCGAACACCGCCGCCCCGTCGGTGTCGACGCGGACGGCCGCCGCATCGGACACACGTCGCGTGACCTCGGAGCCGGCGACGCCGCTGTATGAGTAGTCGGCGGCGAAGGCCGCCGTGTCCGAGGTACCCGCGAACACGGACCGCCCGAGCAGCCGGGTGTTCGCCTGCGAGAGCAGCTCATCGCGGATGCCCTCCAGCTCCACCGCGAGGGCCTCCTTCGCCGCGGCGTCCAGCGCCCCGTCGTTCGCTCCCTGCGCGGTGAGGTCCCGCACCCGCGAGAGCAGCGAGGTGCTGGAGGTGATCGCCGTGTCGGCCGCGGTCACCCACGCCAGGCCGTCGTCGATGTTGCGCGCATACTGCTCGGTGCGGCGCTGCTCGGCGTGCAGGGCGAGGGCGGCAGCGGCCGCGGCCGGATCGTCCGAGGGCGCGGCGAACGCCTTCTGCGACGTGGCCTGCTCCTGCAGACGGGCGAGCTCGGAGAGGTTGGACTGCAGCTGGCGCATCGCCGTCTGCGTCATCGTGGTCTGGGTCACGCGAGAGATCATGGGGCTCCTCCGGTCAGCGTCCGACGACGCCCGTGCGGTTGATGAGGACGTCGAGGGCCTCGTCGACGGCGGTGAGCACGCGGGCCGCCGCCTGATAGGCGGTCTGGTACGTGAGGAGGCTGATCGTCTCCTCGTCGCCGTCCACGGCCGCGACCGACTGCTGGGCGCCGACGGCGCCGACCGCCGCCGCATCCGACGCCTTCGCACGCTGCACATCGGCCGCGGTGGACACGCCGAAGCGGGTCACCTGGTCGGTCCACAGCGCATCCGGAGAGGTCGCGCGCTGCCCGATCTGGGAGATGAGGTCGGCGTTGGTCGCGTCCTTGGAGCCCGCTCCGGGCGCGGCGAGGGCCAGGTCGGCCGCCGAGGTGACGGCCACCTGCAGCCCGAGCGCGGCGGAGCCGGTCGCCGGCAGCGTGAAGAAGTCGCCCCCGGGCTGTCCGGACGCCGTGACACCGGCGCGGTGCTGCGCGTTGAGCGACTCCGCCAGCGCCGTGGCCACCCGGTCGTAGGTGGCGGCGAGCTGTGCCAGCATCCCGCCGTCGGCGGCCGGGGCGAGCACCGCGAGCGAGCCGCCGAGCTCTCCGCCGTCGACCACGAGGGGAAGATCCGGGACCGACTCCCAGACCACGCCGACGCGGGGTGCGCCGTCGATCGTCGCCGCGCCGGTCAGGGCGAGGTGACGCGCGTCGCCCCCGGAGACCAGGGCGTTGCCGCCGAGGCGGACCGTGAGCGTGCCGTCCGCCTCCACGGTGGCGGTGCCGCCGGCGAGCCGGGCCACGTCCTCGGCGAGCAGATTGCGGCGGTCGGTGAGCTCGTTGGCCGAGCGGCCCGAGGCCAGAGCGTCGCGGATCTCGGTGTTCAGCACCGCGATCTGGTCGGCCGCGGCGTTGACCTGGCTGACGGTGCGCTCGGCCGTTCCCCGTGCGGCCGTCCACTGCGCGGCGACGGTGCGATAGCCGCCGGAGATGTGGGCGGCGAGCTCCTTCGCCGACTCCAGGATGCTCGCGGCCGCGGCCCCCGAGTCGGGGGTGTTGGCGAGATCCTGCCACCCCGCCCAGAAGTTCGTCAGCCGGTTCGCGAGGCCCTTGTCCGTCGGTTCCGCGAGCGCCGACTCGGCGGTCGTCGCGGCGAGCGCGCGGGTGGCCCAGTAGCCGGAGGCCCCGAGGGTGTCGCGGACCCGGGCGTCGAGCAGCGCGTCGCCGAGGCGGGACACCCCGTCGATGGAGACGCCGTGTCCGGGGAGCGCGCCCATGCTGAAGCGCCCCGTCTGCGCGACGGCGGCGATGGAGGAGGTCTCGACGCGCTGCCGCGTGTACCCCTCGGTCTTCTGGTTGGCGATGTTCTGCCCCACCACATCCATGCCCCGCCGCGCGGCGGCGAGGCCGCTGGCGGCGGTGGTCAGTCCACTGAAAGTCGACATGAATCCCTCTCGGTCACATCTCGGTGTCGATGATGCGGGCGGCATCCTCGCGGGCGCGGTCGCCGCGGGTGGTGTATTCGCCGCTCTCCTGGCCGAGAGCGGCGATGGTCTCCTGGGTGGCGCGGAGTACTCCGCTGAGCTGCTCCGCGGCGGCGTCGCGCATCTGCTCGACCTCCGCCGTCAGCTTCACGAGCGCGCGCATGTGGTCGGTGAAGACGTCGCCCCAGGCCCCGTCCGGGGCGTGCTCGATGAGCTGGCCGATCGTCGCGTCCTGAGGAGCCCCCCACTCCTCGGCGACGCCGGCGACCTCGACGGCCCTGGCCAGGCTCGCGGCGCGCAGGCGGTCGAGCACCTGATCGATCTCCCTGGCCGCGAACTGGATCCAGTGCGACCGGCCGGCGGCGAGCAGCAGCTGTTGCTCGTCGAGCTTGAAAAGCAGCATCTCGAGCAGCTCGCGCTCGCGCCAGAGCTGCATCGATAGTTCGTTGGCTCCCATGATCCCCTTGTCCCCAGCGATCCCCCGCCCCACGCAGGTGCGATCGGCCCGCCTGTTAACGGTTCATAAATCTCTATCGGCCACCGCGCCCCTAAGGTTACTATGTGGACTGGCGGCGGTTAGTGCTCCCCATGGACATATCCCGGACCTTGTGATATGACCATCTACCCCTCGCCATGGAGCTTCCGGAGTGCATCCAGAGAGGTGGATCATCCCCCATGTCGTCGCGCGCTGAGCGCAACCGCCTCGTCGAGGCCAACCTCCCCCTGGTCGGCTACCTCGCTGCAGACACCCATGCTCGGGCTACCCATATCCCCCGCGAAGAGCTCGCCGCCGTCGGCGCGCTCGCCCTCGTGACCGCCGCCGACGCCTACGACCCCGCGCTCGGCGTCCCGTTCGGCGCGTACGCCCGCCGCCGCATCCTCGGCGCGTTCGCCGACGAGATGCGCGCCATGGACTGGGCATCCCGCGGCATCCGCAAGCGCATCAAGGAGACCGTCGCCGTCCGCGACACCCTCACCGCCGCCCTCGGTCGAACGGCGACCGCCACCGAGATCGCCACCGCCATGGGCTCACCCAAGGAGGCGGTGGTGGAGGCCCTCGCCGACGCCGCGCGCACCGTCGCCCCGCTCGACGACCCCGCCACGCGGGACCTCGTCGCCGACATCCCTCTCCCCGAGGAGTCCGCGCTGGTCGGCGAGCGACGAGAGGTGCTCGAGCACGCCATCACCGCTCTCCCCGAGCGCATGCGGCGCATCGTCGTGGCCGTCTACGTCGAGGAGCGCCCCGTCAAGGAGATCGCCGAGGAGCTGGGCGTGACCCACTCGGCCGTCTCGCAGCAGCGGGCGGAGGCGGTGCGCCTGCTCCGCGACGCCCTGGACCGCTACTTCGCCGAGGGCGGCACAGAGACCACGACCACCACCCGCGTCTCGCCCGCCGCGCGGGATGCGTACTTCGGCCGCATCGCCGAGGCCGCCGGCGTCCGGATCGGTGAGGTCTTCCGCGCCGCCGCCCCCGCCTAACGCGTCCGCATCCTCCGCCGATAGGTGAGTGCAGGAGACCACGGATGGTCTCCTGCACAACACATCACGGAGGAAACCCTCATGGGTATGCAGATCAACACCAACGTGGGCGCGCTCAACGCCTACCGCAACCTGTCCAACACGCAGAACGACCTGTCGAAGTCGCTCGAGAAGCTCTCGAGCGGTCTGCGCATCAACCGCGCCGCGGACGACGCCGCCGGCCTCGCGATCTCCGAGGGCCTGCGTTCGCAGGTCAACGGCCTGAACGTCGCGGCTCGCAACGCCCAGGACGGCATCTCGGTCATCCAGACCGCGGAAGGCGCCCTGACCGAGGTGCACTCCATCCTGCAGCGCGTGCGCGACCTGACCGCTCAGGGTGCGAACGACTCGAACAACGCGAAGTCGCGCGAAGCGATCCAGACTGAGATCGGCGCCCTCGCCGACGAGCTCACCCGGATCGCCGACAGCACCAACTTCAACGGCATCAAGCTGCTCTCGGGCGGCACGACGCTGACGTTCCAGGTGGGTGCGGGCGCGGTCGCCGCCGAGGACCAGATCTCGGTCGGCCTGACCAACTTCGCCAACCTCGGCACCACCATCGAGACGCTCGCCGGCACCATGACCGACGCGGCATCGTACGGTGCGGCTCTGGCGGGCATCGACACGCAGATCCAGGCGGTCTCGACCGCACGTGCCGGCTACGGTGCGCTGCAGAACCGCTTCGAGTCGACCATCAACAGCCTCAACGTGTCGGCCGAGAACCTCGCCGCCGCCGAGAGCCGTATCCGCGACACCGACATGGCGTCCGAGATGGTCAAGTTCACGTCGGCGAACATCCTGTCGCAGGCGGGAACGGCCATGCTGGCCCAGGCCAACCAGGCCAACCAGGGCGTGCTCCAGCTGCTGCGCTGATCCGCGCCGCCGCACGGAATCACTCCGGGGGTCCGGGTGACGGCTTCGGCCGTCGCCCGGGCCCCGCCGCACACAGAAGGGAAGCCGCATGTCGCTCTCGCTCGACGGCCTCGTGTCGGGGCTCAAGACCACCGAGGTCATCAAGGCCCTCATGGACGTGCACGCCATCCCCCGCACGCTGCTCAAGGCCAAGATCGACGACAAGAACGTCGTCATGACGCAGCTGCGCACCCTCAACACGGCCGTGCAGAACCTCGCCGCCGCCGCCGAGAAGGCCGCAGCGCCCGGCGGTCTCGACCGCTTCACCGGCAGCGCGTCGTCCGAGTCGGTGAAGGTCGCCCTGCGCACCGGCGCGGCGCCCGTGTCGACCGACATCGTCGTCGACCGTCTCGCCCAGGCGCACACGGTGGTCTCCGCGTCCGCGAGCCGCTGGCCCGCCGACCCGCCCGTCCTGACGCTCGAGGACGCCACGGGGAAGCGCGTCCAGGTGCAGGCCGACTCGACGTCGATGCAGGACATCGCCCAGGCCATCAACGACGCCGACACCGGTGTCCTCGCCACGGCCGTCCCCGCCGGCAAGGATGCCGACGGCACCCCCGTCTACCGCCTGCAGCTCCGGGCCGAGGAGTCCGGAGAGGCAGGACGCTTCCGCGTCTACGCGGGCGACCTCGCCGCGGTGGCCGCCGGCACCGCCACGGACGTGTCCACGGAGCCGGGCGCCGCTGTCATCGCCACAGGCACGGATGCGCAGCTGCGCCTCTGGGCCGGCACGGCGGCCGAACAGGTCATCACCTCGTCCGGCAACACGTTCACCGATCTCTTCGAGGGCGTCGACGTGACGGTCTCCACCGTCTCGACGACCCCCGTCACGGTCACCGTCGCCGTCGACGGCGAGGCCAGGACCAAGGCCTCCGGCGAGTTCATCGCCCTCCTCACGGACATCTTCACCCGCATCGACAACGGCTCGAAGGCGACGGTCGCCGCGGGACAGGGCGAGAAGACCACCCTCGGCGTCTTCACCGGCGACAGCACCATCCGCGGTCTGCGGACGGCCCTCGCCGACGCCGTGCAGCACCCCGTGGACGGCGTCTCGCCCTCCACGATCGGCATCTCGACCGACATGTACGGCAAGCTCACGTTCGACGAGGAGAAGTTCTCCGAGGCGCTGGCGAAGGACCCCGCGGCCGTCGGCGCGCTCTTCTCCGCGGTCGCGGCACGCGTGGAGCAGACGGCGACCTCGTACTCGGACAAGTACGACGGGCTGCTCACCTCGCGGATCACGGGTCAGGAGAGCGAGGTCAAGAGCCTCGGCGAGCAGATGGAGCGCTGGGACGTGCGCCTCGCGCAGCGCAAGGCGTCGCTGGAGCGCACGTACGCGCGCCTCGAGGTGATGCTGTCGCAGATGCAGTCGCAGTCGTCGTACCTCGCCTCCCAGATCAACGCGCTGCCGAGCAGCCGCTCCGGGTCGGACTCGTGAGCATGAACGCCGCCCTGCGTGCCCAGCAGCGGTACCGCGAGGACGCCATCCTGTCCGCCCCGCCGGAGCGCCTGGTCACGATGCTCTACGACCGGCTCCTGCTCGACATCGAACGCGCCGAGACGGCGCAGCGGGCGGCCGACTGGACCGAGGCCAACACCCAGCTCCAGCACGCGCAGGCGATCGTGGCCGAGCTGTCGTCGTCCCTCACCGACGACTGGAGCGGCAGCGCCGGGCTGCGCTCGCTGTACGTCTTCCTCTCGCAGACGCTGATCGGCGCCAACATCGGCCGCGATCCGGAGCGCACGCATGCCTGCCGCGAGCTCGTCGTGCCGCTGCGCGACGCCTGGCACGCCGCCGCCCTGGCCGTCGTGGAGGGCCGCGCATGACGGACGAGGACTGGGCCGCGCTGCTCGACCGGCTCGAAGCGGACGCCGACCGGATCATCGCCGCGCCGGCGGGAGCCGTCGAGGTGCACGACATCATCCCCTGGGCGCCGCCGTCCTCCCCGCTCCCCCCGCACCTGGCCGATCGCGCCCGTGCGGTGATCGACCGGCAGCACGCCGCCATGGAACGCGCCCGGTCGGAGCTCGAGGGGCTGCGGCAGCACCTCGGTGCCGTCCGGCGCGTGCCGGCACCCCGCTCTCCCGATGCCCCCGCCTACCTCGACGTGGACGGGTGAGGAACCCTCCTAACGAAACCGCACGGACGGCCGACAGTCCCCCGAGAGCACGGATGGCTCGCAAGACTCGGCCAGGGAACGGCCACTTCACCCACACACGGGGAGCCGGTTCGTGTTCGACTCTGTGACCATCACCGCACTGACCAGTGCGCTGAACGGCCTCTCGCTGCGCCAGCGAGCCATCGCCGACAACATCGCCAACATCAACACCCCCGACTACCACGCCAAGCGCGTGCAGTTCGAGGCCGCGCTCGCCGACTCGATCGCCGCCGGTGACGGGGACGTGTCCGCCACGGTCGGGACATCGCTCGAGCCGACACGGCTGAACGGCAACAACGTGAACCTCGACACCGAGACCCTCTCCAGCATCGACACCATGCTCCGCTATCAGTTCGCGACGCAGGCCGTGAACGGATCGTTCTCCTCGATGCGCACCGCGATGAGGACGTCATGACCTTCGACGCCATCGGGATCGCCGGCACGGGACTGACCGTGCACCGGAAGTGGCTCGACGCCATCAGCGACAACATCGCCAACATCAACACCGCGACGTCGACCGACGGCGCGGCGTTCCGGGCGCGCTACATCCTGGCGCAGACCAGCGACCAGTCCCCCGGGGTCTACGTCGCCGGGACCGTCCAGGGCGACGCCGAGGGCCGGCTCGTGCACCAGCCCGACCACCCGCTCGCCGACGCCGACGGCTACGTGCGCTACCCCGACATCGACCTGGGAGACCAGATGAGCCAGCTGATCCTCGCGCAGCGCGGATACCAGGCGAGCGCGGCGATCGTGGACCGCGCCCGCACCTCCTACGAGGCGGCGCTGCAGATCGGGCGGAACGCGTGAGCGCCGTCGCCGGCATCGAGGCCGTCGCCTCGTCCCTCGGCATGACCACCTCGCCCGTGACGGGTGCGAAGACCGGCGACGACACGGCCTTCGCGAACAGCGTCACCGGGGCGATCGACGAGCTGCGCTCGCTGCAGTCCGAGTCCGACACCCTGAAGGTCGCCGCCGTGACCGGCGACCTCGACGACATCCACGCCGCGATGATCGCCTCGTCGCGCGCCGCGGTCACCCTCGAACTCGTCGCCGCCGTCCGCAACAAGGGCGTCGACGCGTTCAACGAGATCATGCGGATGCAGGCCTGATGCCCCCGGCAGTGACCGGGGCGTTCCAGCGGATGCGGCGGGTGATCGCCGGATTCTCGCTCGCGCAGCGGACCATCGCCATCATCGGCATCGCCGTGCTCGCACTCGGCATCATCGCCCTGTCCAGCTGGCTCACCCGCCCCACGTACACACCGCTGTTCTCGGGGCTGAACGCCACGGACGCGAACGCCGTGGTGGAGCAGCTGCGCTCCGCCTCCGTCCCCTACGAGCTCGCCGACGGCGGCGCCACCGTGCTCGTCCCCGAGAAGGACGTCTACGACCAGCGGCTCGCGGCCGCGTCCGCCGGACTGCCGAGCGCCGGATCGGCCGGGTACTCGCTGCTCGACGACATGGGCGTCACCACGAGCGAGTTCCAGCAGTCGGTCACCTACAAGCGCGCGATCGAGGGCGAGCTCGCCGCCACGATCTCCGCGATCGACGGCGTCTCCGCGGCCTCCGTGCAGCTCGCGATCCCCGAGGAGAGCGTCTTCGTGTCGGAGACCGTCGACGCGACGGCCTCCGTGTTCGTGGAGACCGCCGGACGCACGACGCTCGACCAGAAGCAGGTCGAGGCCATCGTGCACCTCACCTCGGCCGCCGTCAGCGGCATGAAGCCGGAGAACGTGGCCGTCGTCGACCAGACCGGGCGGACGCTGTCGACCGTGGGCGGCGGGGCCACCGGCGGCCTCGACCAGCAGGCGAGCGACTACGAGGCCCGCGTGGCCGCGAGCGTGCAGCAGATGCTGGACACCGTGGTCGGCCCGGGCAACGCGACCGTGACGGTGGTCGCCGAGATCGACCGCTCGGTGAACGAACGCGTCGAGGAGACGTACACGCCGGCCGAGGGCGCACCCCCTCTCACCGAAGAGGTCCGCGAGCAGAACAGCAACGGCTCCACCTCCGAAGCCGGGGTCCTGGGTCCGGACAACATCGCCGTGCCGAACGGGAACGGCGACGGCACCTACCGGTCCTCCGAGGAGACGCGCACCAACGCGGTGAACAAGGCCACGGAGAGCACGTCCACCCCCGCCGGAAACCTGCTGCGGCAGTCGGTGTCGGTCGCCGTGGACGCCGGTGCGGGCGGAGACCTCAGCTCCGCGCAGCTCAGCGACCTCGTCGCCACCGCAGCCGGCATCGACCGCACCCGCGGCGACGAACTCGCCGTCGAGCTCGTCGCGTTCAGCCAGACGGACGCCGAGGCCGCCCAGGCCGCGCTGCAGGCGGCGAAGGAGGCCGAAGAGGGCGCCCGTCAGGCCGCGCTCCTGAACACCGTCATCATCGCCGCCGCCATCGCCATCCCGCTCATCGCCGCGATCACCGCGCTGATCATCCGGTCCCGACGGAAGGCGGCGGGTGTGGAGGAGTTCGACCAGCTCTTCGGTGACCGGCCCGCCGAGCTCGCCGCGCTCTCCGCCGACGCACCGACGGCCGTGCTGGAGGCGCCGACCACCCCGCTCGCCTTCCTCGAGCCGGTGCCGGATCTCGACCCGGACCCCGAGCCCGAGCCCGCGCAGATCAGCCTCGAGCGCCGCCGTGCCGAGATCGACGCCCTCACCCGGCAGGACCCGCAGCGCACGGCCGAGCTGCTGCGCACGCTCATCGACGACAGGTCACGGGCATGAGCGGACTCACCGATCGGCAGACGGCCGCCATCGTCCTCATGAACCTCGACCGCGCGCAGGCCGTCGAGGTCATGAAGCATCTCTCGGAGACCGAGGCCGAGGCCGTCGCCGCCGAGATCATCGGGCTGCAGGACCTCGATGCGGAGACGACCGCCCAGGCGCTGGGACAGTTCCATCGCATCGCGGCCGGGCACCTGCCCCCGGCCCGCGGCGGGCGCGACATCGCCGCCGGGCTCCTGGAGGCCTCCTTCGGGTCGGAGCGGGCGGCCGCCGTGCTCGGCCGCGTGGGCTCCACGTCGATGAGCGCCTCGTTCGACTTCCTCGCCTCCGCCGACGCCGCCCATCTCGCCACGCTCCTGGACGGCGAGCTGCCGCAGACCGTCGCACTCGTGCTCGCGCACCTCCCCGCCGATCAGGCCGCCGCCGTGCTCGCCGCGCTGCCCGACCCCGCCCGGACCGACGTCGCGCAGGCGATCGCCACCATGGGCACCGCCTCCCAGGAGGCCATCGCCATCGTCGCCGACGCCCTCAAGGCGCGGACCGGCAGCCTCGCGTCGCGGGACAGCCCCGAGGTGCTCGGCGGCGTCGAGCCGCTCGTGGAGATCATCGGCCGCTCGGGGGCCACCATCGAGAAGGCCCTGCTGGCGAGCATCGAGGACCGCGACAGCGCCCTCGCGGAGGACATCCGCTCGCGCATGTTCACGTTCGCGGACATCGTCAAGCTCGACGACCGGGACACCCAGCGCGTGCTGCGGGGCATGGACATCCGGTCGCTGGCGCTGGCCCTCAAGGGCGCCCAGCAGCCGATCGTCGATCTCATCCGCCGCAACGTGTCCGAGCGCAACCGCGAGAACCTCGAGGAGGAGGCCAGGACGCTGGGCCCCGTGCGCGTCTCCCAGGTCGAGGAAGCGCGGGCCGAGATCGTCCGCACGATCCGGGCGCTGGAGGCCGCCGGGGACATCACCGTGCAGCGGGCCGACGAGGACGAGTATGTCTACTGACGCCTTCGCCCCCGCCGCGTTCCCCCGGCTCGGCGGCTCGGACCACCGCGGGGAGCAGGAGCGCGCGCGCCGCCGCGGGTACGCCGAGGGCCACGCCGCGGGCTTCCGGGCGGGTACGGCCGACGCCGAAGCCGCGCACCGCGCCGCCGCGGCCGAGCAGGCGGAGCGGGAGCGCCATCGCGCCGAGGAGATGGCCGCCGCGGTGGCGGCCCTGCACGCCGCGGCACGCTCCCTGGCGGAGCGGGAGGCGGAGCTGGAGGCCGCCGCGACGACGCAGGTGCTCTCCCACGCGATCGACCTCGCGGAGATCCTCCTCGCGGCCGAGCTGAGCGATGCGGGCACCGCGGCGGCCGCGGCGGCCCGCCGCGCCCTGAGCGCGACCGCGCCGGCCGCGGTACGCAGCCTCCGCGTCCATCCGGAGGATCTCCGGCTCCTCGCCGCGGAGACCGGAGACGACCTCGCCGCATTCCCGCTCGTCGCCGACGACACCCTCGCCCGCGGCGACGCCGTGGCCGTGCTCGCGCACGGCGTCATCGACGCGAGGGTCGGGACGGCGTTCGAGCGCGCGCGCCGCGCCCTCGCGGAGGGCACGCCGTGAGCTCCTGGGCGGCGGTGCTCGAGGCGGCGCGGCCGGAGCGCATCGGCGAGGTCTTCCAGGTGCGCGGACTCAGCGTGCAGGTGCGCGGGCTCGACGGCGCCATCGGGGACGTGGTGACGCTCGACGGCATCGACGCCGAGGTCGTGGCGACGGGCGAAGACGGGCTGCGCTGCATGCCGCTCGCCCCGGTCGCCGGACTCACCGTCGGCGCCCCGGTGCGCGGCCGGGGCGGCCCGGTGCGCGTTCCCACCGGACGCGCGCTGCTGGGCCGGGTCCTGGACGGCCTCGGGCGTCCCATCGACGGCAAGGGTCCGCTCGCGGCGCCGCAGGTGACCCTGGATCATGACACCCCCTCGATCATGGAGCGCGATCGCATCGACACCCCGCTCCCCCTCGGCGTGCGCGCGCTCGACACCCTCGTCAGCGTCGGCCGAGGGCAGCGCGTCGGCCTGTTCGCGGGATCCGGCGTGGGCAAGTCGTCGCTGCTGTCGATGATCGCCCGCGGCACCGAGGCCGAGGTCACCGTCATCGCCCTCGTCGGCGAGCGGGGCCGCGAGGTGCGCGAGTTCATCGAGGACGACCTGGGCCCGGAGGGACTCGCCCGCTCGGTCGTGGTCGTCTCCACCTCGGATCAGCCGGCGATGGCCCGCATCCGCGCCGCCTTCACCGCCACCCGGATCGCGGAGGCCTTCCGCGACGACGGGGCGCACGCGATCCTCATGATGGACTCGCTGACCCGCGTCGCCATGGCCCAGCGCGAGATCGGGCTCTCCGCGGGCGAGCCGCCGGCCACCCGCGGCTACCCGCCCTCCACCTTCTCGCTCCTCGCCGGACTGCTGGAACGCGCCGGCACCGACCGCGCCGGCTCCATCACGGGCATCTACACCGTGCTCGTCGACGGCGACGACCACAACGAGCCGATCGCCGACGCGGTCCGCTCCATCCTCGACGGCCACGTCGTACTCGACCGTGCCCTCGCTCTCGCCGGTCACCACCCCGCCATCGACGTCCTCGGGTCCGTGTCCCGCGTGGCCGGCAAGATCACGAGCCGGGAGCGCCGCGCACAGGCGGCCACCCTCCGCGCCGTGCTCGCGGCCCGACGCCGGGCGAACGACCTCATCGACATCGGCGCCTATCACGCCGGCGCCGACGCCCGTATCGATGCGGCGATCGCCCATGAACGGCCGATCTCGGCGTTCCTCACCCAGCCGCTCGACGAGACGAGCGCGATCGACGACTCCTGGGCCCGGCTGGAGAGCCTCGTCTCCGCCTTCGAGGGGGTCTCATGAGCAGAGGGTTCTCGCTCGCCGGTCTCCTGCGCGTCCGGGAGATCCAGGAACGCGCCGCCGCGCAGCGTCTGTCGCGCGCGGTGATCGACGCGCAGCACACCGAGGCCAGAGACCGGGCCCTGCGCGCGCACCTGGCCGGCGCGGACACCGAGGCCGTGGACGTCCGTGCGCTCGCGGCGCTCGCGGCGGCCCGGGTCTCCGGCCGGGCGCTGCTGGCCGACCTCACGACGCTGTCGGCCCTCCAGCAGGAGACGGTCGCGGAGGCGCGGTCCGCGCACGCCGACGCCCGGCGCACGCTGCGCGGCCTCGAGCGTCTCGCGGACGGCCACGCCGAGGCGGTACGCGCCGCCGACCTGCACGCCGAGCAGGCGGAGCTGGACGAGATCGCCTCCCGCTCCCGGACGGAGGGCTCGGCATGACCGCTCTCGACCTCCTCGCGGCGCTCGACGTGCGCCCCCCGCGCTCCGCAGCCCCGGCCGGCCGCGGCGGCGCCCCCGGAGCCGCCGCCTTCGCCGACGCCGTGCGCGATGCCGCGCGGGAGACGGAGCCGGCCGGCCCCACGTCGCCCGAGGACCCCGCGACCGACGCAGCGCCGAGGAGCGACGGCACCGCGGCCGTTCCCGCCGACGGTGCCGTCGCCACGCCGCTTCCGCTCCCGGCCCCGTCGCCCTCCGGGTCGGTGGTCGCGCCGCCCGCGATCCCGACTGTCGTTCCGCCGGACGCCGGCCCGACGGTGGTTCCGACGCCGCCCGAGGGAGAGCAGACTCCGGCGACTCCGTCTCCGGCACCTCCGTCTCCGGCGGGTCCGGCCATCTCCGGCACCGACGCGCTCCCCCTGCCCGCCGTCGACTCCGCCTCCCCCGCGGCGACGCCTCCTCATGCGGAGGCGGTGCCCACGGCGGCCGGCATGGCACCGGTCGACGCACCGGTCGACGCCGGAGCGGTCCGGTCGGCCCCCGCTCTCGCGTCGTCGGCGCCATCGACCGCGCCTCCGACGACCGGAGCGGTCGTGCCGTCCCCGCCCTCCTCGTCCATCGAGGCAGCGGCGGGCGCGCGTACCGGCGAGGACGGCGGGACGAGCGCAGGATCGGACGGCAGGACGTCCCGCCTCGCCGGCCCGGCGCCGGACGGAGCGACGGCCACGCTCGCGCTCCCGACCGAGGCCACGACCGTCCCCGAGACCTCCACCGTGTCCGGGACGCCCTCCATCCCGGTGCCGTCCGCCGCCACCCCCGCAGGCTCGAGCGCCGTCGACCCGGTCGCAGCCGGGTCCACGCCCGCGCCGAGCCCGGTCGCCGCCACGGCCACCGCGCCCGTCACGCCGCCGAGCGCCGTCCCCGCGCCGGTCCGACCGGCCCTGCTCCCCCAGGTGGCGGCTCCGGTGCTGTCCCTGGCCCAGGCCCCCGACGGCGATCACCGGATCACGCTCACCGTCTCGCCGGAGAACCTCGGTCCCGTCACCGTGCGGGCCCACATCGCCGGCTCCACCCTGCGCATCGAGCTGCAGGCCCCGAGCGAGATCGGCAGGGACGCCCTGCGCGCCCTCCTCGTCGATCTCCGCCGGGACCTCGCGGTCGCCGCGCCGCACGCCACCCTGAGCCTCAGCACCGGGGACGGCTCGTCCTCCTCGCCCCAGCACGGCGCGACGACGCACGGCCAGACCGGGAACGGCGACCCGGACACCCCGCGCCCGCCGACCACC